>CALGJU010000207.1 GCA_937928685.1 uncultured Granulosicoccaceae bacterium
AGCCTATGTCTCCATAAATCTATTAACGTATCCAGCTGTTGTGCTTCGTGTGGCTCGATATATTCTCCATTAACAAACCTCTGAGTAACATCAGTACCTGAAAATAGTTGGTGCCACCGTTTTGCAATCTCTAAAGGGGTCGCAGCTTCGCAACACCCTACGTTGACGTGCAGTACCAGATGGTAGTGATTGTGAAGAATGGCGAACGCCGCCACATCAACAAAAAAGATAGAACCCAGACGAATCAAATCATTCTCTATAGACTGGCGACGATGCTCGTAGCATTGCCCGGAATACGGATCTTTTCCGCTTAAAAACGCGCGCCTGACGCAACGACAATAAATATGATAGAACGGAGTGGCATCAAGGGAGATTTGGTGTTTTCGTGGCTTAGTCACAGCAATTACATCTACAGCTAAATTCGATGTAAACACTACCTCCGTTCAGCATCATTACAACGTGAAAGTCGTCACGATTTTCTTTTTTTTAATGTCTGTCCATATAGCTGCAACGATGCCTGTCCCTACAACGAGAATCCTTTTCCTATAACGAGCATTCTTAAAGAAGCCTGTCCTTCTAACTTCTAACTTCGATGACTGTCCTTCTAACTCTACCCGATCAATCGTAAATACCATTTCAAAAAGGTATTGTTGGATGCTTCGTGCTGCGAGTATGGTCCAGGCTTATAGCGACGAGAGCGAACGCCCGCTTGGTTGTTTTCTGTAATCTCACCATCTTGAACCGTGGTTTGATACCAGAGCCAGGATAGATTCTCTTTGTTATAGTCGATTCCTTCTTGTGCCTCTTTGTCAACCAACCATACAATTTCGACGTCACACACTTCGGCGGATATAGGCGTAAAACGGAAGATCATGGCGTAGTCGTTGGGCATAAGAAGCGTGCTTAACGGGTTAAACGACACAGCGGTTGTGCCACCGTCACACGCTGAAAATTTACCCATCAAGGTTGAAGCGAGTTTACCGTCACGGGTTTCGCTAAGAGTACCCTCTGCGAAGTTAATCGGTAGACGCTGTGCTCCTTGCAATGAGCCGGAATTCTCGTCATCACCCCACATGTCTATTGTGTATCCGAGGGAGCTAGCTTGTTTACGCCATGCTTGAAGTTCGGGTTCAAATTCTGCCATTGCTTCTGGCATGGCTGAAGCTGCACCAGACCCAAAAGCCTTATACTTCGCCTTTGAGTGAACACTGGATAATTCCGGGTGCGAGGGCAAACAGTGATAGCACTCGATGAAATTTTCGATCACCAATTTCCAATTGCATTGCAAGCGCCAGGAATAACGGTGTGCAACCTTTGCATTTGCTAAATCGTGCAAGTCCATGAAAGGTTGCATTCGATTGACTTGTTCGTCAAAGTTCGGAGGTGACCCGTCGGCCAGACAAATAAAGATCAGCCCTTCATATATATTGAGATGGCATTCATGCAGCCCGTGAGTGCTTTTGTCAAAGTCTGCGCCCATCAACTGAGCACCTCTCAAGCTGCCGTCCAGGTTATAGCACCAGGCATGATAGGGACACACAAAGGATTTTTTATTGCCTTCTTTGTTCAGGCAGACTTTGCTTCCGCGGTGGCGGCAAGTATTGTAGAAGCCATTGATTTTGTCATCGTTTTCCCGGACGATAATAATTTCATCACCCGCCACGTCGACGATAAAAAAATCTCCACGATTGGCGATTCGTGATTCATGATCAATTAACAACCACTGGTTAAACACAACGCGGTGCATATCGTGCTCGAAAATGTCCGGATCCGTGTAGAACATTTGCTCCAGAGAATGTCCAGGCACCTGGCGTTCAACCAAGTCAGAGATTTGATTGTCCAGCTGATGTAATTTCAACAGTAACTCTCACTTACGTTTGCAGTACTTTGTGTCATTCGAATCAGATACAACCAACATGCTGCAGAATAATATTTTGTAAACTGCACCTTTATCTGTTCTGAGCTGTCCCACCGATTTTATAGAAACTTCATTTCGGTGACAACATTCCGCCAGTGAGTCTGTTTAATCGTGCCAGAGTAGCAAATCACCTCCTCTAGCTCGAACCAATACGTAGGTTGAAAAAAAGGGTTGGAATTTAACGCCACGCTCCCGATCAGGTTTCATCCTTCGTATGTAGTATTAACCTGATCAAACATTCGCGTTATTGCTTGAAAATTCAGTGTCTCGCGTACTCTAAGTGAATACCGGTTGTCGATTGGGTTGTATCTGTCACAACCCAATCCTCCGAGCGCCATATCATTGCCAGTTAGTCACCAAGAGCACGAGGCAGGAACAGTGCAATTTCTGGAAACATGATGACCAGAGCAACACCGATAATCTGCAATACAATAAAGGGTAATACGGCGGCGAAAATACGTGACAGAGGTATGTTGGCCGGCGCTACTGATTTAAGCCAAAAACAGGCAGGCCCAAACGGAGGTGATAAAAAGTAGATCTGCATATTCATGACGAACAAAACGCCAAACCACACCGCAGCCCAATCTGGATCCATGCCCAGCGCCGGTGCCAGATCTCGAATCACCGGAGCAAACACTGGTACGGTGATGAAGACAATCGCAATCCATTCCATAAACGTACCGAGAATGACCAGGATGCCCATCATTACAAAGATTATACCGAGAGGCGGTAAACCTAAATCTGCAAACAAAGAGCGCATAAAGCCGGCGCCACCGATTAGATTATAAATACCGACAAACGCCACTGCCCCAAGAATCAACCAGATGATGGTACCGACAGTTGACATGGTTCCTGCCATGGCTTGTTGTAACAGCGTCCAGTTAAATCGATTACGAATCAATGCGACGACAATAGAACCGAACACACCCACAGCTGCGGCTTCCGTCACCGATGCAATACCTGCGTAGATTGAGCCCATGACTGAGGCGATCAACACCAGACATAGTATGACGGCCAGCTTTTTCTCCCCGGTCATCTTACTCTCACTGCCTTTTATAGCAGCGACTTCTGCAGCAGTTGGCGCAAGAGAGGGATTGATATAACACCGTGCAATAACAAACAGCGCATAGAAACACGCGAGCATAAGACCAGGCACTGCACCGGCGAGGAACAGATCACCGATAGCCACGCTTGCAGATAAGCCATATACGATCATGATAATACTGGGTGGTATTAACGTAGCCAGAACACCAGAGGCACAGATAACACCGATCGCAATTTTATCGTTATAGCCGAGCCTTAGCATTTGCGGCAATGCCACTAACCCCAACATCACGATTTCTCCCCCCATCACTCCGGACATGGCCGCCAGCACCACCGCCACCGCGACTGTCTGTACGGCAACACCACCGCGAAGGTTGCCAGCAAAAAGCGACATCGCATCAAACAGATCTTCGGCCACACCAGCTTTTTCAAGAATTGAGGACATCAATACAAACAACGGTACGGCCACCAATGGATAACTTTCCAGAAGACCGACCGCGTTGGTAGAGACCAGATACAAACCGTTACCACCAAAAAAGAACAGCGCCGTCATGATAGAAACAAACAAGGTGACGATACCCAACGGCATGCCTGTCATCATCAGTGCAAACAGACATAACACCATCACCAGACTGACGGTACCCAGATCATAGGACTGGGCATCGACAAAATTCTGAGGATTAATTTTTTCTCCCACGGCACTGTAGAGACCACTAATGGAGTTAGCGATATCCGGAAGAATGTCAAACTGAATCATGACAGTCATTGTCAGACGGATCAGGATCAAGGCAGCTATGGCCATCACCACTGTCTTCATGAACCGACCGGTAAAGTGACGCCACATATTCACCAGCAACTGCATCAGATACATGAGCGCACCCAACACTAATACAGTCTTCAGCATCATCGGTTGTGGTGAATTAAATGCAGACCCTGAGCGCTCAATCAGGCTAATAGAATGGAGTGATCGCTTTAATGTATCGTCAATAAAGAGCGTAAGTGCCACAATCCCTATAACAAAAGCAAAAACATCCAGCCACCAACGGACTCTGTCATTGCCCATCAGATAAAAAACGGTGATGCCTATGTGGCGGTTCTTAAGCGTGACGTAGCCTGCTGAAAGCGTCCAGGCGGTTGCACACAGAACCATGACAATCTCAAATGCCCAGGTTGTCGGTTTGTTAAAAACGTATCGAGCAATAACCTCATAAACCGTAACAAACGCACAAAGAATATAGAGCTGTGCAACGGCGAGGCCACTAAAACGGCTTATTGTGTCGATGAATTTAAAGCGATCATTGACACCAACGTTGTCTTCAGACATTGACAACATGTTACTTGAAGGCACTGATTGAATGGTCATTGAATGATGTTTTCCCCGTGTGTTGGCGCTGCATTCAATCGAACTAGTCATCGTCACGAGTTAAGTGATCGCTGATTCGTATCAATGTAAAATCGGCCTTCCTAAGCAGTAGTATTACACGGAAACAAAATTTTATTTATCGAATTTAACGCTTGCCTGTTGCGAACTACATCAGCTAGCATCAAATTGGAACACTAAAGGAGTTTACTATGTCGGAACAATCGGGACGACATGACCCGGTCAGTTACTATGGACCATGGACTTGGATCGCAGGCCTGTTATTGGGCGCCGCAATCATGTACTTAATGTTTGTTTTGGCGGATGGATTTGGCTAACACTGAATAACAAACGAGGAAAATTCTATGAATAAATCGATGATTATGGCAGGCATATTGGCTGCAGGGTTATCTTTAACCCTGCCAGCAACTACTGTGTATGCAGCCCAGACCTTAAAGTTTCAAGCCAGCTCTAAATCTGGTGATTGGGCAATGCAGTTCTACCAGGTGTGGGTAGAGAAGTTCAATCGTATGACTGGTGAAGACGGCGTTAAGATGGAGATACTCCCTACTCAGGCAGTGGTGCCCTACCGTGAAACCATTGATGCCGTTGCCAACGGTATCCTTAGTGGTGACTTAAATGCTATATCGTATTTCGCCGGTCGAGACCAGGCATTTTCGATTATGGGTGACTTAATAGCGGGATACGATACTGTTGATCAGATGCAAACCTACTGTCAGTACGGTGGCGGAAAGGAAATGTTGCAGAAACTGTATGATAAATACACTGGAGGGAAAACCCACGTCATTGGTTGTGGCCCGTATACACGTGAGGCGTTTGTTTCAACTAAACCAATTTTGACTATCGACGACATGAAAGGCGTTAAGGTGCGCTCGCCTGAAGGCATGGCCTCAGATGTATTCCGCAGAGCAGGTGCGGCGCCGGTGTCATTGCCATTCTCTGAAGTTTACACCTCATTAGAAAAAGGCCTGGTCGAAGCTGCAGATGCGTCATCCTACGTGAACAACGATACGTCAGGCATGCACAAAGTCGCCAAGTACCCGATTTACCCTGGCATACATTCCATGGCGGTATTGCAGGTAGTGATGAACAAAGCGGCTTTTGAAAAGCTTAGTGAAGCTGACCAGGAAACACTTGATGTATGGTACACGGCTATGACAGCATCGATGATGCGAGCATCAGACATTGGTGACAGAAAGCTGGTTGCTGAGCACAACGCCAGTGATGATATCACTGTGGTTGACTGGCCACAGGACAGCCGTGATGCGCTTCGTGCGATGGCTGTAGAAGCCTGGAATGAAGCGGCCAGTAAATCGCCTCTAGCTAAAGAAGCTTTGGAGTCACATCTGGCATTCATGAAAACTATCGGTTTGCTGGACTAGCTTGTGGTAATTACCATATAAACTAGTGCTGTAAATACTGAGGGCACACCTATCGTGTCCATGGGCGTTTTCTGTCGTGCTCGAATACATATATGTTGCGCGGAGCTCCTACCCCATGAACACGATAGCCCGCCCTGAAAAGCGACAACAGGCTATCTAGTGTACTGGAATAAATAGATTGCCCATATGAGTCAATCAATCAAAGTGTCTAATTTTAATAGCCCGCTTGCCATATATCTCACAGCATTTTCGCTACCCGCTAAACCTGCCGCACTAGTAAGTCGCCCTACCACCAGAAAGATCAAATACTGCACCTGTGGTAAAAGAGTTCTCAGGTGACACAACCCAGGCAATCATATTCGCCGCTTCTTCTACTTCTAAAAAACGGCCGCGGGGTATTTTTGACAACATGTAGTCAATGTGTTCCTGACTCATCTGATCGAATATACGGGTGCGTGCAGCCGCCGGTGTCACGCAATTAACAGCGATATCATAATCCGCTAATTCCTTGCCCAATGATTTTGTCAGACCGATTACTGCAGCCTTGGACGCAGAATAAGCCGATGCATTCGGATTACCTTCTTTACCCGCTACAGACGCGATATTTACTATGCGGCCATAGCCCTCTTGCTTCATACCACTCACACAAACTTTGTTGACGATAAAGGTACCCGTCAGATTGATGTCTATCACTTTGCGCCACTCGTTAACATCGTAGTCCTCAACGGTGAGGTTGGGGCCAGCAATACCGGCGCTATTAACCAATATTGACGGCACACCAAGTTGCTTGCAGGTTTCAGCATGGGCTGCTTCCACTGACGCAAGGTCAGTGATATTGCAATTTATTGCTATTGCTTTATCGCCGAATTCGGCCATAGCTTCTGTGTTTAATGCATCGACATCCCAACTGGCAACACGACTCCCCTGTTCGATCAGCTTGCGAACGACCGCCAGCCCAATCCCTTGCGCTCCCCCCGTGACGACAGCAATTGAATGTTTCATATAATTTTCCTGTGCAAACGCTCTGATCTGGATTTTTGGAATTTGGTTAAAATAAATTCGAGAGATAATACCTATATATCAATCACCTACGGCACTTTCGTGTGTGGTGACGGACAGCATAGCATTCTTGGTATACCAAATACCCTTGACAGACACATCAAAAAGCTGGCTAGATAACCCACTCAGATCACATCAAGTGACTGAACCTTGGAGGAGGAATCATGAATATCGCAAAAGGTCGCTCTGCGATTGTTGCAGGCCTTGCGTCTGTGGCTTTGCTTGCTACAACTCAACTCGTCTCTGCTGAAGACTTTCCGTCAAAGGCCATTGAAGTGGTCACCCATGCCGGTGCGGGTGGTGGTACTGACGTTACCACCCGTATGATGATGCTGCGGGCGCGGCGTGAGTTGAAACAGGACATGATCATCGTCAACAAAAAAGGCGGTGGTGGTGCCGGAGCACTTGAGTACTATAAAACTGTTCCAGCCGATGGCTATACCATACTAACGTTCACAGTCGGCCATGCAGCCGTGATGGCAAAAGGTAAGGGCGGAATGCTTATCGATGAACTTCGACCTTTGGCCCGTGGTACCGATGACCCGCAGATACTCATGACCAAATGCGGCAACTATGCGGACGCCAACGATTTCATAGCAAAACAAAAAGAAGCTCCAATCACCTACGGTGTCACCCACCTTGGTAACATTGATGATGTTTCTGCATTTATGTTCGCTAAAAAAGGCGGACTGGAAACACCAAAAATGCTGCCCTTTGACGGGGGTGGTGAACTGGCTACCCAACTGGTTGCCGGGGCGGTTGACGCAGCAGTGCTGAACCTCGCAGAAGCAAGTGCTCAAATTGAAGCGGGTGAGATCTGCCCGACCGTTGTGCTTGCCGATCAGCGAATGGCAAAGATAGGCGACGTGCCCACTGCAAAGGAACTTGGTATCCCGGTGAGCTTCTCTACCGTTCGTGGCTTTGCAGTGCATAAAGACACTCCACCGGAAGTGGCAGAGAAGCTTGAAGCCGCTTTAATCAAATCAATGAACCATACTGTTTATCAGGGCTTTCTGACTTCTGTAGGACTTGACTCAACTTCAGTTGCCGGTAGTGATGTATGGGGTCCGCAGATTGAAACCACAGTAAACGATATGGGCGCAGCACTAAAAGAACTGGGCTTCATTGAATAGCGACTTGTTTAGCAGTTTGATCCATGTAGCGTGGGGTGGCGACTTTCAGGGATTGAAAGTTGCCTTTTTTTTGTTGCTTACGATAATAAATAATGTCTGACTCATCAGTGCACCGCAGCCGAGAATCGTGGCTAATAGCGTTTCTGATTATAGGCTTTTGCGCAGCCGCGATCTGGCTAAGCTTGTCATTTGAAAAAATGCCGCCAATTTTAAAACGCGGCATTCAGCCTTCCGAATTCCCACAATTGGTATGTGCCAGCATCATATTAATGACCGTCTATATGGTGTGGCGCGATCCAGTACGGGTTGTGGAGCCAATGGGCTCAAAAACATCTGGCAGCCTGCTGTTGATGGTTTTATTTATCGCAGTGTGCTCGATCGATTTGTTTTTAGCACTGGCACTGTTTGCCGTTTGTTTAAGCATCTACTGGGGTGAACGCAGACCGGCATACCTGGCATTGGTGGGCTTTGTCATCCCGCTCATTGTGTTCCTTCTTTTCGATCAGATATTCAAAATTCGGTTCCCGCGCGGGTGGTTAACCACGATGTGGTACGGGTAAGCGATGGAACCAATGCTTCAAGGCTTGCTGGCACTGGCGGATCCGTCTTTACTTATTTTACTGGTCATAGCAACTCTGGGTGGTGTGGTCATAGGGGCACTACCGGGTTTAAACGCCACCACCGGTGCCGCACTGTTACTGCCATTCACCTTGACCATGGAAGCCATTCCGGCCATCGCCGTTCTTACCGCTATCTATTGCGCAGCGACTTTTGCCGGTGCGATAACAGCCATACTCATCAATACCCCCGGCACTTCAGCCAGTGCAACTACCTGTCTCGACGGTTATCCATTGGCAAAACGCGGGGAAGCAGGAAGAGCGCTTGGCCTGGCAGTTATATCATCGACCGTCGGCGGTGTACTTAGTGTGATGTGCTTAATGCTGGCAGCACCGCTACTCGCCCGTGCCGCCTATCAGTTTTCACCGCCCGAATACTTTGCATTAACCCTGTTTGGATTATCGATGCTGGCGACAATTGGTGACGGCTCACCAAT
>CALGJU010000208.1 GCA_937928685.1 uncultured Granulosicoccaceae bacterium
GATGGCTTTCCTGAGTATGCGTTAACTTCCATGGGGGATACGAAAATACAAACCGTTGATGTGCAGCAAGCCGTAGAGGAAAACCGCCCGGTCTATGAAGACATTGCCTTCGCCCGTGGTGCCACAGCACATCGGCCTTACACCGGGGAAGATCTCAAACCTTCTACCGGGTGGCATGCAGAGTTTGCTGACGTCAACAACGACACCTTGCTTGATCTGTTCATCACCAAAGGCAATGTCGAAAGAATGAAAGACTTTGCAGCCTATGACCCGGATAATCTTCTACTCGGAAATCACGATGGTCAATTTTCGGAGCAGGGAGATACAGCCGGTATTGCGCTTGATCGTCGCGGTCGTGGCGCTACCGTGGCAGATTTTAATGTCGATGGATTGCTTGATATTCTGGTGGTGAATCGAGCAGGGCCGGTGAGTTTATTTCGTCATACCGGCTTTAAAAGTGAGTTTGGTCCGCGGCCGGGAGGCAACTGGCTCGCTATTGAATTAAATCAAAAAAATGGTAACCGGCATGCGGTCGGTGCGCGTATGTCAATAAAGACCGGCAATGTGGTGCAGACTCGCAGAGTCAGTATTGGTGGTGGGCATGCATCGGGCAAAGTCGGTTTTATTCACGCAGGTCTGGGGGTGGCGGAGCGTGCGACCGTTCGTGTGCAATGGCCGGATGGTGAATGGAGCGCGGCGTATCGCGTGTTTGCTAATCAATTTGTCGTGATCACCCGTGGCGATGAACACGTTAGTTACTGGTATCCTCCAGAGTAAATCGTCGATGCATTGATCGGCTCATTAGACTCAACAGACTTTCTATCAGGACAATAAGCTATGTATCTCGGTATCGATCTTGGCACTTCCAGTGTCAAAACCGTATTGATGGATGACAATCAAAAAATTGTCTCGAGTGCCAGTGCCGCAATGGAGGTTCACCGGCCGCATGATGGTTGGTCAGAGCAACACCCCTCTGACTGGATAGCGGGTGTTGAAAGCACGTTCACGCAATTAAAGGAATCGCATGCGTCTGAGCTTGCAGCGGTGCGTGGTATTGGATTGTCTGGCCATATGCATGGTGCGACACTGCTGGATCAATCAGATAAAGTGCTACGACCCTGCATTCTATGGAATGACACACGTAGCGCCGTTGAAGCTGCAGCACTCGATACCCAACAGTCGCGAGCGGTGTGCGGGAATATTCTGTTTCCGGGTTTTACCGCACCGAAGCTTGCATGGGTAGCAAAGCACGAGCCTGAACTGTTCAGCAAAACGCATAAGGTGTTATTGCCAAAAGACTACCTGCGATTATGGCTTACCGGTGAACACGTATCAGAGATGTCAGACGCAGCTGGTACCGGTTGGCTTGATGTAGGCACACGGGATTGGTCAGAAGAATTACTGGCCGCCTGCGGTATGGACTTATCACACATGCCCAGACTGGTTGAAGGTTCAGATGTTTCAGGTACCTTAAGAGGTGAGCTCGCCAGCCGTTTTGGTCTATCAAACAGTGTCGTCGTTGCCGGTGGCGCAGGTGACAACGCTGCTTCCGCCTGTGGAATGGGAGTAGTAGCCCCAGGTAGTGCATTTGTGTCACTAGGTACATCAGGGGTACTTTTTGCATCGAACGAAAGTTATCGCCCTAAAGCTGATAGTGCTGTTCATACCTTTTGCCATGCTATTCCGAATACATGGCATCAAATGGGTGTGATGCTCGCTGCAACAGACTCACTTAACTGGCTGGCATCAGTCACTGGTCAATCTGCAGCGGATTTAACAGCACCACTGGAAGGTACACCAGTTGAGCCGACAGACGTTTTGTTTCTGCCTTATTTAGGGGGTGAACGCACACCGCATAACGATGCAGATGCCAGAGGAGTATTTATTGGCCTTTCGCACAACACGACAACAGAGACAATGACCCGTGCCGTTTTACAAGGCGTGTGTTTTGCATTTCGTGATAGTCAAAACGCACTTGCTTCATCAGGCACTACGTTGAGCTCTGCATTTGCCATAGGGGGTGGATCAAAATCTGAATATTGGATTCAGATGATGGCTTCGACCTTAAAGATACCGTTGCATAAAACGGTAGATGGTGATTTCGGGGCGAGTCTTGGAGCGGCCAGGCTGGGGCTCATCGCGGCAGAAAAAAGTGATCCGATATCGGTATGCAGTACGCCTGCAATAGAGCAGACTATAGAACCGACCGGTGCAATAGCGGATCAACTGGATCATCAGTACGAAAGATATCAACAGAGCTATAAGGCGTTGAAACCTTTGTTTGGGTAGAGAGTGTTTTGTTCAGGGGTGGGGGATAGGTTTGGGAGTGATCGGAATTGTGAGCGAATAGATAAGCTGTAGGAAATCGATAGTGTATTCGGAAGACGCATTTGACTTGATCCGCTCGCTCGCGCGTCGGGTTTCCCAATAGTCGATAAGCTGCTCAAGACAACCGCCGCACAGCATGCAGAGCGCAAACGCAAAATAAAAGTTAGACTAGCGCTATGCTATAACGAGCAGGCGTACCAACGTGCAAGACCAGAAACAAAACCACATCACCCGACTGACCGGATCAGATCTATCCATCGAGACACTCCAGTCCATTGCTCTGGGAGCACAAGTAAACATAGATCAAAAAGCCCTGGAGCGAATGTCTCAAACCAATGAGCTGATACTGGATGCCGCCCGTTCAGGCAAGCGAGTATACGGAGTAACCACAGCTTTGGGCCCGCAAGTCACCGTGACACTGACTGATGAAGTGATCAACGAGTTTGCGATAAAGACAGTCAGAGGCCGCGCACATGCGTTAGGCAAACCACTGGATCGACACGCAGTGCGCGCTGCGATGGTGGTACGTTTAAATTCACTGCTAAGTGGTGCTTCTGGTGCCAGTCCTGCAATAGCAGTTCACTTGCAACAATGCCTCAATGCCAATCTAACGCCGCATGTTGGTGAGACTGCCTCGGTAGGCGCTGCAGACCTTCTATGGGGTGGCAGTATGGGGTTGGCGCTCATTGGTGAAGGCAGGTTTTTAGATACAGAAAAAGATGCAGCGGTAGCACTTAGTGATGCCGGAATAGCAAAACTACTGCTTGGTCCGCGAGATGGGCTGGCACTGGTGAGCCATTCAAGTTTCACTAGTGGTTTGGCAGGTGTTGGCCAGTTTGCAGCGAAAACCTTGTGGCACAATGCACAGCTTGCCGCAGCGCTAACGCTTGAAGGGTATCGTGGCAACTTATCTCCGCTTGATGCAGATGTACTACAGACTCGAGAGCAGCCGGGCCAGTTAGCATCAGCGGATGATATTAAGGCGTTGCTAGACGGGTCGGCGTTAAATGACTTAACGAATGCGCGTCGTCTGCAAGACCCGCTAAGTATTCGTAATATAGTTCAGGTGCATGGGTCTGTCTTTGCA
>CALGJU010000209.1 GCA_937928685.1 uncultured Granulosicoccaceae bacterium
AAGATCGCGACCGCAGTAGATCCTAATTCTCGGACAGCCTCCTAGCTCCCGATCAACAAACCCGCCAGCGTGAGCGAGGGATGTCTAGCTCGTCAAGCCGCTCAGTCATGTCCCTTGCGTTGATGGAGATGGTGCTGTCAGGCATACGTGAGTGACTTTACGTACTGGGTATCCCTCGCTAACGCTGGCGGGTTTGTAGTTGGCTGCTGTTATTCGGAAACATCTAACGTATTTGGAATTCTTGCACAGCCACTTTCAGCTTATACCCCCTACGATGTCGGTGGCACTCGATTTATGCGGGCGTTGCTCGACACATCAGGAAACCCGACGCGTCAGCGAGTGGCAAGCAACCTCACCAGCAAACCGCCGACACACCACAGCAATACTGTTCGAGCTGACAACCAGGTCAATTAGTTTCACAGCAGAACACCCCGCTCGCTGACATCTCGGGTTACTGCTAGCGACACAACAAACACGCGTATAATACGTAAAACACCTTTGGAGCTACTGATGGCAGACACTACCGATATCACCGTGCTAGACATTCACGACCTCGCCTATAAAGCACTGCTCGCAAACGGCTGTGATGAGGCGAACGCCTTATCCATTGCTACCACAGTAAGCACCGCTGAACGCGATGGTTCAGAATCACACGGAATGTTCAGAATACCGGGTTATATCAGCGCCCTTCGCAGTGGCAAAGTGAACGGCAAAGCCAACCCGACAGCTGAAACGGTTACTCCAGCAGTTATCCGTATGCAGGGCGACGGCGGCTTCACTCCACTGGCTATTGAACGTGGCGTACCGGCACTTGCAGAGGCTGCCAATACTTTTGGCATCGCCCTGATGCCAATAGTTAATACCTATCACTTTGCCGCTCTGTGGCCAGAGACAGAAAAACTCGCTGAGCACGGATTGGTAGGCTTAGCGTTCACTGTGGCAAAACCGAAAGTGGCACCGGCGGGGGCGACTAAAGCATTGTTCGGCACCAACCCGATTTCAGTCGCATGGCCGCGCCCCGGCAAGACGCCATGGGTATTTGATATGGCCACATCAGCAAGAGCACTGGGCGATATCCAGATCGCAGCCAGAGATGGCCATGAAGTGCCCCCCGGCACAGGCCTGGACAGTGAAGGCAACCCCACGACTGATCCTAAAATGATCGCAGAGGGTGGCGTGCTTCTGCCTTTCGGTGGCCATAAAGGTTCGGCAATCGCGACCATGGTGGAGTTACTGGCTGCCGGTCTTATCAATGAACAGTTCAGCTTTGAAGCCGCACAGAATGACAACAACGATGGCGGCCCCGCCCGTGGCGGTGAATTGCTGATGGCAATGTCCCCGAAGGTTATCGCCGGTGACAACTGGGAAGCGCATTGCGAAACATTCTTTAGCCGGCTTTCCGGTCTTGAGGGCGTTCGACTTCCAGGCCAGAGAAGGCACAACAATCGCGGCGATACCGGGCCGCGTCAGGTAAACACTGGATTGCTTGATCAGATCAGGGAACTGCTATAGACAACAGGCGCATGCAATCCAGGGCGAATGGGTCACGAACAGACAAGTTATATGTGAATCGCACAACTTTCGAAGGTGCTCCTCGCTAGAATATATTGCATAATATCCATGTCGATGGGCAATTCGATCAGCACCAACGTTACTTCGGATTCAGCCACCGCCCCAATAAAAAAATTAGTATCTATGACAGCCATTATTGCTGGCAATTAGTCAAAAATCACCATTCAACCACCGCCCGAACGCACCGGGTCGAAAACTGAGATCACCGATGAAGAGAATTTTAACCGCCGTAACTGCTTCACTTTTAGCAGCCGCTCTGACCACAGGCGTCGCCCATGCTGACAAAACCAAAGTAGGCTTTGTCTACGTTGGCCCGATCGGGGATTTAGGATGGACCTATCGGCACGATATCGGTCGATTGGCTATCGAAAAAGAATTTGGCGACAAGGTTGAAACCACCTACCTTGAAAACGTACCAGAGGGTGCAGAAGCAGTTAAGTCAATCACCCAGTTGGCAGAGACCGGCCATGACATCATCTTCACCACATCATTCGGTTTCATGGACCCGACCAATGAAGTCGCCGCGCAATACCCGGATGTTAAATTCGAACATGCCACCGGCTTCAAGCGCGATACAGACAACGTATCTACTTTCTCTGCACGCTTTTATGAAGGCCGTGCCGTACAAGGTTTGATTGCCGCAAAAACCACCAAGACCAACAAGATCGGCTACATCGCCTCTTTTCCTATTCCTGAGGTAGTTCGCGGTATCAACGCTTTTCAAACTGAACTGGCAAAGCACAACCCGGATGCAGTCGTAGACGTTAAATGGGTATTTACCTGGTTTGACCCTGCCAAAGAAGCAGAAGCTGCCCAGGCATTTGTCGATGCGGGTGCAGATATCATTGTTCAGCACACAGATAGCCCTGCTGCCATGGCAATTGCTGAGAAGAACGAAGGCGTTTATGCATTCGGCCAGGCTTCAAATATGTCGCGCTTTGGTGACACCAGCCACCTGGTATCTATTGTAGATAACTGGGACAGCTACTACGTTGATCGTGTGGCCGCTGTGATGGACGGCTCATGGAGCCAGTCTGATACCTGGTGGGGTCTTTCAAAAGACGGCCAGGGCAATGGTGTCGGCATGGTCGAAATGGCAGATTACGGCAACATGTCTGATGAACTTAAAGCGGAAGCCATGGCACTTGAAGCTGCCCTGCGCAGCGGTGAGCGCCACGCGCTGCCGTGCCCGATCTACAAGCAAGACGGTGAGCTGGCCGAAGATTGTGCTGCAGGTGAAAAACACCTTAAAGACTTTCCTACCCTGGTCTCTATGGACTGGTACGTGAAAGGCATTGAAGGCTCACTTCCCAAGTAGCCATCCAGGAGTCAGCGCGGCAGAATCTCTGCTACTGCGAAGACTCCTCGCTTCAATAGTAGTAACCTGAACGGCGGCGCTTTTTGTGCCGCCGTTTTTCGTTGGGAGAATAAATATGGCAACAAAAATAGCACTGCTCGGGGATTTTTCAGAAGACGTCATAGCCCATCGTGCTATACCCAAAGCACTACAGCTTGCAGCAGAAAGTCTTTCGATTGACTACCACGCAGACTGGATTCATTCCACCGAAATAAATCTGAAAGCTCTTTCGAATTACAACGGTCTATGGTGTGTACCCAACAGCCCCTATGAAGCTACTGCGAAAGTTATATCAGCCATCAAATATGCACGGCAAAGCAAGACTCCGTTTCTTGGTACTTGTGGTGGCTATCAGCACGCGGTGCTTGAGTATGCGCAAAATGCTCTCGGCCATACGGATGCCGACAGCGCAGAAGACAATCCTGACACCAGCATGCCCCTTATCAACGCTATGTTTTGCGCTTTACGCGAGAAACCAGGCACGATAAAGATCAACAAACCCAGCCAGGTCTATTCGATTATCAAGTCAGAATTGATAGAAGAGCAATACAATTGCGGCTTTGGCGTTAATGCGGAATATTTATCCGTATTCGACAATACCGACATGACATTCTCTGGCTTTAATTCTGACGGCGACCCCAGAATTGTCGAGCTCGCCGATCATCCATTTTTTATCGGTACCGCATTCCAACCAGAGCGATCGGCACTGTCGAATAACACCCATGCTTTAATTATCGCCTTCTTACAAGCAGCAAATGACTTGGTCCAAAGCACGTAACAGCGCCGGAAAAGCTGACCGGCCGAGTCGCCGCAGCTATTTGATTGATTGACTCATATGGGCAATCTATTTGTTCCAGTACACTAGCCCCCTTGAGATCGATGACTCATCAGCTCTGTTAAAGAGGTCTTGGGAGAACGGTCTTCGGAAAAATTCTCAGGTGCAAGCCAACTGTTGATAATTCCTTTCACTTGCGGCCACTCATCACCCAGAATTGAGTACCAGGCCGTATCCCGGTTTTTGCCTTTAAAGATGAGATGATTATAAAAAATCCCCTCAAAACGAAAACCCAGCCTTCTTGCCGCGTTTCTGGACTTTTCATTCAACGAATTGCAACGCCATTGCATCCGACGATAACCAAGATCATCCATAGCATGACAAAGCAATAAATAAAGCACTTCTGTCCCTGCTGCTGTTTTTTGCAGCTCCGGACTAAACCATATATGCCCTATTTCAATCACACCATTTTGTGCATTGATATCTAAAAAGCTGGCTTGGCCACAGGCACGATTGGATTCATTAGAACGGATGGTATAAAACACCGGATCAAAACTTGAAGACTGCGCTCTCAAGGTGGCCTCATAACTACTGACATCAGGCCACGGGCCATAGGTCAGATAATCCCAGATACGAAGCGCTTCCTCTGAGCCATGGCCAGCTTCAAATAATTCTGCCGCATGCATAGCGGCATGCTGCGGCTCAAGCGTAACCAACTTACCGACTAACGGTTCTCTGCCGGGCACCAGCGCCGGTGGCAGCACCGCTACCTGCGCGCCCGACAGTGGTCGCGGGTATATTTGTTCCATATCGCCATTCATAAGATCGGCCCTCAAGTAGTTAGAGGCATTAAACCATCAGTCACCACCGACCTCAACACGTGACGCGAGCAACAAAGCCCGACAACAAACCCGCCAGCGTCAGCGAGGGATGCCTAGTACGTCAATCCACTCAAGCCCTCTACTGAAACCGACGCATATAAGCTCCAACTACTATGATCGACAAATACAGCTTTCACTATCGTATATACCGGGAAAACGTATTCGTAATTTCTGTATACAACGGCCCGACCCATGACAGGTCCGGATTCGGTGACAATTTCACTTGCCGTGGATCACTCGGTGCAATAACAACTTCAACATTCGAGCTGCCAATATCATGTACAAGGACATAGAGCTCTTCTATTGCAGAGTCCCCCATCGCCAGACATCCAACAGAGGATGACTTGCCATGTATAAAAATATTGCTACCAGGCTCATCCCGCCCTTCAATTTTCGCGTGCTTAAGATCAAACGCATTAGGGTAGTCAAGCTTCATAGACAGATGGAAACTGCTGTTCGGATTAAAGCCTGCAATGCTGTACATTCCCTCCGGTACTTGTCGATCACCCTCTCGTAGCTTTGGCCCCGGACCACCACTCAAACCCTTAACTGGATAAGCATGGATAAAAACCGGTGCTGTATCAGACCTCACCCACACCTCCATCACAGCAGTCTCTTTTACCGCCAGAAAAGTTACTGACTCGGGCGGATACTGGATTCCCGCCGCACTAAAATACCTGCCCAGACGAAGACGGGACTCTACACCGTACTGTTCGATAACGTCCGCCGTGGTTCTATCACCCACTACCTTACGCATCACTGGCACCCAATAGCTTCGACCCCAAATAAACACCGCCATTACGGATAGCATCAGCACGGCACTTATGATGACTTGCATTCGACGCACTGAAGTACTCACCTCGTTTTCTATTTAACGGTAGTTGTATAAGCGCTATCAGGATCGCAGTCTGGCCATTTGATAGGCATTTACATATTCTCCATTTCGGAACGCGAAGCGCTGTAATTCTCCTTCCACTTCAAATCCAAATTTCTTATAGAGCGCAATGGCGTGACTGTTATCAGTAAAGACCGTGAGCTCAATTCTGGAAATGTCCAGCCAGTTGTCTGACTGCTCGATTGCTGCCTGCAGAAGTGCCGAGCCGATCCCTCTCTGTTCATATCCGTCCAAGACAGCCATTCCAACAGTAGCTGCATGCTTACGACGAGGATTTTGCAGCACCGAAAGCCCAAGGTGACCGACCACCTGGTTGTCTAACTCCGCCACGAAGCTATACATTCCCGGCGCAGGTGTAGTCAGCCTGGCTTTCCAAAGTTCAACAGACACGAAGGGAAGTTGAAGTGTACCGGCAACTGCGATTGGCCCACCATACACTTTATTTATATCAGCAATATCTTCTCGATCGCTGTGTCTAACAGATACTTTAGCCATCAATTAATCCACCCAACACACCCGATCACTTTCAAGTATTTCACTGGCAAACTCCGGCATTTTTAAACCAGCCTCAGCACGTGCATCAAGCTCTGCTTCCGCATCAAGCACAGACTGAAGTTTGCTAATCACTTCTTCAACCCGATCAAACGGGACCACAACCACACCATCTCTATCACCAACCACTACATCACCACTAGACACTGGTACACCACTTACCGACACCGGCAGCCCGGCACTACCAGGACCATTGCGTGCCGGTGAGTTTGGCGTCACTCCCGCAGCGAAACACGGTATACCAACTTTGCAAATACCCTCAATGTCTCGCACACAACCATCGGTGATCATCGCGGCAACACCCGTGTTCTTAGCCATACCCAACACCAGATCCCCGATGACCGCCGTGGCCATAAATGAATCGGTGGCAATTACAATCACATCGCCTTCTTGTGCAATATGCATTGCCCCAAACACTGCAAGATTATCAGCCGGACCCGCATCGCAAGTGATAGCAACCCCCACGAACCGATACGCGGCCGCGTTGATCGGCTTGATCGATTGACACAACGCGCCACGCCCACCAAGACAGTCAACCAACACCCCGGTTGTAGCTTTTGCAAGAATCTCAACCTGCGCCTTAGCGGGACGATCAACCTTTCTCTTGATAGTTAACAGGGGTGGGTCTTCAATCATAGGGCTAGCCGGGGTTAGAGTTATGCTACGCGACAGAAAAAATTCCTTAGAAGACTACCTGTCTTTGTCACAAGCCGCTAGTGTACTGGAACAAATAGATTGCACATATGAGTCGATCAATCAAAGTGTCTAATTTTAATAGATAAAACGAGACAACAGTAAGTCATAGAACCTGCAACGAATGTGGTGTGCACTTTGATTAGTCGCCCCTGCGAGAGCTCGGCATTTGGTTTGCCATTGCGTTGAAGCTCTTGAAAAGAGAATAACTATTGCCTGCGAGCTTCGCCTTGTTGCAAACCAAATGACGAACTCTCAAATGCACACTCTATTTGGTCCAGTACACTAGCTCAAATAAAACCCCACCCAACAGGAAACCCGAAGCGTAAGCGAGCAGACAAACCCATGCTCGTCAAAGGAAGCCCGAAGCGTAAGCGAGCGGACAAACCCAGCTCGTCAAAGAAAGCCCGAAGCGTAAGC
>CALGJU010000210.1 GCA_937928685.1 uncultured Granulosicoccaceae bacterium
AACCGATGCAGATGGTGACGGTGTAGATGATGTCTTTGGTGCATCAAATACGCTGGATATAGATGCTGACGGCATCCCGGATGCGTTGGATGTAGATTCCGATAACGATGGTATCCCTGATGCGATAGAGGGCATTGCTGACACAGATAGCGATGGCACACCGGACCACCTTGATACTGATTCAGACAATGATGGTATTGCTGACGGCGACGAAGCACAGGTCAGTGGTGTGGATACAGACGGTGACGGTATTGATGATACCTATGATGTCGATCAGACCGGTGGAACAGATGCCGACGGTGATGGCGTTGATGACGCGATTGAAGCAGCGGGAACACTCGACAGTGATGGTGACGGAACAGCGGATGCGCTGGATCTGGATTCAGACAATGATGGTATCCCTGATGCCACTGAAGGCACGGCAGATACAGACGGAGATGGCATAGCAGATTACCTCGATGGTGATTCAGATAATGACGGTCTGTTAGATGCTCGGGAAGGTACCGTCGACAGTGACGCAGACGGTATAGCAGACTTCCTTGATGGTGATTCAGACGATGACGGCATCCCTGATGCAATCGAAGGCAACATAGACTCTGATGGAGATGGCACGCCTGATTATCTAGATCAAGATTCAGACAATGACGGATTGTCAGATACCGATGAAGCTATGGTCACGGGTGTAGATACAGACGGCGACGGCATAGATGATTTATATGATGCTGATGCCACAGGCGGCGCCGATGCTGATGGTGACGGTGTAGACGATACACTTGAATCAGCCATGTCATTCGACTTTGATGGTGACGGTATCCCGGATGCACTGGAAACAGACAGCGATAACGACGGTGTGCCGGATGCGATAGAAGGCAGTGCCGACACCGATGCTGATGGTATTCCGGACTACCTCGATACAGACTCAGACAACGACGGCAACCCTGATGGAGTCGAAGCTCAGGTCAGTGGTGTAGATACAGACGGCGATGGCATTGATGATCTTTATGATGTTGATGTGACCGGCGGCACTGATGCTGACGATGATGGTGTTGACGATACGATTGAAGCCAGTGGCACAGTAGACACAGATGGCGACGGCACGCCAGACATGCTCGATACCGATTCAGACAATGACGGCATCGCAGATGCGATAGAGGCGGCCGGCTTTCCGGGTGACACAGATACAGATGGTGATGGGTCACCCAATTATCTGGACAGCGATTCAGATGCAGATGGAATTCCCGATTCTGTAGAAGGCAATGTCGACAGTGACGCTGATGGCACGCCAGACTATCTGGACAGTGATTCCGATAACGATGGCATCAGTGACGCAATTGAAAGCACGGCTGATACAGACGCTGATGTTACACCGGACTACTTAGACAATGATACAGATGGGGACGGTATCCCGGATGCGATTGAAGGTGATGTAGATACCGACAGTGATGGCACACCGGATTATCTCGATACCGATTCAGACAATGACGGGATAACAGACGCAGATGAATCGCAGGTCAGTGGCAATGACTCAGACGGTGATGGCATAGATGACGTCTATGATGTTGATCTGTCTGCTATTAACGGTGGTGCTGATGTAGATGGTGACGGTGTAGACGATTCATTTGAAGCAGCAGGTACTGTAGATTCTGATGGCGATGGCGCACCGGATACACTAGATGCGGATTCAGACAACGACAGTATCCCTGATGCGATAGAAGGTAACGGTGACACCGATGGTGATGGCTTACCAGACTACCTTGATACTGACAGTGACAATGATGGTTTGCCAGATGGTGAAGAAGCCATGGTGAGCGGTGTTGATACAGACGGTGACGGAATTGATGATCTGTTTGATGTTGACCAAACCGGTGGAACTGATGTCGACGGTGATGGTGTAGACGATGCCATTGAAGCTATTGGAACACCAGACACTGATGGAGACGGTCTCCCGGATGCTCTGGATGTAGATTCAGATAATGACGGCGTGCCAGATGCAATCGAAGGTAACGTTGATACAGATGCTGATGGCGTTTCAGATAATCTGGACATCGATTCAGATGGCGACGGTATCCCTGACAGTGTAGAGGCACCAGTGACTGGTGTAGATACAGATGGCGATGGTATTGATGATCAATATGATGTTGATCAAACAGTGGGCGTTGATGCGAACAACGACGGTATTGATGATGCCGCTGGTATCCTTGATACCGATGGTGACGGTGCACCGGATTACCTTGAATCAGATTCGGATAATGATGGTATACCTGATTCAGTAGAGGTCGGTGTTGATCCTGTCGCGCCGCTGGATAGCGATGGCGATGCCACACCGGATTATCTGGAGGTCGATTCAGATAACGACGGTATACCAGATGACTTAGAGGGTACCGCTGATAGCGATGCTGATGGCATTGCTGATTATGTAGATCCGGACTCTGACGGTGATGGGATTTCTGACCTGGTAGAAGCAGGAGCAAACCCTGCAACACCAACTGATACCGACGGTGATGGCACCCCTGATTTCCTTGAAGAGGATTCAGATGCGGATGGAATAACAGATAGTACCGAGGTTGGCGCTGATCCTTCTGCTCCTGTTGATACAGATGGAGATGGAACACCGGATTTTCTGGAATCAGACGCTGACAATGATGGTATACCAGATTCTGTAGAAGCGGGGCCCAACCCGGCGCTACCGGTTGATAGCGATAACGATGGTACGCCAGACTTTCTTGAGCAGGATTCCGATGCCGATGGAATACCGGACACGATAGAGGCCGGTGCTAACCCTTCAGAACCTACTGATACAGACGGAGATGGTACTCCTGATTTTCTTGAACAGGATTCAGATGCCGATGGCATTCCTGACACCGCAGAAGCAGGCGCTAACCCCGAAGCACCGGTAGATACCGATGGAGATGGCACGCCGGATTTTCTTGAACAGGATTCAGACGCTGACGGAATTCCGGACGCAATAGAAGCGGGTGCTAACCCGGCTGACCCCACTGATACAGATGGAGATGGTACCCCCGACTTTCTGGAGCAGGATTCAGATGCTGATGGAATTCCAGACACAATAGAGGTAGGAGCTAACCCGTCACAACCTGTTGATACAGATGGTGATGGCACGGCTGACTATCTTGAGCAGGATTCTGATGCTGATGGGATCCCGGATAGCACTGAAGCGGGTAATAATCCATCGGCGCCGATTGATACCGATGGTGATGGTACGCCCGATTTTCTGGAGGGAGATTCCGACAATGACGGTATACCAGACAATATCGAAGCAGGCGCTAATCCTGTTGATCCGTTAGACACGGATGGAGATGGCACACCAGACTTTCAGGAGCAGGATTCAGACAATGACGGGGTAACCGATGACCTTGAAGCCGGTGCCAACCCGGCAGCGCCCACCGACACAGATGGCGATGGCATACCTGATTTTCAGGAATCGGAATCCGACATAGATGGCGATACTCTGCCAGACAGTGTTGAAGGGACAGGCGATACCGATGGTGACGGGGTTCCGGACTATCTGGATGAAGATTCAGACGGTGACGGCGTGCCAGACTCGGTCGAAGCAAGCTACTTAGGGGTGACACCGGCAGATAAAGATAACGATACTATCTATGATTTTCAGGATGCCGACGCCGACAATGACGGCATCAGCGATATCAAAGAAGGCTATGTAGATACCGACGGTGACGGCGTATTAGACTTTCGTGATCTGGATGTCGATAACGACGGTATCTTCGATATCATCGAAGTTCGGATTGGTATGGACGAAGTATACGAGCTTGATACTGATCTGGATGGTGTGATCGACTTGACTTACACCTATGGCCCCAATGGCATGGCGGATGTGGTCGAGACAACGCCTGAATCCGGTATTGAGAACTATGTGTTAACTGACATAGACGGCGATGGGGTCTTTGATTATCGAGATCGTGATTCTGATAATGACGGAGTGCTGGATACACTTGAGTCAGATCACAGCGATGCAGATCTTGATGGTTTTATTGATGCTGCAACAGCCGTAGCGCCTGGTGATCGTAATCGATCAATCGCAGCAGTGGATGCAACGGGTCTTGCCGAAGGTGCTGGTGGTGCTCCACGCAATACCGATGGAGACGGCCTTGCTGACTTTCGTGACATCGATAGTGATAACGATGGCGTGATGGATGTCATCGAATCATTCGGTATTGCAAGCGATACCAACAATGACGGCGTTTTGGATAATTTTACCGATAGTGATAGTGATGGTATCAATGACGCTTCGCAGCTTAGCCCGGTACCTCCTTCAGATACTGACGCAGATGGAATCTATGATGCGGTCGAAATTGATGCTGATGGTGATGGCGTGCCTGACCTGGTCGAAGCAGGTGGCTCTGATGTAGATGGCGACGGCCGGGTAGATAACTTTCTCGATGATGACCAGGACGGCGCAGACGATGCTATAGCTGCAATACCGCTTCTAATTATTGATACCGATGGTGACAACAAACCTGACTACCAGGATCTGGACTCTGACAACGACGGTGTGTCTGATTTAGAAGAGTCGGGTGGTAGCGACGCTGACGGTGACGGTCAGGCAGATAATCTTATTCTGGCTGCCGCGTTAATAGATACAGACGGTGATGGTACTCCTGATTTCCAGGAGGCGAATCTGGAAACGGGAGCTGCCGAGCGGTCAATCCACACGGGGCTGGAAGGTAGCGGGTGTGCCATCAGTCCACCATTGCCCGGAGGCGCGAACAGACCAATCGATCCAGCGCTACCCGCATTGGGACTATTGTCATTGTTGGGCCTGGCGTTTCGTCGTCGCACACTGAAAGCGTCAAAAAAGGACAGCAATAATGGATAACAAGATCTCTGTACTATCGCTATCACTATCTCTGGCAGTAGCTTCGTTATTGCTTGTCGGCTGTGCGTCGATCAATTCTGGTGACTCCATCACCGCCAGTTCGAATAACAATAGCTGGAGAGAGAGGCTTGTTGTCTCGAAAGAGGCGCGAGATTATGACGATCGTCTATCCCGTGGCTTATATGCCGCGGTGGGAATCGGGGCGAGTCGTTTAGAGCCTGACACCAGTGAGTTGCCCAACTGGGATCCGAATGATCGGGTTGAGCCGGCGGGGCAGATCACCATCGGTGCAGATATTACAAAGCACCTTGCTATCGAAGCACACTCAGCCGACCTTGGCAGTGCCGGGCTCTCACCTGAAGGGCGCATCAACTACCACATTAACGGCGTGAGCGCTCTTATTTACGTAGGCGGCAATCGTCATCGGTATCGTCGTCAGGGGCTCACAGCGTATGGTCGTGTGGGTGCAGGGATGCTGGAAAATTCAGCGGTGGGAAGTGTGCCGTATGTCAAAGACAATGCCACTCATGTGTTATTCGGTGCTGGCATAGAGTACATGACACCGATAGGCATAGGGCTCAGGGCTGAAGGAATCACGTTTGATGAAGATGTTCAGTATGCGCAGGTGGGTTTGTTGTATCGCACCGGACGCAAGAAATACATTACTCGACCAAAGCTTGCAGAGACGCCCAAAGTGATACCGGCCCCCGTAATCGCTGCCGCCGCTCCGCCGCCAGTGTCTTCAGTACCATTGCCGGAGCCGAATCGCTGCATTGGGCTGTCAGGTGTATTGGATGATGTGGGTTTTCACACGGATTCGTCAGGTCTGACCCCGGAGTCGATTCAAGTTCTGGACAATGTGGCTTATACCCTGAGCACTTGTGACGAGGTGGAGGTAGAAATTGAAGCCCATACAGACAGTGTGGGCACAGAGAGCTATAACCAGTCGTTGTCGGAAAGACGGGCGCAATCAGTGGCAGATTATCTGATTAACCGCGGTCTGGATCAAAGCCGACTAAACGTGAGTGCCTACGGCGAGCTCAGTCCGTTAGATACCAATGCCACCGTAGATGGGCGCGAGCGCAATCGCCGGGTGGAGGTCTACGCTCGATAAAGCAACTGAGTAATACCTAGCGAGTTGAAGCCCGTGTTTTTGACACGGGCTTTTTATTGTCTGGTGAATTTCTTTTGTAGGATGATCTTGCTTCGCGCTGACAACGGCCGGAATATGCGATAATCACGCTTTGGGTGTGCACACACCATCGCAGTTCACTTTACAATAAGGGAAACACCAAATGCTGGTGCTGTTTGGCGAGAGTGCAATGTCGGCATTTCGCATAGAGGCGTTGCTTAGCCAATGCCGAAAGTTGTCGCCTGGTTTGAGTGGTTTATCTGCTCGATACGTCTACCTGGTGGACGGTGATGTGGCGTCAGGATCACTCGCAAGGTTGACTGACTTGCTCAGCGGGCAGGCTGAATCTGAAGATTCTACAGACCTTCTTGTTGTGCCGCGCGCCGGTACAATCTCCCCGTGGGCATCGAAGGCCACTGATATCGCACACAATTGCGGATTGACAGATGTGCGACGGATCGAGCGTGGCATCGCGTGGAGTGTCGCCGGTCAAATAGCAGAGGATGCCAAGGCGCTGCTCTATGATCGAATGACGGAGATGCTCCTCACTGATATCGATTCAGCCAGTCAGCTATTTATTGAAAAGCCACCGGCACCATTGATGGAAGTTGATGTCCTTGGTGGCGGTGTTGATCAATTAAAGCGAGACAATCAACGCTATGGTTTTGCGTTATCTGACGATGAAATCATCTATCTGGTAGAGAGTTTTCAAAGCATCGGGCGTAACCCCACCGATGCGGAACTTATGATGTTTGCGCAGGCTAACTCTGAACACTGCAGACATAAAATATTCAACGCCAGTTGGACTGTTGACGGTAAGGCGGCAGATGCCTCGCTTTTTGGCATGATTAGAGAGACTCATAAAGCGCAACCCAATGGAACACTGGTGGCCTATGATGACAACGCGGCGGTTATCGCTGGTGAAACGGGTGATCGCTTTATGGCAGACCCGTTCACGGGACTCTATAGCGCCACAACCGAATCAATCAATATTCAAATCAAAGTAGAAACCCATAATCACCCAACGGCCATTAGCCCGTATGCAGGGGCGGCGACTGGTTCTGGCGGCGAGATTCGTGATGAGGGAGCTACAGGCAATGGTTCAAAACCCAAGGCCGGTTTATGTGGTTTTAGTGTTTCTAACCTCCGCATACCGGGGTTTACCCATCAGTGGGAGCAACACCCGGGTAAGCCTGCGCAGATAGCATCTGCTTTGCAGATAATGCAGGAAGGTCCCATAGGTGCTGCGGCATTTAATAATGAGTTTGGGCGCCCGAATCTAACCGGTTACTTTCGTACCTGGGAGTCTCTGGTGCAAACCGAACAGGGCGACGAATGGCGCGGTTTTCACAAACCCATCATGATCGCTGGCGGACTTGGCAATATTCGGCCAGTGAATACCAATAAAAAGCCCGTACCGGAAGGTAGTCCCATCGTGGTATTGGGAGGGCCTGCAATGTTAATTGGTTTGGGTGGCGGCGCTGCATCTTCACTGGCGAGTGGTCAGAGTAACGCCGCGCTCGACTTTGCTTCAGTGCAGCGCGGTAATCCGGAAATGCAAAGGCGTTGTCAAGAAGTGATAAACCACTGTGTAGCCATGGGTGATGACTCACCCGTGCTATCAATGCATGACGTAGGTGCCGGTGGCTTATCTAACGCACTGCCTGAACTGGTTAACGATGCCGGCCGTGGGGCAGAATTTGAACTGCGTGAGATACTCATTGATGAGCCTGGTATGTCACCAATGGAAGTGTGGTGTAATGAATCACAAGAGCGATATGTACTTGCGGTAGCGGCGGAAAAACTCTCAGAACTGGAATCATTGTGTAAGCGCGAACGTTGTCCTTATGCAGTAGTGGGTAAGGCCGTCACTGAAGATCATTTGACCGTTACTGATAGTTTGCTGGGTAAGCCGGCGGTTGATATGTCTTTACAATTATTGCTGGGTAAGCCACCCAAGGTAAGCCGTGATGCTACAAGAAAACGCTATAGCGAAACGCCATTAGATTTATCTACTATTGAAATTAGTGAGGCTCTCACCAGAGTGCTAAAGGCACCGACAGTGGCTTCTAAGAACTTCCTTATTACCATTGGTGATCGCTCTGTGAGCGGCTTGGTTCATCGCGATCAAATGGTAGGGCCGCATCAAATTCCAGTCGCTGATTGCGCTGTGACACTGTCAGACTACAACGGTTTTAGTGGTGAGGTAATGGCCATGGGTGAGCGGTCACCATTGGCGTTAATAAACCCCGCAGCGTCCGGTCGAATGGCCATTGCAGAAGCGCTCACCAATCTTGCAGGTGTAGCGGTTGGTGCTTTAGAAAACGTAAAGCTGTCAGCCAATTGGATGGCAGCAGCCAATGTAGATGACGCGGCTTTGTTTGATACTGTGCAAGCTATATCGCGTGAATTTTGTGTGCCATTGGGTTTATCTATTCCTGTAGGTAAGGATTCCCTTTCAATGCAAAGCAGTTGGAAGCAAGATGACACCACACTCACAATGACCGCCCCATTGTCATTGGTGGCCACCGCATTTGCACCAGTGAAGGATGTGCGCAAGACAGTCACACCGCAGTTGCTTAATACTGCTGGCACAGTACTGTTGTTAGCAGATGGTGGCGGTGCTAAAGATCGACTAGGTGGGTCTATATTGGCTCAGGTGTATGAGCAGTTAGGTAATGAGTGCCCGGATGTTGATGATGTAAGTCAGTTTAAATCTCTCATGCAATCGATACAACAGCTGGTGGATGCGCAACTGGTGCTAGCGTGCCATGATCGATCTGACGGCGGCACCATAACCGCAATAGCTGAGATGTGCTTCGCAGGCCACTGTGGCGTTGATGTAGTGATGAAATCTGGCAAGCAAGGTGTACCAGGTGCATTGTTTAGTGAAGAGATTGGTGTATTAATGCAGATTAATAAGACTGATCTGGATACCGTAACTAAAGTATTTGCAGACCACGGTATAGAAAATTTATTAACTCAAGTGGGTACGGTGCGAGCCGATCACGTAATAAATGTAGTGGTGGACGATAAACTCGTTTTACAGCAGTCAACTACCGAACTCAAAGGCCTCTGGTGGTCAACGTCTTACCAAATGCAACGCCTGAGAGATAACCCCGACTGTGCAGATCAAGAGTTAGCATTGGTTACTAATGCTGCTGACCCGGGTATTCAGCCCAGGCTTAGCTTTGACCCGACAGACAATATAGTGGCTGCACTGACTACCAAACCGAAGCTAGCGATTCTGCGAGAGCAGGGTGTTAATGGTCATGTAGAAATGGCCGCAGCGTTTAGTCGCGCAGGCTTTGAGTGTTTCGATGTTCACATGAGTGACATTGTTAGCGGTCGTGTGACGCTAGATACGTTTAGTGGTCTGGTGGCCTGCGGTGGTTTTTCCTATGGTGATGTTCTGGGTGCTGGCGGCGGTTGGGCAAATTCACTCCGCTACAATTCACGCGCACGTGATCAGTTCGAACAGTTCTTTGCTCGCGCAGATGTGTTTGCGCTGGGTGTCTGTAATGGGTGCCAGATGTTATCGAGGCTGCGAGATCTGATTCCGGGTGCTGCTCACTGGCCTGATTTTGAACGCAACCTGTCAGAGCAGTTTGAGGCGCGGGTATCCACGGTGCAGATTGGGTCAACGCCTTCAGTGCTGTTTACCGGGATGGAAGGATCAAGAATTCCAGTTGCTATCGCCCACGGTGAGGGGCGCGCAGCCTATAGAGACATGGCCAATGCATCGCAGCATGTGACGATGCGATTTGTGGATAACCTGGGCGCAGTAACTGAGCAATATCCGTTGAATCCAAACGGATCAATTGATGGAGTGACGGGGCTGTGCAGTGAAGACGGGCGCTTTAATATAATGATGCCGCATCCTGAGCGTGTGTACCGTTCGGTGCAAAATTCCTACCGACCCGTTGCCTGGTCAGAAGAAGCGCCGTGGTTAAGGATGTTTCGCAACGCGCGGCATTGGGTGTCGCAGGTGTAGCTTGTGATGTGCTGTGCTCGAACTGCGCAAAGCAATGTACTTTGTAACGCATGGCAGGCCGCTAATGCTGGGTGAATTGAATTCATGCGTTAGCGAGCCGCTTGTGCGACCTGCCGATCTGACCAGCTAAGGCAACAGCAGTCCCAGCTGATTTAAGTAATCCGCCACCAGAATAACGGGTAATCCGATCAACGCTGTCGGATCATTTGTGGTGATGCGATCAACGATCGTGCTGCCGTAACCTTCAGACCGGAAGCTTGCAGCGCAGTCGTAGGGTTTGTCTGTTAGCAGGTAGCGTTCGATCTGCTCTGAAGTCAGTGTTTTGAATACCACATTGGTGGTAATCACGCAGTGCAGTTTCTGTTGCGTTTGCTGCTGCATCACACAGAGCCCGGTATGGAAATCAACGTTCTGGCCGCTCAGCGTATTGAGCTGTTGTATGGCCGCTGTGTGGTTCTCCGGTTTGCCTATGATGATGTCGTTGCAACAAGCCACCTGATCGGACCCGATGACCAGAGCATTTGGATGGTGCTCCGCGATAGAGGTCGCTTTGGCGATCGCGAGTCTTTCGACCAGGGCCAGCGCGGTTTCGTTCTCGAGCGGCGTTTCATCACATTCCGGTGCAATTTGTGTGAACTGAATTTGAAGGCGCTGCAACAGTTCTGCACGGTAGCGCGAGGTAGAAGCTAGAATGACGGGAGGATTCATGAAATTTCTTGTTCGGATGGAAGAATTCTTTTGTTCGAATTTTGACTAATCAGGCAAACACTATTACTATTGAGGGTTTATGGATCATCTTCCTGTCAGGTTCAATCCTGCTGAATTAGCCCGCTCTGGCCGAGCCACCCGAATCACCTTGCCAGTATCCCACTTTTCCCGATTTGCAGCCACTTTGGCTGATGATTCTGGTGATGTGGTGATCGATGCAACTTTTGGGTGGACGCAAGACAGGCTGCCAGTAGCGACTGGAAGTCAGACAAGTAAAATAAATGTGACTTGTCAACGTTGTCAGCAACCAATGGCTAGTGAAATTACTAGTCAGTTTACGTTGGTATTCATCGCCGCAGAATCTGATGCTTCAGAGCTGCCTGATGATATAGATCCAGTGGTAATGGGTGACAACGAAGATATTCACGTGGTTGATTTCATAGAAGACGAACTCATTTTGCATTTACCCGTACGGGTGGTGCACGAAGTGGAGTCAGAGTGCGACCCGACAGTGTTAGCTGTTCTGGGTGGCGAGAAGTCCGATGAAAAGGATGCATCGGCTGGGACACACAACCCTTTTAAAGGGTTGGATGAATTGCTGAAAAACTAATTGGAGAGCGCCTAAATGGCTGTTCAAAAACACAAAGTTACCCGTTCACGCCGTGGTATGCGACGTTCGCACGATGCTCTTAAGAGCCCGGCGCTGTCTACAGATCCAACAACGGGTGAGGTGCACTTGCGCCATAACGTATCGCCTGATGGCTATTACCGCGGTCGCAAAGTGATTGATACTGCAGTAGAAGTCGAAGACGAAGACGAATAGGCTCAGTAAGTTTATTCGCGTAAATAAACACGTCCACTCAGGCGAATAGCCAACTGTGTCCAGTGATAAGTTGTCCTCGGTAACAATAGCGCTGGACGCCATGAGTGGCGACCTCGGTGCTGCAACCGCTGTGGATGCAGCGCTTGCGGCGCTTGATAAGCATTCAGACATCAGCATGATTCTGGTGGGTGATGAAGCTGAGCTCATCCCGCTGCTGAAAAATAAACCCCGTGACCGGCTCTCGGTGCATCACGCGTCAGAAGTGGTCACCATGGAAGACTCTGCGGCGCACGCCATGCGCACAAAGAAGGACTCTTCCATGCGCGTAGCGATCAACCTGGTCCACAATGGAACCGCGTCCGCCTGCGTTAGCAGTGGTAATACCGGGGCCTTAATGGGGACCGCCAAGTTTGTACTTAAAACCCTGCCAGGGGTTGATCGGCCCGCGATTGTGACTTCCATTCCGAATATCAACGGCCATGTGCACATGCTCGACCTTGGTGCCAACGTTGACTGCACAGCGGACCAGTTGTACCAGTTCGCGATCATGGGCTCAGCGCTGGCAAGCGTGGTTGACTCAATTGAGTCACCGCGAGTGGGTCTGCTGAATATTGGCTCTGAAGATATTAAAGGCAATGAGCTGGTCAAGGAAACCGATGCCCTGCTGCAGCAAGCTCGAATTAATTACATAGGCTTTGTTGAAGGTGATCAAGTCTACCTGGGTGACGTTGATGTGGTTGTCACTGACGGTTTCGTTGGTAACGTTGCGCTGAAAACCTCCGAAGGGGTCGCAAAGCTCATCACGACGTTTATGCGTGAAGAGTTCACACGCTCGCCTTTGACCAAGTTAATGGCCCTGTTAGCAAGCCCGGTGTTAAAAAGGCTCAAAAGCCGAATTGACCCGCGCAGCTACAATGGCGCCAGCTTGCTTGGTCTTCGAGGGCTTGTTATAAAGAGCCATGGCAGTGCAGACGCGGTTGCGATTGAGAATGCCATCAATGTAGCGCGGATAGAGGCCAGGAAAGACCTCGTATCGGTGATTAACTCGACCACAGAGAACATTCTCAAGACAACGGTTCAGATCGATTGAATTACGCAAGAATTGTAGGCACCGGCAGCTACCTACCTGCCAGGGTGTTAGAGAATTCTGACATAGAAAAAATGGTCGATACCACCGACCAATGGATCCGCGAGCGCACAGGTATTGAGCGGCGGCACATCGCAGCTGATGACGAAACCACCTGTGATCTTGCCGAAAATGCCGCTCGCCGCGCTATCGAGGCAGCAGACATTGATGCAAACGATATTGATCTTATCGTTGTTGCCACTACCACCGCGGATTGTGTTTTCCCAAGCGTTGCCTGTCTTTTGCAGCAGCGACTGAAAATAACCAACGCCTGTCCTGCCTTTGATGTACAGGCTGTGTGCGCAGGTTTTGTTTATGCGCTCGGTATCGCTAACACCTTTATCAAAGCGGGCAGCGCCCGTAATGTACTGGTGGTAGGTGCTGAGACTTTCTCACGTATTCTGAATTGGAAAGACCGGAATACCTGCGTGTTGTTCGGGGATGGCGCCGGTGCCGTGGTGGTACAAGCCTCAGAAACTCCTGGCATTCACAGTACGCATCTGCATGCCGATGGCCGTTATGCTGAACTGTTGCATGTGCCGCAAGGTATCTCTCGTGGTTATACAGAAATGCAGGAGCAGGGTGCGTACGTGGAAATGCGTGGTAGTGAGGTATTTCGCACCGCGGTCACGAAGCTCAGTGAAGTCGTTGATGAAGCGCTGGAAGCCAACAACCTTGATAAGTCAGAGATTGACTGGCTGGTGCCGCATCAGGCAAATCTTAGAATAATAAAGGCCACAGCCAGAAAGTTGTCGATGACACTCGATAAAGTTGTCGTCACAGTGCAGGATCACGGCAACACGTCTGCGGCATCTATTCCGTTGGCGTTGGATGTTGCGGTAAGAGACGGACGCATCAAAGCTGGCGAGAAGCTCTTGCTGGAAGGGTTTGGTGGTGGTTTTACCTGGGGTGGAGCGTTGATCACCTTATAAAGCATGGCGGCTGTCTAAGGTTAGTTGTTAAATAGCGACGGTTAGTTGCCTGTGCATCATGGCTACCGCAGCGGAGTTATTTTAACCGTGAGCTTATACTTGTCGTGGCGGGCTCCCGGTTGCCGCAAGCGCTGGTATTGAAGAGCTTGTATTGAAGATCTGGCATACTGACGATCCTCGGCCTTTTAGTTTCTCAGCTTGCACTAATGTTTTACACTGGCCGTGTCATAAGACGAAGCCCACCTGATGGATGAAACCCCGCTCAATATTTTACTGGTTGAAGACCACGACTTAGTGCGTGCCGGACTGGGGCTGATCTTCGAGGCGGTAGAAAGCGTCGGCAAGGTCTGGGAGGCTTCCTCAGGCGAGGAGTGTATTGCCCTGATTCGAGAGCGCGCATTTGATGTTGTGTTCATGGATATTGGTCTGCCCGGTATGGATGGCCTTTCAGCCTCCCTGCGCTTGCTGCAGATTGATGAAGACATGAGAATTATCATTCTTACCGGTCTTAAACAGCGGCCGTTGTCCCGGGTAGTGCTTCAGGCCGGGATTCGCGGTTACATGACCAAGTCGTCTGCCACCAGTGAAGTGGGTCTGGCAATAGAAAGCGTCATGCAAGGTGGCACCTACCTATCGCGTGAAATTGCAAATCAGATGGCATTGGAAGCTATAAACCGCGGTGACAGTGTTAACCCGATAGACAATTTGTCCCGACGTGAATTGCAGGTGGCTTTGTTGTTGATGAACGGACACAAAACCACCGAAGTCGGAGAGATGTTGTTTTTAAGTTCCAAAACCGTCAGCACTTATAAACGACGAGCCTACGAAAAGCTTCGTGTCGATTCGTTGGCTGAGTTGGTGGAGCTGGGTATTAACAGTGGCTTTCTCGGGCAAGTACATTAACAGTGAGCGATGGTTTTTTGTTAGCTTTCGAACACGGTCATCGACAGCAGATGTCTCTGCCAGTCACTCCACACTCACTGCAAGTATTCAGACTAAGCACCGTTCTCCATGTCTAATGGTAAGTCACAAGATTCGACCGACGTTCCCGCAGCAACTGTTGCCGGGAAAGGTGGCGCCAATGTAGCGGGAGTCGATTCACAGGTTCCCGCTGCAGACGCATCACCCGGGCTATCAATAGATCAGGAAAACGATGAATCACCGGAAAAGCACGAAGAGGAAAATCACGAAGAGAAGAAAGTTGAGTTTGATCCGCAGGCATTTCTAAAAACAGTCACACAAAGACCCGGTGTGTATCAAATGCAGAATCATGCTGGCGATACTATCTATGTAGGCAAGGCCGGTAATCTTAAAAAAAGAGTATCAAGTTACTTTCAGAAGGATCCGGGATCCGCCAAAACACGAATCATGGTGGCGCAGATTTGCGGCGTTGAACTGACTGTCACCAACAATGAAATAGAAGCACTGATTCTTGAAAACAATTTAATAAAAGAAAAGCGGCCGCGATACAACGTATTGCTACGTGATGATAAAAGTTATCCTTTCGTGCACATTACGACCGATCAGGAATACCCGCGAATCTCTTATCGTCGGGGCGGTAAAAAGCAATCCGGAAAAACCATTGGCCCGTATCCCCACGCTGGTGCGGTAAAAAAGTCACTCCGGTATATACAAAAGCTTTTCAAGGTGCGCCAATGTGAAGACAGTTATTTCAAAAATAGATCGCGACCATGCTTGCAGTATCAAATCAATCGCTGCACAGCGCCATGCGTTGGCTTAATTGATGAAAAAGACTATCGCCGTGATGTCGATATGACCATCAAAGTACTCCAGGGTAGAACTAATGAAGTACTCACAGGGCTAGTCAATGAAATGGAAACAGCGTCTGCAGCGCTGCAATTTGAAGCCGCCGCACGACTGCGAGATCAGATAAAAAACCTTAAGTCAGTGAATCAGTCTCAGTATGTTGAGGGGGGCAAGGGCAACATTGATGTGGTTGCGTGTTACCAGAATAGTGGCAAGAGTTGTGTGCAGATCTTTTTCATCCGTAATGGTGTGAGCTTAGGCAACAAAGCGTTTTTTCCCGCGGCACCGGCTGATGCCACACTGGAAGAAGTCGTGAGCAGCTTTGTCTCGCAATTTTACCTGCAGCATGAAGTGCCGCAGCGTATTGTTACTCAGTGCGAAATAGAAGGGGCAGATCTCATCCGGCAGGCGTTGCATCTGCGGGTCGGCACCACTGTCGAGTTTGTGCATAACGTCCGCGCCGAACAACGGCGTTGGCTCGAGAACGCCTACGAGAACGGAAAAATCGCGCTTGAGGCACGCCTCGCATCGCGCAGTGGTATGGCTGAGCGGCAGGACAAGCTGCGCCAGCTACTAGAGCTTGATGAACTGCCAAACCGGCTTGAGTGCTTTGACATCAGCCATCTCTCGGGTGAAGCTACTACGGCATCTTGCGTTGTGTTCGGAGTGGAAGGCGCGATCAAAGCTGAGTATCGTCGTTTTAAGATCAGTGACATTACGCCGGGTGATGATTATGCTGCAATGAGGCAGGCGCTCACCCGGCGCTACACACGATTAATTAAGGAACAGCAACGAATTCCTGAAGTATTGTTCATAGATGGCGGGATAGGACAAGTTAACATTGCTCAGGAAGTTATTGGCGAATTGCAGCTGGGAGCGGATATGCAAATAGTTGGAGTGTCAAAAGGTCCGGCCAGGAGGCCCGGGGAGGAATCGTTATTGCTTTGTCGTCAGGGCAGGGAGATTCATATGAATCATGATTCGCCCGCCTTGCACCTGATTCAGCAAATACGCGATGAGGCGCATCGTTATGCAGTGGCGGGTCATCGCGCATCAAGATCAAAAATTCGGCGAAAATCTGTGTTAGAAGATATAGCTGGCCTGGGTCCGAAACGCAGGAAGGCGTTACTTACTCATTTTGGTGGTATCAGAGAATTGAAGTTGGCCAGTGAAGAAGATATTGCGAATGTTCCGGGAATCAGTAAACATCTGGCGCAGCTGGTGTATGAATTTTTTCATGAGAGCAATGCATGAACACAAATAATCAAATAGAACACTTAGAATAATCGGCTCGACGTATGGTCCTTAATATACCTACCATTTTAACTGTTGCTCGCATCTTGTTGCTGCCGGTGATAGTGCTTGTGTTCTATCTAAAGGCGCCGTGGGCTCGACCGCTCTGTTGTGCGATATTTATTGTCGCAGCAATCACCGATTGGCTTGACGGATACCTTGCCCGCAAGTGGAATGTTGAGTCCGAGTTCGGTGCTTTCCTTGACCCGGTTGCCGATAAGCTCATGGTAGCGACGGTATTAATTCTGATTGTTGAAGATGCATCTAACTGGTGGATAACGTTGCCTGCGATTGTCATAATCAGTCGCGAGATCACCATTTCAGCGCTGCGTGAGTGGATGGCAAGTGTCGGCTCGCGGGCAAAGGTCGCGGTCAGTTATTTGGGTAAATTAAAAACAACCTTGCAAATTACAGCGCTTGCGATGCTGCTGTACCAGGTTGATATCTTTGGCTTACCAACCTACAACATTGGTATCGTCGCACTCTATTTCGCTGCTGCGCTGACTATCTGGTCAATGGTGGATTACGTGATGGCGGCATTTAAGCCAAGTGAGCCAGCTGAGTAAAAAGCCTTCAATGCTTGAATGGGAAAGCTATAAAGAGTTGATTCCTCTCGTGGTCTCCTGGTTGTTAGGGGTAGAGAACACAATTCTTGCAGAAGGCAGATCCTTGACTGCTGCAGAGGTTGCAGATGCACGCTCAGTTGGCGTAAAAACACCTGAAAATATACGCGTGCTTATGGTTGATGCTGTGGCTCAGCCTGAAAACCCTGTATTGCTAAAAGCCGGCAGTGAAACAGGGTTGCTGGGTGAGTCGGTATCGGGCCGAACAGTCGGCTATGGTATTGAGATCGTACACGGTCAAGCCAACAGAGCGTTGCTCAGGCACGAATTCAGGCACGTGTATCAATTTGAAAGCGCCGGCTCCCGCGAGCGCTTTGTAACGGACTATATAAAATCAGTGCTCAAAGACGGTTACTTTGACAGCGTTTATGAGCAGGACGCACGTGCTTTTGAATCGTACTAATCGATTATTCGTCCGGGTTACCTACGCGCAGATATTCGCCTGCGTCTATTTCAATCAAACCGTGAATACCGAGTAAGTGTTTTGTATCTGTTGGTAGCTCCTCAATAGCCGCACTGACAGACTCAAACACCTTACGTTTATCAATACCCATGGCGGTGATATACGGCAGTCCCGGGGTGGGTTCTGTCCAGTCAATGACGTGCAGTTCCTCACTGAAACTTTCATAGGCAAGCATCAGCCGCCAGCTGACCGCATCAATGGCGGTGATATCCGCTCGCCCTTCAGCCACAGCAAGTGCTGACGCAAGGTGGGCCTCAGAGCGGTACTGCTTATTAAACCAAAGTCCGTGCTTCTTAAAAAAACTAAAAGCTGCGGCATAACCGGATTGTGAGTCTTTTGAATTGAAGGCGAAGGTAGAGTGCTTAAAATCAATCAGTGCTTTGTCACTGTCTGATTGACGAACAACAACTGCACTTCGGTAGTAGCCTGGTGCGCACCCTGTGATATTGAAATCGGGTGTGCCGACCAGTTGCACCTTGCCATGCAGGCTGTTGCGATATGGCATCCCACAGGTTTGGCTTAATACCAGGCCGGGGTCAGTCCAGCTCGCATACGTATCTGATGGGGTAGACAAGCCCTCTGGTGCATTGATGTTATGGGTTTTCAGGTGTTTGTATATCAGTGCCCAGTAAATATTATGGGCGTCGACCAGTTCTGGTCGTAAGTACATTGGCAGGCTGGCGATCATGGGTAAAGTATTTGAGTAGCTTGAGATATTGAAGTCATGAAAACACAAAAAGCAGCGACACATGTCGCTGCCTCGTGGTTAAAGTGCGTGGCGCTTCAGTCAGAAACGCGGCTTGATAGAAACCTGACACGCCGGTAGAGATCGTAAGTGCCCAGGCAGCTAGCATGCTTTTGGAAGCCCGACGCGTGAGCGAGTGGGTAGGCTGCCGTAATTTTTGCCGTTCTTCCAGTGTTGGTTAACTGCCGATATGTATCCATTAGCCTGTTTGCATCTGTAGTCTGGGTTTTGGCTTGTTACGTACCGGGCTTGCCACTCGCTCACGCGTCGGGTTTCCTGGGGG
>CALGJU010000211.1 GCA_937928685.1 uncultured Granulosicoccaceae bacterium
GGGCGTTCGCTTGGTGCGCTGGAAACAGCCTGGTTTTTACGTATTGGTGGTTGCACCGCTGATGTCACCATTGTTGAAACTCAGGGCTTACCGTATTGGTTTAATGCCAGTGGTGCTCAACTCAATTTATCTGAAGCTGCACCGGTGGCAGCTGCCACTCTGCCAAGTGGTAGAGCGCATGTATTGCAACAACTTGCACATATACTACCTAATTTGAAGGCAGTTGATAGCGTGCTGTGGTCGGGCTTTGCCGATGGATCAGCGCTGGTTGAAATTCCTGCTTTATTAATCAATGGTCCAGCAATTGGAAGTGGGCTGGCTAAAATTCCCCTCGGTGGAACGCCACTGCCAGAAAATGAAACATTTGCAGCCTTGCTCGGTGAAGAGCAGCGTTCTGTAATAGCGCGACTCGCTGCAGAACGGCAACAGGTGGCAGCCTGCTTTGGTGTACGTGACCTTCCAACAGCAGATGAATGGATAGAAACCCACGCCGGTGCTATGCGTGGTGAAGGGGGTCGCAGCATTCCAGATGCCACTGAGGTTAAGGAGCTATTGCGCGACGGTGTGATCGGATCATTAGTGCCGTTGTTATCAGCAGCCGAGCTTGCTGGTATTGAAGTACCGATGACTCAAGCCATGATAACGCTCGTGACTGGCGTGTTGGGTGTTGATGTAGCGGCGGCAGGCCGACGGCTGGACACCATTGGCATTGCCGCAAATGATATTGATTCCGCCCGTAAAGCGATGGATAAAATCGCGTCAGGTATTTATGGCGCGCAAGGTAAGGTGGTGTAGATGGATGCAGATCTCGAAAGTGTTGCCGCTGCCCGTCGCTGCGCCGACAGTGCGTTTACCGCCTATCAAAAATTTCTGGGTACTGATCCTTCAAGGGTCGATGCCATAGTCGATGCAATGGCGAAAGCCATTGAGCCTGAAGCAAAACGCCTCGGTCAAATGGCAGTAGATGAAACAGGCTACGGTAACGTGCCAGACAAGCGTGTTAAGAACTTGTTTAATGCCTTGTCAGTAGCAGATTATTTACGTGATATCACCACACTGGGTATGTTGTGGAGCGATGAATCAACCAAGATTGCAGCCTTTGGTGAGCCGATGGGTGTGGTTGCCGCCTTAGTGCCGGTAACCAATCCCACATCAACAATTATTTTTAAAGTGCTCTCTGCGGTAAAAGCAGGCAACGCCATTGTATGTGCGCCGCACCCGAGGGGTGTGAAGTGCGGTTTGGAAACAGTGCGCATAATGGCTACTGTTGCCGAGCAAATGGGTGCACCTAAAGGATTAATTCAATGTCTTGATAAAGTCACGCAACAAGGCACTGCAGAGCTGATGAGTCACCGACGTACATCGGTAGTGATGGCGACGGGTGGACCAGCGATGGTTAAGGCGGCGTACTCATCTGGTAAGCCAACGTTGGCAGTGGGTGCCGGTAACGTTCCTTGTTATGTGCACAAAAGCAAGGCGGCAAGCATTTCAGAAGTTGCTGAACAGATTGTGGTATCCAAGTGCTTTGACTACGGCACCGCCTGCGTATCAGAACAGGCAGTCATTGCAGATAAAGAAATCGCACGGGAGTTACGGCATGAGTTAAAACTCCACGGCGCGTACTTTTGTACTGCTGCAGAGGCCGATCGCCTGGCTGATGTTATTTTTATCGGCAAACGTGCAATGAATCCAGAGCATGTGGGGCAGGCGCCGGAGCGTTTGGCTGAGCTTGCAGGATTTTCTGTGCCGCCTCGTACAAGAATACTGGTGTCAGAAGAATCAGAGATTGGTTGGCATCGTCCCTTGTCGGCGGAGAAGCTAAATCCGGTATTGGCCTTTTATGAAGCGCAAGATACTGATCACGGAATTAAGCTATCGCACGATATTGCCAAATTTGAAGGTTGGGGTCACTCATCCGTTGTGCACTCTGATGATCCAACCGTAGTAGCTAAGTTTGCAGCAGTGCCTACAGGGCGGGTGCTGGTTAATACACCGGCCATCATCGGCGGTATGGGTTACTCCACAGATCTTGAGCCAAGCTTTATGTTGGGTACTGGCACGTGGTCTGGCTCTATTACATCAGACAATGTCACGGCCCTTCATTTAATTAATATTAAGCGCGTGGCTTATGAAAGCCGACCATGGCGTGATATCTACGAGCAATATGGAGAAGGCGCATGAGTGACATCACAATTAGAGCATTAATGCAGATAGACAATCTGCAGCCAAAGTTTGCAGCCTACAATGGCGCGACCGTGCAGGGATCCATACCACTTTCCGGGGACACCATACTTATCGGTGAGTTTGCACCGGGTAACGAAGTGTTTACTCTTATAGATCGTGCGCTAAAAGCAAGCTCTGTAGAGGCGACATCGCAGCTGGTTGAGCGTGAGTTTGGTTTTTTTATTTTGCGCTCGCCTTCAAACGCAGAAGTAACTGCTGCAAGGGATGCAATCCTTTCCGAGCTTGGCGCATCCATGTCTGATCGTTTAAAGCCATCGGTGGCTAACACGCAAATTATTAATTCAGTAGAGCCTTACCAGGCACAGTTGCTGAACAAATGGCGCAAAGGATCACTGCTGGTGCCTGGTCAAACACTAGGCATTGTTGAGTGTGAGCCAGCGGCATATATTGCTATTGCCTGTAACGAGGCAGAGAAAGCCGCTGAGATAGACATTGTCGAAGTCAGAGCGGTTGGGCGCTACGGACGATTGTTTTTCTCCGGTGCAGAAAACTCGGTAATAGCGGGTATGGAAGCGGCGGTGTCTGCTATTGAAGCAATAGACGGGCAAGCTCGGGGTTAGGCGACAAGCCAGAGCGGAATATCTTATGACAGATCAAACGCAACGACGAGTTATTGGATCTGAACATATTGAGCAGGCACGTCAGCGTGGGCGCATAGTGTTTGAAGTTTTACCCGGTGACATTGTTACTACACTTGCAAAAGAGACTGCGCAGCGTGTTGGTGTAAAGCTACTTGATGGTCCGCTGGAAAAACCAACGTACCCACGCACTGATGGCAAAACAGCTATGCAGCGCGGGCTATACCGCAGATCCGCTAGATGGATTGCACCGGATCATACTGTAAGGCGTAAGGTGAATCGGTTTGGCAAGCTGGCCATTGTCGGGGCAGGCGGAGTCGGGGCCAACATAGCGCACCTTGCGGCCAACAATGATATTGCAAATGAAATCGCACTGATTGATATTGCCCCCGGTGTGGCGGAGGCGATAGCACTTGATCTAAATCACGCCAGTGGTATTACCCGCAGCAAATCTGTGGTGAGTGGTGGCACTGACCTGGCTATGGTGAGTGGTGCAGCGGTGGTCATTGTGACGGCGGGCCGTGCACGAACTCCCGGTATGACACGAGCTGATCTTATTGGAGTGAACAAGCGCGTCATTCACTCAGTCGGTGAAGTGATAAAAACACAAGCACCGAATGCCATAGTGATTGTGGTAACCAACCCACTGGATGAAATGACAGTAGAGATGCTTCGTGTCACTGAATTCCCACGCCAGCGTGTGTTGGGTATGGCCGGTACGCTTGATAGCTCGCGATTCAGGCATTCATTAGTTAAAGCCGCCGGTGTTAATCCTGCAGACGTCGAGGCGATGGCGCTCGGCAGTCATGGTGATGAAATGGTGCCGGTCACATCGCTAGCCAGAATTAAGGGCAGAGCGTTAACAGAGGTGCTTTCAGCAAATGAAATAGAAGCCTGTGTTAAAGATGCGATCACCGGTGGTGGTCAGGTGGTGGCTTTAAAGAAAACGGGCTCAGCCACTATCGCACCGGCACATTCGAGCGTAGAGCTGCTTGACTATATTCGCGGCGCTAAAACAGGGTCCGTACCTGTTTCGGTTATGCTTGACGGTGAGTTTGGTTTGGAAAATGTTGTGTTGGGTGTACCTGCTCATGTCGGTATGAGTGGCTTTATACAGGTAGAGCCCCTGCGTTTTACCGACACTGAACACTCACAACTACACAGTGCCGCTGATGCAATTCGCGATCGGCTTGGACTCAACCGTGAGTCGGTATCATGACCAAGCGTGAATTTCAGTCTGGTGGCCGGTTTGAAGAAGTGGGCAGTTACTCACGCGCTAAGCGCGTTGGACCTTTCGTATCTGTTGCAGGCACCACAGCGATAGAACCTTCCGGAAAACTTCATGCACCGGGTGATACTTATGCGCAATCGGTTTTTATACTGCAGCGAATTGAGCAGGCGTTGAAAGAAGTTGGTGCTGAAAAACACCATGTCATGCGTACGCGATGTTATTTAACTGATATTAATAATGCCGGCGGATTCGTTAAAGCACACGGAGAATTCTTTAAAGATATCAATCCCGTACTAACAGGTGTTCAGGCGGGTTTGACCCAACCGGGGATGATGGTCGAAATAGATGTAGACGCGATCATTCATGATCCGGATGGAAATATAGTATTGTAAGGTTGTGACACAGACGCTCATTAAGAGCCAATTTATTTTGGAGGAAACGATGAAGTTGAAATCATTACTTATCGCCATGGGTCTGGCGACATCTGTAACACTGGCGGGCACTGCATCAGCTGAAATTAAAGTCGGTTTTATCGGCTCGCTTTCATCAGACACTGGCTTAAGTACCTTGCGTGGTGCCGAGATCGCGATAGAAGAGCTCAATGCCAAAGGCGGTGTGCTAGGGCAACAGATTGAACTGGTAAAAGCAGATACTGCAGAAGACCCGACTGAAGGGGTAAAGGCGTATGAGTATCTTGCTGAATCAGAAGAGGTTGATTTTATAATCTCCGGCTCAATTGATGACGTGTCTCTTGGCTGGATGCCACGCATGCAGGAATTCCAGATTCCTACGCTTGATACCTGGACTTCATACATAGGCATCATTGATATGGTCGTTGAAGACTATGATTCAATGAAGCCTTACTTCATGAACATTGCATCAGATGAAGCACTTGCCACCCTCTATATTGATTTTGGTAAAGACGTACTGGCTGAAAAGATGGGTTGGAAGTCGGTCATCATCCTGCAGGAAGATACTGCGTTCGGTGGCGCGATCAACGGACTGGTTACTGACGCACTTGCACCTAACGCCGGTATTGAAGTCGTGGATACCATCGTGTACGACGTCGCGACCAATGATTTTGCACCGCTGTTTAGCCGTGCTACCGATTCCGGTGCAGACTTCATCTACCTGATCAGTTCCGTCAACTCACAGGTGGTGTCATCGCAGTATGTAAAGCTGCAAGTGCCAATGGGTATGACGGGTGTTAACGTTGCTGCCCTGGGTCAGGAGTTCTGGGAAGACACCGGTGGTGCTGCGGGCGGTATCTCAACGCTGTCCCCGGTGCCTTCGGTTGGCTTTAAGCTTGATCCTGTATCACAGGCATTTGTTGATACCTACCAGGCAAAGTATAAGTCGCGCCCTGTGATGCCTCACTTCAATGGCTTTAATGCCTACCACGGTCTAAAGCAGGCAATGGCGGCGGCAGAGGAGGCAGGTGAGTTCAATAACACCACGTGGGTCACTGCAATGGAAAAGCAGGATCTCACGTTAAAAATGGATGAGGAAATGTGGTTGCGTTATGGCTTCTGGGGTAACGACGAAGTCGAAGAGCGTACTGGCAGAACCTACCCGCACAATGTGCGCTTCGACATTACTGCCCCATATGATGATGCATCACCCTCTATGGTGGTTATCCAGTGGTATGAAGACGGTACCAATGCGGTGGTCTACCCGGAAAAATACGCCACTGGCGAATTCACCGTTCCGAGCTGGGTTAAAAAGAAGTAGTTATCTATAACCTTTGTGATAGATTTATAGTGACGGTTGCCAGGGACGGCGACTGTCACTTGGTATCCCACAACATCCTCAGCTCGCTTCTTTCCAATCCATGTCATCAGCGTTACGCTGAGTTAGTGGGCTGTTATGAAAGTTCAGTAACACGGACCGAAGCCACAGCAGCCTGTGCTGCGTTGGAAAAATTCGACGTAGGCCCCGCTATGCCTGCATTTTTCCGCCTTGCTCTGACGACTGCGGCTGTGAAAAGTTTGTTGCCGAACTTCCCGCACAGCCCACTAGATTAACGGTTGATTGATCAATGATGCAAATTGTTATTCAGGGCTTATTGCTGAGTGGGCTGTACGCGCTTATCGCAATGGGATTTACCCTGATATTCAGCGTGGGCCGCGTGCTGAACCTTGCCTATGGCGCCTACCTGCTAATTGGCGGGTATGTCTATTTCACGGTATCGCAAACATTTGGGGTACCAAAACCGATCGGTCTATTGATCGCAGCGACTGTTGGCTGTGCTGTTGGATTACTTAAATACCGCTTCTTAGTGAAACCTTTAAAAGGCGACCATGTAGCGGTAGAAATATCGACGCTAATATTAGCGGTAGTGTTGCAGGCCGGCGTGGTTTTTCTATATGGCGATAGCTCAAAAATATTGTTGCCCATTGTACCTGGTGTTATTCAAGTGGCGGGTGCATCGGTAACGTATAACCTGCTCGCCGCCACCATAGCCAGCTGGGCCATTCTGATTGGTCTGTATATTATTGTTAGAAAGACACACATTGGCCGTGCGATGCAAGCGGTATCAATGGATAACAAAGGGGCGGCAATATCGGGCGTTGATCCAGACAAAATCAACATGTTTACCTGGGGTCTTTCCGGCACCTTAGGCGCTATAGCAGGTGTGTTTTTCGCAAGCTATACGCAGTTGCACCCAGCCATGTGGGTAGCGCCGCTAATCATCGCTGTGGCGGTAGTTATAGTCGGTGGTATTGGCTCGATCATCGGCACATTAATAGTGGCGCATATTATCGGATTTATGGAGATTATCTCCGTAGCGTTAATCGCGCCAGAGTTGCGTGGTGTGTTCACGATGATACTCATCATAGCGGTACTGTTGATTCGACCGCAGGGGCTGTTCGGTAGGGAGGAACTGCAATGACGGGTATACGCTGGTACCACTTAGCGTTGTGGATAGCCTTTGTCGCTATCATGTTCGTGATGCCGCAGCTTGTTTCAAAAGGCACGCTAAGAATTATTATTATGGCTAATTTTCTGGCCATTTTTGCCATCAGTTGGGATGTGCTATCCGGTCGTACCGGCTACATCAGCTTCGGGCATCCGTTTCTTATTGGTATCGGGGCATACACTTCAGCGATTTTAACCAAGCGATTTGATGTACCGCTTGAAGTTGCCATGCCGATTGCCGTGTTAATGACGATGATTGGCGGAATCATTGTGTTTCTTCCCGCACTGCGTATTAAGGGCAGTTACTTCGCCTTAGTAACGCTTGCGTTCATGGAGCTCATATATCAATTGGTCCAGGTCATACGCCCTGATCTCACTGGTGGTACGCGTGGTATGTCTGGCATTAAGACTATTACCAGAGGGGCAGTAAGTAACTACTATCTCTCTGCCAGTTTGCTGATTGCCATTGCGTTTTCAATGTGGCTGTTAATGAAGACGCAGTTGGGTATAGCGCTCAGTGCAATAGGCATGAATGAAGAGTCAGTCCGTGGCAGTGGTCTCAGCACTACAAAGTTAAAACTATTTGCCTTTTTAACCAGCGCGTTTGTTGCAGGGATTGGCGGTGCATTTTATGTGCATTATCTGGGGTCTATTGCGCCGCGTGCACTGTTTGATATTAATTTTTTGTTTACGATTATAGTGGCCGCGCTCATAGGTGGTGCATCGACAATAATAGGGCCGATCATTGGCGCATTCTTTCTTACTTTTCTACTGGAATTTTTACGGCCCTATCTGCCTGGTGCAGAGCGATACTTCATTTACGGTATGGTGGCTCTGCTCTTGTACATGTACCAGCCAAAGGGGCTAATCGCCTTAATGCACACCGGCTGGAACAAGCTAACGGGAGCTCGCTAAATGTCGCACCCTTTAGAAATAACCAACCTGGTCAAAAGGTTTGGTGGCCTTGTGGCAACAAATGATCTGTCATTTCATGTAGAGCAGGGCCAGTCAGTCGGGCTGATCGGTCCGAACGGTGCCGGTAAGACCACCGTGTTTGCACAGATCATGGGAGAGCATAGGCAGACATCCGGCACCATCAAGCTGTATGGCAAAGACATAGGCAACAAAACCACGCCAGAGCGAATACGGTTGGGTGTCAGTCGCACCTATCAAGTGCCGCGACCCTTCTCGGATATGACCGTGCTGGAGAATATTCGTGTAGGCCAGATGAGTAGCAGCATCTGGAAAATGATCACTACCCGTCCAAATCACGAGCGTGAAGAGGAAATTGCACACAGTGTCGGCTTTGCAGAGGCTGACTTACATAAAACACCGGGTGAATTATCAATGGGTGATTTACGCAAGCTTGAAATGGCACGCACTATCGCCACCGGTACTTCTGTCATGCTGCTTGATGAAGTCTTTGCAGGCCTGACCGTTGCCGAAATCGCGCAGATTGCCACTTTAATACAAAAGATGCGAAGTGACGGCATGACGTTTCTTATTGTCAGTCATGATCTAAAAGCCTTAGAGCCACTGGTTGATAGTCTGGTGGCCATTAACTACGGATCAAAAATCGCAGAAGGCTCTTTCGCTGAAGTCATGGGTAATGCGTCCGTTCGCGAATCGTACCTGGGGGTAGTGTAGTGGCGTTCCTGGAGCTTAAATCACTAAATGCGTTCTATGGTAAAGCGCAAGCACTGCATGATGTGAGCTTGCACGTCAAGCCTGGAGAGATCATAGCCATAGTAGGCGCAAACGGAGCGGGAAAGTCTACCTTGCTCGACAGTGTAATGGGCATGACCACGACCACCGGCGATATCCTCATGGAAGGCAAATCAATAAATCAGCTCAGTACAGCAGAAATTGTTCAGAGTGGTGTGGGCTACGCACCGGAACGGTTCAATCTATTCCCGTACATGAGTGTGCGGGACAACCTATTGGTTGGCGCTTATACATCGCGTGAGTCGATAGAGTCGAATCTTGCCATTGTGCATAAGCTTTTCCCAAAGTTAAAAGAGAGACAGCATCAAGAAACCAGCACCCAGTCGGGTGGTGAACGTCAAATGGTGTCCCTCGGTCGAGCGTTAATGACCAGCCCGAGATTGCTTTTGGTGGATGAACCGACAATTGGTTTGGCACCAAAAGTATGCGGTGAAATAGCGGTCGCCCTTAAGCGAATGTGCGATGAGCTGGGTGCCACCATTGTGATCACCGAACAAAACGCCAACTTCGCCATGACATTGGCCAGCCGCTTGTATGTGCTTGAGAGCGGAGTGGTTAAAGCAGAAGGAACGGTAGATGAACTGCGCGGCGATGCGCGACTGACAGAAGCCTATTTCGGCGCCTGAGTTATGGTGTTCTGTGAGCGTCTTATGCGCCTGACCACGTTGGGCGTATCGTGCATGCCGCAAATGAAGGTGTTGCTTGCTTCGGGTTTGAGCTAATTTCTCACGATTTATCTCTGTATATACGGTATAGATGCCAACCGCTTGCGTGAATTGGACGTATTGAGTTACGATCGAAGGGTAGCGGTGAATATTGAGCGCTACCTGTACCTGTACCCGAACTTGGTCGTAAGCGGCTTGCCGGGGCATTCATTTAATACCGCGTTACATCTACTGTCTTTCTTCGGTGTAAAGTACCTAATTCTGTTTATACATACAGTATCAAGGTAAAGCGAAGACTGCAAGCCCTGGTAGGTTTGGTCGAGAAAAGATTGGCAATGATCGGATGTGTCTTAGGTTTTAAGGTGTGATTGAAATGATAGTTCGTATTACAGGAAGAAGTGGGGCGAGCATCGATTCATATTCATGTGATCCCAGCGAAAAAGCTTTGCAGTCTATCACCTTATTGGCCGCTTCCGTCTATCACACTATTAGCCGTTTCAGTATAGTGTACTGTTAAGTGAAATAAAACTATGAGGCCAGACATATACCGAGTTAAAGAATTAGGGCAAGGCTTTCTAGCTATTATGGCAAAGCCAGTGTCAGGAGAGTACATAGAAGATGAGTTCTCAGGTATAGCTCAGGAAGGGGTAAAGCAAATCGTATCTCTGTTAGAGCCCCATGAAGAGTATGCGGTCGGTTTGAGGGAGGAGGCATCGCTGTCAGAAAAAAATGGAATTAACTTCGTATCGTTCCCAATCCCAGATCGTGGCTTGCCAATTTCCGTTTCTAGTTTCAGTAAAATTACTGGGGAGCTGTACTCTCAGATAATAGAGGGAAAGAGCACAGTAGTTCATTGCAGAGCGGGTATAGGTCGTGCAGGTATTGTTGTAGTGGGTATACTGCTACATAGTGGTATGGAGCCTGAGGACGCATTTAGTCTTGTAAGTAAAAGCCGTGGTGTCGAGGTTCCAGATACTGAAGAGCAGAGACAATGGGTAGTATCAAATTGCAGTACCATCGCGAACCGCACTTAACAATACGTTGTACTCGACAGTGTACAAGCTACCCGCATTGCGGTGTCGTTGTCACTCCACTTTACCGCAATGCGGGCAGCTTATACACTGCGAGTAAACGTGGCGTTAGAACCGATAAAAAGAAAAAGCCTTAGTGTGTTTGCTGCGTTAATTGTCAATGGTTACTGTAGTGCATTGGCTTCATCGTTGAGTGGCCTCAGCATTGTGCATATAGGGCGTCAGCATTAACCGCTTCGTTGCAAAGTGGCTCCGTCATCGTTCCTTCTTAATAGGTATTGGTGGTGCCGCATCATCAAGCAAGGAAGTCAAGGAATGGTCAGTCTTCAATACATTGAATTGTAAGTCAGGGGCTCCGTCTAAAGAATAAAAACACTGGAAATAAAGCACTATATATTAGGGGTGCCATCAAGTAATTGTCTGGTGTCCACGTTCGGGGTAGTATCAGGGTATGTCTTCGTTCAAAAATATATAGCGCGGGAAACAGTGAGCACTTTTTTGAGGTTGAAAAGTTCTAACAAAAAGCTGCACTCGACAATTTACGCGGTGTCGAAATTGCGGTTTCGCTGTCGCTCAACTATACCGCAATTTCGCCACCGCATAAATTGCGAGTGAGCTTGGCGTTAGGTTTAAAAATAGATCGTAGAAATAATATTACTTGCAAGGGGAAAGAATGAATTGGGGAATTGTAGGGGCAGTACTAGGACTTACTGGTCTAGCTTTTGGGGCGGGTGCCTGGGTAAAGTCAACCGATGACGCAACTGAATCACTTGCAGGTAGGATTGAAAAGCTTGAATCTGATTCTAATTCAGCTCTCGCTAGATTAGATGAACTTGAATCTATGGCAAGCATACCCAATGGTGCAGTTGTCGCTTTTTCTTCTAATGAGACTAACCCCTGCCCAGGCGATGAATGGAAGCTATATGAAGAAGCTAAGGGTCGCTTTGTGTTGGGGGCCGGTCACGGAGACAGGAGTGAGCTAACTCCTAGAAAGCTCAGAGATATTGGCGGCGCTGAATCCTATCAAATATCTATTGAACAGATGCCAAAGCATACACATCGCATCTCAACCGACCGTGGCACTAGTATTCACGATGGTCTGGGAGGCTCAACATCAGCAGACTACGGAATTTTACAAACATTCAGTGACATACCAAATGAAGCAGGCTGGACTACTGTTCTACCAAATACGCTTGAATCAACCGGTGGAAAGGCAGATGGATCAACAGCTGAGCATGAAAATATGCCGCCGTTTATTGCGCTTTACCTTTGCATAAAGCAATAGATGTATACTGCGAATGCAGCACGTTGTACATGTGAGTGAATGCAAACAGACCTAACAAATCAGTGTACGCCGACAATTTACAAGCTGCCCGTTTTGCTGTGTAGCTGACGCTACACGTTACAGCAAAACGGTCAGCTTATAAATTGCGGGTAACTGAGACGTTAGGCGGTAAAAGTGACAAACGAAAAAGAACACATAAACTCGCAACATCAAGAAATTGAACCAAAGCCTTTGCCTCGTTGGGTAACTGTAACGCTTGGGTTACTTCTTGTGCCGTTCACATTAATCTGTGTTGTCGGTTCAGCAACCCTGGTTATAGATCCCAATGTTCCACGCTCAATTCTCACCACTGGTTTGGGAAGTCTTTTTTTAATTGGCAGTCTCTGGGTATTCTATCTATCATTACGATTAATATTTTCAAATCCTAAGAGTAAACGTAAATTTGTTTCGCCAATTGCGCTACGACTAATTGCTATGGTGTTCTTAGCTATACCTTTGCTGTCGTTGTATTTGGGTACATTCTGGGAAAAACCAGTGGTGCATAGTCTCATGACAATTGGGTATCTTGGGGTGGCATTAAGGTTGTGGGAGCTGAGCAAGTACCGAGAAAATGCCTAACAAAAAGCTCCACTCGACACTGTACGCGCTGTCCGTATTGCGGTGTCGTTGTCACTCCACTTTACCGCAATACGGCCATCGCATACAGTGCGAGTGAGCTTGGCGTTAGTTGAAAAGAAATTGGTGCAGGCGCGGGAGCTTGATGTATAGACTTACTACAATTATATTTGCTGTCTTCATTTTAGTTGCTTGTAGTGTGAATCCAGACGGTGAAATACATCCAAAACCAGTAACGTATGAAAATATACCGTGGTCAGAGGGTGAATGCTCATTAGCGGGAGGGGTGTGGACACATTATCCGGTAGGTGAGTTTCATTTTTGCGCAATCAAGTCGGTTGACTATCGGCGTGAGTGTACTGATAACTCCCATTGCCAAGGAACTTGTGAGGTAAAAAACATTGCTTTAAAGTCAGGGGGTATGGTTGCAGGCCAGTGCTCTTTGTATGTAGTCTATCCTGGAGGTTGTCCTAAATATTTGGTAGACGGAGAAGTTGTTGAAGAGCCTTGTATATGAAGCAACTAACAAGCGCTTGCAGCTCGACGGTGTACACGTTGTCGATTGTGTGCATGCTCGCTGCGCTCCCATTTTCGCACACAAACGCCACCGCATACACCGCGACTGAAGCGGGCGTTAAGTGAGAGAAATATCATATGGACGTTGATAAAATACATCAGGATATGATTAAGCGAGAGCTTGACAGTTTTATCCGATATTGCTTGATATCACTTGTGGCAAGTATTACTTTTTTTCTCTATCTCGTAGAGCGAGAAACAAACGAAAACTGGGAGCCTGAAACGCTGCCAAATATTAGTATATTTGGTCTTCAATTTGATCATGGCCAATTGATTTATGTGATATTTCTAATTCCAATTCTTCTGCTAGTGTTGTTACGTCCTATTCAGGGTATTACAGATATAATTGCAAAAGAGTCAGATAATTCCAGCGCATGTTTACTTATATTAAAAAATTATCCGTCTGTATTTAATCCGTTCCACAAAGCTGGTACAGAGCGTGGGAGTTTAGTGTATTGGATGTCTTTGGTGTTATGTTCGGTGGTTATAGTTTTCTTTCCTTCGGTTAGCTTGATGATCTGGTTTAGTGAAGTAATTGAAAAAGATTTCGCATTAAGCACATCAGTTTATTCAATTGTTGTTCTGTTCTTACTATTTCTCATTGCCCGTGCATTGCTACAGTGCTGGGTTGTGCTTTTTGGTAAAACTGAATCCGCTATTCGTCTTTCAGTATTGCTAGTTGTGTTTATTTCTGTTGGTGTTTTTGTCTATAGAGCGCTTGGATAAGTTTGTGTATAAAAATAACTTAACAAGGCCGTGTAGGCCGACAATTTACGCGGTATTTTTGTTGTGGTCTCGCTGTCGCTCAACTGTACCACAACAAAAACACCGCATAAATTGCGACTAACGGCGGCGTTATGCAAAAATATAATCGAGTTTTATTTTAAAACTATAAGAATTGAGTACATATATAATTATTCAAAAATACAAAAACAAATTAGTTTATTTATTCAACAAAAACCTGTTTTATAAGTCTATAGGTATAAGTTTTATTTTATTACTTATTCTAATTTTAGTGCGTGAGACTATTATGCTTACTCACAATGAGTCTATAGTAATCGTACCTGTGATAAATTATATAACTACGCGGCTTTATTTCATTATCTATATTGGTCTTTCAATCTCTATTTTTATTCATGCATGGCTATTTTTTAGTAACCTATACCATAGGAAAATTATTTACCCTATTGCCTTCAATTTTTCCGCAATTTTTATTATTTTATTTATAACAATTATAATAAATATTTTCGGTGGTTATATTTGGAAATTAACTTTGGAGAATAATAATAATAAAAATGTGGAATTTACTTTTTCAATAGAACCTAATAAGTTTCTAGTTCCTGCAAAAACAACAAAAATATTATATTTTAACAGCACAAGTCATTACTGCCCTGGCAACGAAAGTATTTGTATAGGAAATACATGTTTATCTCTTGATCATGGATCATGTGGTGGGTTCTTGGGTGGAGAGGTAAGAAACATAAAATACTCAAGCACTGAAACTAAAGAAAAAGGGTTCCTGATTAAAGTGTTAGAATAACTTAAATGCATAACAAGTTGCTTAATCGGAAAAACTACTCGCTACCGCTCGCATTTTTCCGCTTAGCAAGGCGTTAGAATAAAATAAACCGAAGCATCGCAATCAACTGTATCTGCATTAAGTTACTTCTTACGAGTATTTTTAGTCACGCTTCTTGTAAACGTTTGTACGCCCATTGAGCGGCGTGTTGCCCAGTACGTATACGGGGTTGTGTTCATGGCTCTGCCAATTCTAATTCGTCATTCAGGTTGGAAAGTGACGCACATGATCATGGCGTTCAAGCCTCCAGGAGTCATCCGGTACAACAACCACAATCAATCAAGCCTTCGTTGTGGGGTGGGTTCTTTGAGCTGCTGATGTGAGTCAAATCTCATCCAGTTCGTAAAGACGGCAGCTTGTAGTGTGAGGCAATTGTCGTGTATATATAGAGTTTAAAGATTAGTAGGC
>CALGJU010000212.1 GCA_937928685.1 uncultured Granulosicoccaceae bacterium
ATTTGATTCAGTTGCAGTTTTTCAAAGCACACTATTTGCCCATTTCAGAGACTATACCAATGAACAAACTAATAATTGCCGTCACCTCAATCACAGCGATACTTAGCGCCTGTGGTGGAAACAACGACAGCCCGGTGGCAGAAGCACCGGTCTCGTGTAACTCTGCTCAAGCTGCAGGGCTTGATGAAGGGTTCGTCGGCAACACGTCAGATGATCCGACCAATCCAACACCCTGGACTCTGGGCGCCGGAGCAAACATATTAAAAGCAAGCACGATGATTAGCGATGATGATTACATCACTTTTAACGTCGGCAATTGCGACTCACTTGATTCCATCACACTGACTAACTACACAACCCTAAGTAACAATGTCAACACCACCTTTATGGCTATCCAACGTGGCATCAGCTTCACCGTCACGCCTGAGACAGTATCAACTCGCTCGGGAGAACTACTGGGCTACACAAACTACAGCCGGGACACACTCAATCAAGACGTGCTTGCACTGGCAAGCCAGGGCCAAAACGCCATCGGTTTTACCGCACCGCTTCAATCCGGCAACTACACTATCTGGCTAAATCAGACAGGTGAGGAATCACAATTCACCCTGGTTTTTAACGTCTCTCGTGTAGAACCATAGGTGCGTTTCAACACTCCTTATTGAAATAGATCTAGCCATAAACAGGCGTAGTTAACACCATTAACCAGCCACTATTTTTTGCACATCATTTTCGGTTACTTCGGGTCCGGCTCAACCGGACCCTGCAGCATTTACTAAGAGCACTACCCACTTTTCGGTCGATTATCAAAACTGCCTTATACTATTTAACGCAGTAACTCTTTTATATGCGCCGCCGCACTTCGACCCAGTGCCGCCAGATCGTAACCGCCCTCAAGCATAGACACGAGCCGCCCCTCGCTAAACTCATTGGCCACTGATCGCAACTCTGCAGTGATCCATGCAAAATCTTCCTCTACAAACGCCAAACCAGCAAGCGGATCATCCCGGTGCGCATCAAAACCGGCAGAGATAAAAACCATGTCTGGTGTAAATTCCCGCAACGCGGGCAGACAATCAGTTTGCATTCGCTTTTTAAACTCCGCTCCATCACAGCCTGCAGCAAGTGGAATATTGATCTTGCGACCCGGCACATTTTCACCATACTTTCCGGGATAGAGCGGGTATTGAAAAGACGAACAGAAAAATATGTCCGGATGATCACCAATTAAGTCTTCTGTACCGTTACCGTGATGAACATCAAAGTCAATAATGGCCACTTTTTCAATACCGGGTTTCTGCAGTGCGTAAAGTGCTGCAATGGCGATACTGCCGAAAAAACAAAAACCCATGGCACTGGTTTTTTCAGCATGGTGACCAGGTGGTCTTACACAACAAAACGCATTGTCGAAACCTTCATCAACGACAAGATCAACCGCTCTTGTTCCAGCTCCGGCAGCAAGCATCGCAGCGCGCAAAGAAAATGCATTCATCGCCGTGTCGGCATCAAGCTGTACTGAGCCACTGTCGGGTGATGCGTTAATCACGCTATCGATATAACTGGCCGGGTGCGCCAGCAACAGATGCTCTTTTATTGCCTCCGGAGCTTCAAACTGCTCGATCATCTGAAATAGCCCCTCAGCCACCAGCTCATCCATCACAGCGGCGATTCGCGCCGGTTGCTCGGGATGGCCAGCGCTGATTTCGTGTTTTACACAATCAGGATGGGTCAACAGTGCGGTTGTGGCCATGAGCTACTCGATTTTCTGAAAATCACAAGACTACTTTATTCGGCGCATTGAATCAGCCAAAAGCATGATCAATCCGGTACAATCCTCATCCCTTTTAGGGCGATCACAACTTTGATTGTCGACCAGTGGATATCACGGTACCGCCGGGAGCTGCGTCAAACCGAAACCGGCCAACCAAAGCTGCTAAGGCTCGCACAATCAACACTTTACCTTCAGGAACACATCACCATGTGGTTCAAGTCCGCTAGCGTTTTTCACTTCCTCAGTCCGTGCAAGCTCAAGCCGGAGACGCTCGAGGAATCCCTGCAATCGCAGGCTTTCAGAGCGGTGAATAGCCGCCAGCTGGCAAGCTACGGCTGGGTGCCGCCAATGGGAGAAGGCAGCGAGCAATTGGTACATGCCACCTCCGGGTTCATGCTGATCAAGGCACGCCGAGAAGAGAGAATTCTGCCATCCAGTGTCATCGCGGAACATATGGCCGAGCGCATTCAGATACTCGAGCAAAAACTCGATCGAAAAATCCGTGGCAAAGAAAAGCTCGATATCCGCGACAACGTGGTGATGGAACTGACCCCGCAGGCATTCACTAAATCAAGCTACGACCAGGTACTGATCATGCCGGAGCAAGGCTTACTGGTGGTGGATAACGCAAGCGCTAAAAAGATTGACCAATGCACCAGCCTGCTGCGTGAATCGGTCGAAAAGCTACCGATAAAGCCCGTTCAAACCGAAGTCGGTCAGGCAGCTCTTTTTACCAGATGGCTCAAAGGCACCCACAAAGTGCCACCTGAACTGATAATCGGCGACGAGTGCGTACTGCAGGATGACAACGAAATTGCCGGCTATATCCGTTGCAACAAGCAAGACCTGACCAGCGATGAAATAAAAGCACTTTCAACTTCCGGCAAGCAAGTCACCCGCATGGCGCTTGAATCCAATGAGACACTGTCATTTGTGCTGGATGAAGAATTCGCGTTCCATAAAATTAAATTCACCGATAGCGCACCGGATGACGGATCAGACATGGCAGACCTTGATCCCCGGGCCGTATTCGATAGCAATGTCACACTGATGGCGTTGGAATTTTCTACGTTGTTTCCGGCCATTATAGAAGTATTTGGCGGTATTAAAGAAGACTGATGCACTGGGGGTTAATGTGAAGAAACTTTTAATCGTCGCCAACACACCCTCAAAAAACACGCAGGCACTCGTGCAAGCTGCATTGAGCGGTTGTCGCCATCCGGACATTGAATCGGTTGAAGCAATTCATCTGCAGCCGCTTGCGGCAAGCGCTGATGACGTACTAACAGCCGATGGAATCATATTAGGTACAACTGAAAATTTCGGTTATATGAGCGGCGCTTTAAAAGATTTCTTTGATCGCATCTACTACCCGGTACTGGAAAAAAAGCAGGGCACACCATACGCGCTCTATGTGCGCGCCGGACTAGACGGTACCGGCACTATCAGCGCCGTACAGAAAATTGTTACCGGTTTAAGATGGCGCGCGATTACTGATCCGGTACTTTTACACGGTGCTTATCAATCGGATTTTACCGGCCAATGCGAATCTCTCGGCATGCTTATGGCTGCCAGCCTTGATGCAGGCATAGCGTAGACATTCCTCATCTTTAGAGCATTTCTTGAGACACACCGCACTGACCCTGCCAGATCTCCATAAAATACGGTTTTCACTGAACGCCTTAGGCGTTAACATTCTCAGTCTAATCAACCGTTGGAGCAGCGTGTGCCCTACCACAGTAAAACTCTTCGCGCCGCCTATGTTTTAGTCACGCTACTCACCGCAACTGCGTGCAGCACCACCGACTCTGTCAATCCGGAAGATGTCCTTATTGATCATCCGGCTACCGCAACAGACACCAAATCAGACAAGCCAGGCAACAATGCATCCCTTGCACAGGCTGGCACTAAGCCCGATGCCCATAGCCCAACAGCCAGACTAATACCACCAAGCGCCCCACCATCCGAGCTTGCCGTTGCTGACGCTACAAGCACCCCCAGCATTAATGAGCCAAACGAAAATCCTCTGGCTTCAGCAGCAATGGATAATTTTAATTCACCAGAAAGTTCACAAGATCAACAGGCAGAAGCGCTGGACATCAGCCTTGCCACATGGAGAGCTGAGCGCGGTCATATGGAATCACAAGTCGCATTAGGCTTGGCGTACGCCTACGGCAACGGCGTTGAGCAAGATCCCTCGCAAGCCAAACTCTGGTTGGAACTGGCTTCAATGAAAGGACACAGCCGGGCCCAGTACGAGCTAGGCAAGCTGTTCTATACAGGCCAGGGCGTAAGCAAAGACTACTTCAATGCTCGCGAGTGGTGGTTGGAATCCGCCCTGCAAGGTGATCTGGACGCACAGCAAAAACTTGGCTACCTGTACAGCGAGGGACTAGGCGTCAAACGCGACTACAACAAAGCAAAGCAGTGGTATTCACGGGCGGCCAAGAGCGGTCATGCAGAGGCGCAAACATTACTTGGCTCTTTATATCACGAAGGCAATCGCATCCCGACGGACTACTCTGAAGCATTTAAGTGGTACAAGCTTGCTGCAGAACAGGGTCATCCCTACGCACAATACACGCTGGCCACCCTGTACCACGATGGCTTCGGAACACAGGTTGACTACATTCAGTGCGCTGCATGGGTAGAGGTTGCTGTCGCGAATGGTTTTGATGATGAGGAGTATGACGCCGGTCAGCGCTGCCGCGATCAACTTACCGAGGAATCAAGCCGCACAGCAACTCATCTGGCAGATACATGGAAGAGAAAATATCTCTCCCGGGGAATATAGTTTATCTGGCCAGACTTCCGATCAAACATGCCAGGCACAATTCGCGTTAGCTTGTAAGCGCTGAGAGTACATACTCAGCAGATTGCTCCGGAAATTCCTGCATAAAACAGTGCCCGCCTGGTACTACTGAGAATGTGATATTAGCATTCTTCTTTTGCGCATATGCTCCCGCTCGTAGCGCAAATGGATAGGTACCCTGCCCCATAAAAACACTGACCCGACAATCAAGACTGGCGACCGAAGGCCACAGCTTTTCAGGCAGTGAAGCAAACCACTGCGCCTCAAGTGCAGGATCACAACGCAACTGAACGCCGGAAGTGCCTTCACTTTCATCGCTACTCTTGAGCGCATGATCAATATAACTTTGCAGGGAACGATCCTGCCAACCTTTAAAAATCTTTCGCTGATGAAAGTAGTCAAATGCCTCTTCTTTACTCGACCACTCACGACGACGCCGCAACGTGGACTTAACAAACGGATGAAACACAGAAGTGAGTCCCGCTTTACTCACCAGATGCATAAAGAAAAGCAATGGCTGAGGAAACATAATGGGATCAAGCATCACCATAGACTTAAAAGCTCCAGGGTGGCGACTAGCAGCCAGCATCGACAACATACCACCCAGGCTGTGACCTACGGCATGCACCTCCCGACCCGCAATAAACTCATCACACAGGCTCAACGCTTGATGCAAATGCTCTGCGGCAGGGTTCCAGCCCACAAAGTCGTCGGATGCACTGCAACCATGGCCCGGCAAATCAAACATCAGTAAATCAAATTGCCTGGCAAGCAATTGGTGTAACGGGTCATATACACGACCACAGAATCCGTTGCCGTGTGCGAAAAAAATGACCGACTCATGGCCTTGGCGGGTACACCAGCCGCGCAGCGTTGGACCATCTGCAATGGTTTTTTCTATAGGATAAAATTTCAACGTTGGGTTCTTATTTCTTTTAGAAAGGAACTGCTTAAGGAAAACACGCTTAGATCGCGTTAACCCGCTACTAATTTATTCATCACCCTTGCAGCGGCAATCATTCCAAAGCTAGCAGTCACGCTAACCAGTGAACCGTAACCGGTATCACAATCAAGCGTCATACCTGCCTTACCGGGTTTTTTATAGCCTACGCTGCCATCTGGCGCAGGATAACGCGGTTGCTCGGTCGAGAAAACACACTCCACACGGAAACGCTTGCGAACACGAAAGCCGTGCTTTGCGCGCAACTGATGCCGTACAGACGCCGCCAGCGGATCGTTCCAACTTCTGGTTAAATCATTTATCTCGATCATGGTAGGGTCGGTGCGACCGCCCGCCCCGCCAATGGTGATTATCGGTATTTTACTGCGCTTGCAATGGTTGATCAGTGCTGCTTTAAATTTAATGGTATCCATTGCATCCACCACATAGTCAAACCCCACGCTAATATACTTTTCGATATTCTTCGACACCAGCATGTCGTCTATCGCATGACATCGGCAGTCAGGATTGATCAATGCAATTCTCTGCTGCATGGTTTCCACTTTTGCCTGCTCTACCGTGGATGTATCAGCGTGCACCTGCCGGTTGATATTACTGGTAGCGATATCGTCCGGGTCAATAAGAGTTAGTTCACCCACCCCGCTTCTGGCCAGCGCTTCAACCACCCAGGAGCCAACACCACCAATCCCCACCACACAAACATGCGCTTTCTCGAGGCGTATCTGACCCGCCACGCCGTAGACTCTGCCAACCGCTGAAAACGCCGCACTGCCTTCACTCATCGTCCAGTACCGGAACTCAGTTGGTAACTATTTGGTGCCGTAGATACGATCACCCGCATCACCCAGACCCGGAACAATATAACTGTGCTCATCGAGATGATCGTCTATTGCAGCTGTAAAAATGGCCACATCCGGGTGCGCTTTGCTAAAAGCTTCAATACCCTCGGGGGCTGCTAACAGGCAGACAAAGCGAATATTTTTTGCGCCGCCCTCTTTTAGGCGCGTCACCGCTGCCACAGACGAGTTGGCAGTTGCCAGCATCGGGTCAACAACAATCACCAATCGATTGCCGAGATCCGATGGCATTTTGTAATAATACTCCACCGCCTGCAGTGTCTTGGGATCTCGAAATAAACCAATGTGACCGACCCTTGCCGACGGGATAAGCTCAAGGATCCCCTCTAACAAACCGTTGCCAGCCCTGAGGATCGACACCAGGCAGAGTTTTTTTCCCGCCAGCGCGGGCGCTTCAGTTTTGACCAAAGGTGTTTCTATTTCTACCTGCTTCAACGGCAGGTCACGAGTGACTTCATAGGCGAGCAAGTGACTAATTTCACGCAACAACGTTCGAAAAGTCGAAGACGATGATTCAATTCGGCGCATAAGCGTGAGCTTGTGTTGCACTAAAGGATGATCGACCACCGTTACGTTTGCTGCTTGCATGCTTCATTTCTCAGTGATGTATTTGTACAAATTCTACCTTGTTGCGAATCGACTGTGGCAGTAATAATTAGCCGCTGCGGACAGCAGCCACAATGAAAATGACAAAGCCCAGCTTTTACGGTAGCTTTTAAGCCTGTGATCATCAGGCATGCCCTGGCGCGAGAGAAATCAATGAAACGACAATTAGTGCTCACCATGCTCGGCCCGGATCAACCAGGTATCGTAAAGCAATTGTCAGAGTTGCTTGCTAAGCACGACGCCAACTGGCTCGAAAGCCGGATGGCCAATCTGGCAGGTGAGTTTGCAGGCATTTTGCGCGCTGAAGTTGATGAGAAAAACTATGCACAACTGACGGCTGATCTAACCGGCATCAAAATAGGAGGTGTCCAGTTTCTGATTAAGGACGCCAGTACTGGTTCTCAGACCACAGGGTTGCAAAATCCGGCGGACAAACAGCTTGAACTGGAAGTACTGGGAACAGACCGTGAAGGCATTGTACGAGACATCACAGCGGTGCTGGCACTGCACAATATTAATGTCGAGGAACTCTCTACCGAGACTTTCGAAGCACCCATGTCATCGGAACCTCTTTTCAAAGCAATTGCGCAGCTAACCGCTACAAGCAATATAGATCTGGAAGGCGTTCAATCCGATATCGAAGACATCGCTAACGACTTAATGACTGAGCTCCGAGTAAAAATCTAATACATACTGACCACGCTAACGTTAAGCGAGTGCAGCACGCACAATATTAATATCGCGGTAAGCGCTGAAGATCACGGAACGGGTCATTGTTGCGGCGCTCGTAACGATCAGGATAGAAGATAGGCCGATCCACCAGATATCCACCGCCACTGCCTGACTGCAGTGCGAATGTACCAGTACCTATCACCACTGCCGCCGTGACACCTGCGATCGCGATTTTGATAATGCTATAGGGGCGCTCGCCACGGGTTTTTCCATTTCTTCCGTTAACAACAAAACGATAAGTTTTATTTTTAAACGTAAAAGCGGCGGTCCACAGTGGCAATAATACATGCTTAAACGTGGTGTCAGTATGATTGGTGTGCAATCGAACTATGCGTTGCTGATCACCACCAATGGCATGATTAACGTCACCTCGAATCACTTGCTGCATAATACGTTCAGCATGAGTAAAGCCTTCATCCAGCGCAACCTGATAGACCTCACTTTGGAATCCACTGAGATATTCTTCAGTGTAAGGCACAAGATTCTGAAGATCCCATGGCTCTAACCAGTCAGTGATTTTACGCGGCAATGTTCGGGTAGCACCTATCAATAAGTCATCAAAGTGTCTGTCGGTTCTACCTTGCACTGACGTCCAGCGTATCTTTGGAACCATCCGAGAGCGGCGAACGTAGCGGCCGTTTTCCATAACCGTGACGTTCTGGCGCACATAATAAACATCACCTCGCTGCCCGGCATAGGACGTCACAGTGTCACTGTCGTAGGTCCAGTACGGAATGTACACACCCTTAAGACTTTTACTTTCACGGGCATAGTTCTTCAGCTTTGATGGTGCAAACCATCGACCAGCAATCCATTTTGTATAAGCTTCAAACGCTTCATCGCGGGTAATAGCAAACGGCAACACCGCCTGTGGCGAAAACTCATGCACCTGCCCGGTGCTGGTAACAACGCTGGTGCCACAGAAAGGACAATCACCAGAATGGACATGCTCATCCATATCAAACTGGGCAGCGCAATTCGGGCACTTAAGGACTGTTTCTGTGGTGCCAAGCTGGCGAGTTTTTTCGAGCCGCTCCAACCCTTTGGGTAGATTGATTTCCTCTATTTCAACATCCGGAATATCAATTTCATGGTGGCGACCACAGTAGCTACAGCGCAAATCATCTGTACCTATTGCATACGCCAGGTCTCCACCACAATGATTACACGGAAAGCGTGCTTCTGTTTTAGCCAACGGCGCATCAACAGGCGCCTTGTCTTTATCGGGCGCCTGTTGCGGGTGGAACAGATAGTCTTCGAAAGGATTATTCAAAACTTAAATCGTTTTGCTAATGATTACCCACGCGGCAGTGGAGGAGGTGCGCGAAAGAGCTCACTCAAGTCAGCCACTTCAGCGGCTTCCAGCCAATTTTCCATGCCACTGGTCCATACAAGCGACTTAGGCGTAATACTTCCATTGCCAAGCTGCTGTTGCAAACCCTCAAGACTGTACGGTCCGCTGGCTTCACCATCAACCGCCACATGGTAGCGTTTGCCACCGGGAAGCGGTGGTGGAAGTGATGCAGCCGATGCAGGGTTAGCATCAACTCGACGGCCGTCGTTGTGCCAATGCTGACCACCTTGCTG
>CALGJU010000213.1 GCA_937928685.1 uncultured Granulosicoccaceae bacterium
GAACTGTACGACGCTGTCGGAATCAAGCCGATGTGGCAATAGCTGAGAGAATGACAAATGTGCATTGCGTAACCGTAGTGCACTGAAATACCGCTATATAAATACTACCAGTACAACGCAAGAGATCACTATGGGATCAGACAGCCGCACCGCAACGGCCAAGTCTACGAAGCCTCGCCCGAAATGGCGCGATAGGCATCTTAGCCAGTTGAATAATGATCAACTTCAAGAAGTGGGGGCTCATCGAGGCGACATAGTCGCGGTCGTAGGGGTTGAGAAAAACTCCGCAGCCTACTCTGATGAAACGCCTGTGGCACGGGACGAAGTGCCGCAGAGACAAGCAGGCCCTGATCGAGCGCGGCGAGCGCAAATCGATGATCGTCATTACCGCCGCGAATCAGAGCGTGAACATCCACAGGAGATTAACCCACGACGTGATAGTCGCCCTGATAGCAGGCGCGAACGCTATGAGAATGATCGAAGGCAGGAATCGACACGTCGAAAAGGCGCCGAATCAGTGCAAAGAGACAACAGGTCTCAGCGCAGTCAGCAGGATGCACATAGATCTTCACCTCGTGAACAGGGTAGTGAGGGGCCTCGGGATGAATATGAGGCTCGTCAGCGACGCACCGGCCAGCAGCAATACAACACACGTGATCAAGAGCGGCATCAAGACGCACAGTACAGCGCTGATCGCAATCCGGCTGGCCAAAAGGTCGATGTTCGTGAGGACCGCAAAGGTGCGTTTGCGAAGTTACTGAGCTTTAAACTCGAAGGGCCGATGAAGTACGGCCTGATCGTGCTTGCCATAGTGGCGATGATCACGGTGTCTTTTATGAAGCCAATTGATCACTCGAGCCAGTCACAGTTAGACAGCGCTTTGACTCGTGCGATGGTCGGGTTCGGTTTGGCGCGTACGCTCAATGGAGTTATTTCGGTGGCGCAAGGAACGGAATTTGCCGTTCAGCCTGCGGGTGTCGGAGTCAATTTCTCACCCGGTGAAATTCTTGATCCTATTAATGATTTAGTTGAAAGATTTTCATGGGTCATGTTACTCGCCACCAGTTCGCTCGGCATTCAAAAGATATTGCTTGAAGTCAGTAGCTGGGCTGGAATCAGTATGTTGCTTGCGGGGGCTGGATTGTTTTTTCTGCTCACGCGTATTCGCAACAGTGCAGTCTCATCTATGGCAGATGTGGCGGGTAAGCTGCTGTTATTGATGCTATTGGTTCGATTTCTCATTCCACTTGGGTCACTGGCGAACGACTGGGTGTACAAGCAGTTTCTGCAACCGCACTTTGAACAATCGTCGCAACAGCTTGAGATAGCCAGTGAACGTATTAGAGAAATCAGCACCCGCCAAACCGAGGAAGATAAACCTGGCGGCTCATTAAAAGAACGTGCAAAAAACCTGTACAACTCAATGACATCAAAATTTGATTTTGACGGCATGTTGAATGACTACAAAAACTCAGCTGAGAATGTCAGTGAACATGCAGTGAATTTAATTGTTGTCTTTTTACTGCAGACTATCGTCTTTCCGCTGTTGTTTTTGTATCTGATATATCGGCTGTTCAGGTCTTTGCTGCTGCCGCGCAGGCACTATGCATAAGGTGCTGCCTCAGATGCGTTTTTGAGGTGTAAGAATGATAAAGTCGAGCGCACTAGTCGCTCGCAGGCTCGTCAGAGTTGCTGCGTTGAGAGAATTTCGCATCGGGCAAATACATGTCCAGCAACTCATGCGCTTCCTCGACACCGGTTTTCTTCAGTGCTGAAAATAGCTGCAGCGTACACTCAACACCGTGATCCTCAAGCGCTTTGCTTGTTTTCATCAGGGCTTGTTTGGCAGCACTGTTGCCGAGCTTGTCACTCTTGGTGAGCAGGCAGTGCAAAGCGGCATCGCCCTGCATGACGGAGTCAATCAATTGCCAGTCATAGTCGGACAGAGCGTGGCGAATATCCATGACCACCACCAGGCAGCGTAATGAGTCACGGGTCCGCAGGTAGTCGCCGAGGGTGGCCTTCCAGTGTTTGATTTGAGACTTCGATACTTTGGCGTAGCCGTACCCCGGAAGATCGACCAGATAATTGCCCGCGGTGACCTCAAAGTGATTGATCAACTGCGTGCGACCGGGCGTTTTACTGGTGCGAGCGAGCTTTTTGTTGCGTGTAATGGTGTTGATGGCACTGGATTTGCCCGCATTGGAACGACCGGCGAAAGCCACTTCGGCGACGCTGTCTTTGGGTAACTGCCCTAGGGTATGGGCGCTCGTAGTGAATTCGGTATTGAAATATATAGTGTTGATCATGTTTAGCTGGCCATTACAGTATTGGTGAGCCTATAGAGGCTCGGAATCATTGACCAGTATTTGTTACAATTGCGTCCAGATTTTAGCTGGCGTTTCGTTCCGGAACGCATTTCCGATTGCAAATAATTCAGGTGTGATGATGCGTAAATCATTATTCGTTTTGTCTTTGTGTGCCGCTGTCGCGAGCACCATCGTATCCCCGTCACTGCTCGCCAGTGAATCGAGCAGCAAACCGGCCCAGGCCGTGGAGCTCAAGCCTACCATTGCAAGTGGTGATGCAGCGGCTGGAAAGTCCTCATCGGCTGTTTGTGCCGGTTGTCATGGAGTAAATGGTGTTGCTGCTATTGCCGAATATCCCAGTCTGGCGGGGCAGGGTGCACCCTACCTGGTGAAGCAGTTAATGGAGTTTAAATCAGGTGTACGTCAAAACGCGATCATGGCGGGTATGGTAGCGAATCTATCTGAGCAGGATATGCAAAACCTGGCAGCGTTTTATGCCGAAATGCCGGCGCCCGAAGCTGAATCAGCTAACGAGAATCTGGCGGCCGGCAGGCAAATTTACCAGGGAGGCATTACTTCTATTAGCGTTCCTGCCTGTATGGGGTGCCATGCACCTGACGGGGCAGGAAACGATAGCGCCAAGTTTCCGCGTCTTGGTGGGCAAAATGCCGGTTACGTCATAGCCGCATTGCAGAGCTTTCGCTCTGGCGCTCGAGCTAATGATCCGGGTTCAATGATGCAAATGGTGGCAAAGCGTTTGTCTGATGCCGAGATTCAAGCGGTCGCTAATTATGTGCAAGGGCTGCACTAGCCTGTAGTTCGGTGGTCGGCGCTGAGGCGCCGAATCGCCCACTTTATTGCCTTGCTTAGCGCTTGGGTAAGGGCCGGTTCAGGGCTTGCTTGAGATACTTTACTAAATTAACTGATATGGAAAATTAATGAGAGCACTTTCCGGAGTTTTATTAGCGGGCTTGATTGCCTGTTTTTCTGCGACTGCCAATGCGCAAACGGGTTATGAGTTGTTAAAGACCCCTCAACAAACGGCAAACCCTGAAAAAATAGAGGTGCTGGAATTTTTTTGGTACGGCTGCCCGCATTGCTTCCAGTTTGAGCCGCATATTGTCGACTGGAAGAAAACCAAACCAGATAACGTAGAGTTTATCAGTGTGGCTCCGCCGTTGAATCCGGCATGGAAGGTTCATTCACAAGCGTTTTACGCGGCTCAGGTACTGGGTGTGCTTGATCAGTTTCATGAGCCAATGTTCAACGCCATTCATGTCGATAAAAACCCCATGCGTAAGCCGAAAGATGTCATGAAGCTGGTTGACTCGCTCGGTCTTGACGGTGAGAAATTCGGCAAGACGATGAAGTCATTTAACGTAGATGCCAAGATCAGGCAATCATTGCAGCAGGCGCGTGACGCTGGTATTTCAGCCGTGCCGACAGTGATCATCAATGGTAAGTATCGTACTAGCGGTTCAGTGGCGGGATCTTATCCCAACCTGATCAAAGTACTGAATGAGTTAATTGTAAAAGAGACTGCCGGTTAGGAGCTCGGACAAGCCGGGTGAAAGAAATTCCGGCTTGGTTTTTTATAAAGAAGAGTGTGAAAAAAGCCTGACGGTTGCTTGCAACTGTCAGGCTTTTTTTTAAACGCCGAGCTTGTGCTGCAGCTCATCGATGGTTGCACTCATTATTCCCTTTTCAGCAGATAGCTGTGCTATCTCCCGCCGTAAGCTGGCAATGTCCGGTGGATTAACACCACTGTTCAGCTGACTGCTCAGCGCTGTGGTTTGTCTCTGCTGGTCTGCCAATCGTGTGCGGTACTGATCTCGTTCGTAGCTAAGCTTGTCAACAGCTGCCTGCAATTCCCGTATATGTTCAGTAGAACCCGGCCCGGCGGCACCGACGCGGTTGTTTTGTTGCTCAGTCAGGATGCGTCTGTTTTCATCCTCAAGCTGATCTAACTGCTCGCGCAGATTGATGACCATAGGGCGAAGTCTTGATACTTCAAGCTCCAGATCGTTTGATTGAGAGTTCTCTTTACTCAGCGCTTGTGTAACGGCATGTTTTACTCGTTGATCAAAGCCCGCCTGTTCCTGTTCGAGCCTGACCGACCACTGACGATAGTCTTCGCGCTCACGCTCAAGGCTGTCGAGCTTATGTTTCAGATTGTGCAGCTCAGATTGTGCGTCTTCGCGTTCTCGGGCTTCAATCGAAATACGTTTGCGCAAGTCTGCGTTTTCACGGTCAGAAGCACGCAGTTCAACTACCTCACTTTGCAGAGCTATGTAGTCGGCATTGCTCTCAACTGATTGCAGGCTTTGCATGTGGTTCTTGCTGTCTGCCAGCTGCATAGACAGTTGTTGTGCAATTCTGTCTTTTTCATCCGAAGATGACTTAAGTGCTTTGGTGAGGTTTTGCAGTTTGTGGTTTTTAGCCCGTTCATCGGCTAACAGCTGCTGTGCAGATTCTATTTCTGAGCGCGACTGGTTTACCTGACCACTGAGTTGTCGATGCTGTGACTTGTTGCGCTCAACATCTTCCCTGTTCTGGTCAATCTTTGCATTCAGTGCAGCAATTTTTGTTTTTAAATTGTTGTTCTCATCGTCAAGCGACTGGTTGGACTTTTTAAACCGTGCGATGACGCGCGAGTGCTCTTCTTCTGTGTCTGAAAGTGTTCTGCGCCACTCGCGCTCTACTCGACGGGTGCCTTTTTGTTGCCCCAGTTTTCCAATAGCCCACCCAATCAGTAAACCTACTAACGCAGCCAGTGCAAGAAACACTAACATCTTTGTTACCAGGTACATCATAGACGGACTCAATGATGATAAGAATGACATTTGACCGGGACTCCGTTAGAGATTGAATTCAATTCTTCGATTAGCGGCACGACCTTCCCTCGTCTCGTTGTCGCTAATCGGTGCAGTTTCTCCATAACCAATCGGGCTTAAGCGATTAGCTGGAACGTTTTGTTCAACCAGGTAGTTGCGAACGGCGGTTGCGCGTTCTTTACTTAATTTCAAATTTCGTACCGCGTCACCGGAACTATCGGTGTGGCCGGCTATTTCAACGACCAGATCGCTGTAACCCATAATCGCAGCTGCGACATCATCCAGCACTTCTTGTGCGCTTGATGTAAGTGTTGTGCTGTTTTTATTGAACACGATATTTTTTGTTGGTAATGCATCGAGTTCCTGCATGAGTGACTGAGCCAGTAAATCTTCATCACTGTCTGTGATTGAGTTGTTTACCGAAAAGCTATTCAGTACATCAAGCTTATTGCCGGCAATTTCTGTTGCAGCTATAGAAAGGTCACGCCCGATGTCCCGGTCGTCAACGACTCCGTTTAATAACATTTGACCGCTACTGATGTTAAGGCCAAAGTCGTTAACATCGCGTATTTCTGATGTGACAATGAGGGCATCATCGATCCACTCGGCGCTTGCCACGGTGTTGTCTATGGTTAAGTTGTCTGTGTAGCCATCTTGACCGAACAGGTTTTTCAAACCGGTGCGTAAGGCGTTGGCTTCGTTGTCATTAGCAACGAATCCGGTCAGCGTAATTTCGCCATTGGTAGACTGTATACCCATTGATGCCGGTCGTTTTTTAACAGGTTTGGAGGCGATGTTATCGGCTACCTGTTTATTCTGCACGGGTGTCGCGTCTGGCTTGACGGTTAGATTGTCTATAACGCTGAGCTCTGAGCCGAGCAATCGCTCCGCTGTGGAGATTTTTGCCCGACGAATATCCTCGGCCGTCACGGTGCCAGCCAATACAAGGTCAGATCCAGTGACTTTAACAATTGGATTGGCAATGCCGTCGAGCTGGTCGATCATTGAAAGCATGCCGTCTATCCACGCGGGAGCAGCGCTGCCTTCAAAGCTCGACATATCGTCTTTGACATTGCCCTTGCCAAACTTACCTGCCAGTGCTGTGTTGATTCGTTGGATGGTGGCGTCGTCTGAAACAATGCCCTGTGTGTTTACTGATCCGTCATTGACAACAATGGTCAGCGTAGACGGGGCGGCACCTGTCGCGGCATTGTCAATGACCAGTTGCGTGGAAGAGTTTGTGGCAAGCTGACTATTGGCTGTGTTTGAATTAGCTGTTTTGGTGCTGTTGGTATCATCAGTTTGTGTGAGTGCTAACTGTTCGGCAGATGCACTGGCGATGGCGGTGGCTCCATCGATCGTCAGATTGTTTATTACCCGACTCACACCATAGACGGAAGCCGCTGTTTGTTCAGCTTCCACACGAGCAATATCAGAATTGACCACGCCTGACAAAAATACATCCTGACCTTCGACAGAAATGTTATCGACGCCAGTGCCTTGAAGGGCTGCTGTCACACTAGTGGTCAGATCTTGCTCGATAACAGGTTTCAGACGTTGGTAACAGAACATAGTGACGGCGGCGGTTAGCAGGGTACCTAACAGCACTAGCGACAATGTTGTGCCAACGCCTCCCGCGCGCGACGATCCGGATCTATTAGTTTGCATTGCTTTCTCTTTTTATTCTTATTCCGGTAGCCAGCCATGCACCGCTCGCGGTTGCGGTGCGACCAGACGGGTCGCCTGGCAGCATGTAAAGTGGTCCAATTGAATTTTTAGTTATTTTATTACTCAATTGTAGTCTAACCACATCAAACCTCCACGAGACTAGCAAAACTGTGGAATATTGATCCTGACCACAACGAAAGTATTTGTGTTTCTGGTGCTATTAGTGGTGCTTGTCTGCTGCGGCGTTGTCCGATTCGAAGTATGGTGGATCTTTGGCCTCACATAAAGAACCCTCTAGTGCTTAAAGACGTTAACTGTCAATTCCGCGCCAATGTTTTGACTCAAGCAGGCAGTCCGATAGGCTATTTGCCATGGACAAAATTACCGGAAGCAGGAGTGGTAATGACCGGCAAACTAATGTGCGTGGTGCTATTGCTGGCGCATCAGCAATTACAGGCAAGCAGTGAGCAGGTACTGATTGAATGTAGCAGCGCGTCAGTTGATGAGCGTGGCATTGAAGAGTGTCTTGCGGTCACAGTCGCCCAGGCAGAAACCGCACTCAGCGCAATTGAAAATCGTTGGCAGCAGTGGCTGGAATCTGAAGACAGTAATCCCGATGCTGAGCCTGCAGAGACGACGGTTTCCGCAACATCGGCCACCCTGACCGGCAACTCCAGGGTGATATCGATCGTTAACGACACAGCGCTGCAATCCGGTTTGTCTGCACGGGGTGGCAACATCATCAACATCGATGACGATACTCTGTCATTGGATCGACAAGATGAGGTGTTGGTTGATGAGAAGGTAGACCGTTCCGAACGATTCAGCTTTCTGCCGGCTTTGTTTAGAAGTTTTCGTGATCAGCATTGTGCATGGGAGGCGTCGTTATTCGGTAGCGATCGGGTAGAGCCACACTACAAAGCCTGTTTGGTTGCGCAGACGCGCAGCAGAACCAAGGTATTGAATGGCTGGCTTGCCGCCCGGCGTGTGTTGGCCAAAGAGGGAAGAAGCTATCGAGGCTACTATGTCAAGACATCCACCGGGGCTGTTTTTCAAGCCTGTGATCGTAAAACTGACTGGTGGGTTACCGGCAGTGATGCCATTGTGTCGGCGCTTGACAGGCGATACGCAGATATCAGTGATCAGGGATTCAACACTGCTTCTGATCTTTTATATGCCGAGCTACGCGGAAATGTGAGAGGTGCACCTGCTTCAGGGTCAGGCGCTGACTACCGTGCGAGTTTACTCGTTTCACAGATCAATTTATTGCGACCATTGTCGAACAGTGACTGTAGTGATCTATCTCAACATCGTGCGGAGCAAGGATCATTCGGTGATGCACGCGCAACAGGGGCAGAAATATCGAGCGCGGCAACGGTTGATGACTACGCATCAGCGGGTTTTTTGTACGGCTATTTTAATGTCTGGTTATCCGCCTGCGCGGTAACACAGAACAGTGTCTGTAGTGCTGAAACTGATGCGCAGTTTGCCAGTGACGGTGAATGGCAATTACGCGTTGATAGGTCGGTGGAAGGTGACTGGAGAATACAGTTGATCTCGACCACGGATGATCAAGTGATCGAAAGACAGCTGAAAATGCAGATAGATGGAGTGGATGTCTATCTGGGTAACTCGGTGAGAGAGCCGCTGCCTCTGCCAATGAGGCAGGGAGTTGATATCGCGGTAGGTGAACTGGCGCGTGAGTTTATTATCAAGCTGCGTGAGGGCAGAGAAGTTCGATTTGAATGGCTGGATGAATCGGACGTGATGTCTGAAATCAAGTTTTCCCTGTTGGGGGTGACTCGTGCTCTGCAATTTTTTGATCAGTCAAAGCCTTAGTCAGCTTAAATCAAGAGACGCTGTCCGGTTCATGAATAACGCTGCTTACGCAGCGCTTACCAGTGATGAAGTGACATGATTTGTGCCACTATACTGGCCGCTATCACGGCGGTTTGCTTACCATTAATTTGTGCTAAGCCGATCGGCATGCTGAGCTTTTCTAACTGTTCTTCAGATGCACCTTGTTGCTTTAACCGGTTGTGGAATAGCCGGGCTTTTTTATTTGACCCGATACACCCCACATACTTTAGTGTGCGATTAGACAGTGCTAACTGACAGAAGCGAAAGTCGAGCTCATGATCACCAGTCATTATGATCACATAGCTGTGTGGTGTCAGATGATCTACCCAGTCGGGTTTGAGGTCTCTGGTCACTTCGATCTTCGTAACAGTAATAGGTAACACGGCAACCTGCTTGGCAATTTCTACAGCCACGGGGTGATCACCCACTAGGACCAATGGAATTTCTCTGCTCCGCACAGCGCGCAGAATAGCTGTGCTGTTTTCATGGTTAATCAGCAAGCAGTCTTCAGGTGGGTTGAGTTCGGCAAAGTCTGTAACTACGGTTGGTTGTGCGACTGTGTTGCCAGAGACGACGTGATTTTGCGCCTCGTTATCAACATTGTTGAATTCCCGAAGCAGGATTGAACTGATTCCGGCTTGCTGTTGGCGCCTGAGTTCTTGAAGCCAGTCGGGGTAATTGTTCGCGGGGAAGAATTCGTAGGTGATCACACAGTGCCCGTTTGTGGAGCCGGCGATATTCCCGAGAGCCTGCTGTTCAATGGTGAAATTCGCAGCGGAATTCAGAACCGATCGAGCGGTTGCCAGCATTTGCCTGCATCGACTATCTGAACTGACCACTGAGTGACAATACTTCTCTGATAAAAACAGGTAGGCGCCAATCTGCTCCGGTGAATTTCCATGCAGCGACGCCACGGTGGCGATCACAAACGGATCCCCTTCGGTGTAAAATTCGTGCAGCTTGGAGAGCCATTCTGACAACGGACGCGCCTTTGGTTGATACGGGTAACGCTAACAACTGGCTGTGCATGATAGAAGATCCGGGAATTATCGGTAACAATAATTTGACGTTACATGACACGTCACGGCTTCAGTACAGTGTCGCTTTCCTGTTGCTTTTTCCATCCCTGTGAAATTTATCGGAGTCGTTGGGCCCTGTCGAAATGGCTTGATTACCCGGCGCGGGAGCCTCGATGTAGTTGCTAAATGGCCAAATTCTGACACCGGTCTATACTCAACTTTATCGTTAGATGTCAATGCCGGGTCTGCGTGATGGTGCTTCAGACTCGATGCAGGCTGATTCGCACCTCATATGGCACGAAGTTTGGCAGGCAATTAGGTTGATTGCTTGTGCTAATAGACAAAAAAATTCCACGGGACGTATAAGAACAGAATGAATAAAAAATTAATTGCCCCTGTACTGATCGCCAGTGCCACAGCCTTAAGCGGCAACGCTTACGCGCAATTTTCCGGATCATGGGATAGCAGCTTTAGCAAGCGCCTCTATGTTGGGATTGGTGCGGGTGAATCGAAACTGGTGCCAGACACCAGTGCAGTAGCGGGGATAGATGTTGTAGAAAATAACGATACCGCCTCCACTCTGACACTCGGTTTTGATTTCAGCAGACGGCTGACAGCTGAATTTCAATATGCAGATTTGGGAGATTCGATCTTCTCCGGCAATGATGGCATCAGCTATGCCGAAGCCTCATTGAGTGGTTTGTATTACTTGTGGAATGGTTTAGGTTCGTCTGATTATTTGGACTATGACGGGCTGGACCAGCGCACAGGTTTGTCGCTCTATGGCCGCCTTGGTGTCGGTAAAATGGAAAACGAAGCGTTGGATTCTGTGCAGTTTGAGCGGGAAAATGATGCTCAACTTATGGCCGGTCTTGGAATCGAGTATGCGTTGAAGTTTGGCTTGGGTATTCGCGCTGAATATATAAACTTTGACACGGATGCTAAATACCGCGGGCTTAGTGTGCTGTACCGATTCGGTGGTCGTAAAGCGCCGCAGGCACCGCGTGCTGAGTCTGAGCTTGATTTGCCGACACTACCTGCACCAGCACCCATCGAAACACTTCCACCACCGCCGCCGCCAGTGCCGGAGTTGCTGCCAGAGGTAGACAATTCATTGATTGAAGACGTGGTTTCAGATGATGGCGATGGTGATGGGATCAATAACGCACAAGACAATTGTGCTGAAACCCCACCAGGTACTCCGGTAAACGCCAATGGCTGTGCGATGTTCAACGGTACACTTGAAGGGGTAAATTTTCTGACGGGCTCTGATACATTGACGGATACCTCTCGCACCATTCTAAACGATGTTGTTCAGACGCTTATAGCGTTTCCTGAGGTGCGCGTATCAGTAGATTCACACACTGATAGTCAGGGGCTTGAAGCAGCAAATCTTGATTTGTCTCGTAAACGCGCTCTATCAGTAGTGAGGTACTTAACAGCACAGGGGATACCGCTTGAGCGCCTTGAGGCTCGTGCTTACGGTGAATCCCGGCCGATTGCTGATAACGATACACGTGCTGGTCGTTTGCTGAATCGCCGTGTGGAGTTTCGAACAATTCAGTAGTTGTATTGTTGGCCCCGCACCACCGTGCGGGGCGTTTTATCTCCCTCCCCGGTATGTAGTAGCACCGGCACCCTCTCCCCCGCTCTCTAATTCTTCACAGCTCAGACACTGCTATGCATGCGCTGACATTCAATGGCCTGTCTTTGTGGCGTTAAGAATGTTGTTAATTAGAACTGGCGCAATAATTGAAAACAGGTTTGTGCTCGCTGCAATTGGTTTGTACGCCTGCAGTGTTTCGCTTTTCGGAAAATTATATGGTGCTGGACGCGCCTCTTAGAATTTAAGGTTAGGAAGTATGAAATCTCATCAGGTGAATAAGACGTTGATAGCAAACGGTGTGGCTGAAACGTTTGGTGCTGTTCAAAGTCGATTGACTGCAAAGGTGATTGGTAGTGTGTTTTTGCTGTCATTATCAAGTGCGGCCCTGGCGGCAGACAGTGATAATGATGGTGTTCCAGATAACATAGAGTTGGCGGAGCAAACCGATCCGAACAATGCCGCCAATTTTCTGGACAGTGATGGCGATGGTATTCCCGATTTTCTGGATATTGATTCTGATGGAGACAACATCCCGGACGTTTCCGAATACGGCAGTAACCCCTATATGGATGCAGATGAAGATGGAGTTCCTGCCTACCTGGATGATGACGACGCTGATGCAAGCGTAGGTAACGCAGACGGTAAAGTCAGTGGGCATTTCGATCCGGACGGTAACAACACAGCAGCATTTCAGGACAGCTCTCACGATCACCTGGTAGATAGTGATGGTGACAAAGTACCTGATAGTACGGAAATAGCTGAAGGTAGCAATCCGGCAGATCCGGCATCGTTTGTCGATACAGATGGCGACTTAATTCCCGATATTATTGACTTTGATAGCGACGATGATGGATTGTGGAATCAGCTGGAAAGCGGTGCGTTGCCTTATTACGATCGTGATTGCGATGGGGTTCCGGCGTATCTTGATGACGATGATTTTAACTGGGCTGTTGGGAACACCGATGGAGCGGTTCAATCATTATTTGATCCGGATAAAAACGGCATAGCATCGTTTCAAGATGCTACTTTCGATACCGCAGACAGTGATGCTGACGGTGTGCCTGATAGTGTAGAAGTATCCGAGGGTACAAGCCCTGAAGATCCTGCAGCGTATATTGATTCAGATGGCGACGGCATCCCGGATTATCTGGACGACGATGATGACAACGACACAATACTTGATGTGATAGAAGGCAACGGTGATGTTGATGGTGATGGCATACCGAATCATCTTGATACGGACAGTGATGGTGACGGGGTGGCGGATTCAGTTGAGGGTATCAATGATGCCAACGGTGATTTTGTACCGAATTTTGTCGACCCTACTACACAGGCAGAGTCCTCGGGTTCGGATCAAGACAATGATGGATTGTCAGATCAGCTAGAGGGCAACGCCGATACCGATCAGGATGGCATTGCAGATTTGCTTGATATCGACAGTGACAATGATTCCATTCCGGACAGTGTTGAAAGCAACAGTGATCTTGATGGTGATGGTGTCCCCAACTTTCGTGACGATGACAGCGATGGCGATTCAATACCAGATAGTGAAGAAGGCGTGGAAGATATTGATGCTGATCTGCGCGGTAATTTCATAGATCTGGATAGTGATGCTGATCAGATTCCAGACGACTATGAATTAACCGGTGACCCCGATGGTGATTTGATTCCAAATTACCTTGATTCTGACAGTGATGGTGACGGCATTGCAGACATCATCGAGTTGGTGTCAGACACCGATGGTGATGGTATTCCAGACTTCCTTGACTCTGATAGTGATGCTGATGGAATACCCGATGCGACAGAGCTTGTGGTAGACAACGATGGTGATACCGTTCCAGCGTTTTTGGATATTGATGACAATGACCCAAATGTTACCCGGCCAGTGAGTGGAACCGTACGAGTGGGTCTTGGTGGTGGTTGTAGTATCACAGGGGGATCCACTGCGGCTGACCCGCTGTTGTTATTGACAGTGCTGGCCAGTGTTATCGGTATGCTTCGACGGCGAAAAGCCAGGCGCCACTAAATGCCCGGTGGTGTTACGTACAGCTGCAATTAAAGCTTAGTTCCGCGTGTCCAGACCCAATCTCTGTGTTTGATTACACGGTGAAATGATTGATCGTAGTCACTGGCTTCTATGGTGCAATCTGTACCGCGATGGTTAAGTGTGAGCCGCTGTGCGTGTAACAGCAATCTCTGGCAGGCAAATTGGCTACTAAAAAATTTATTGTGAATTGATTTCCCGTAGCTGGTATCCCCGATAATGGGATGACTGATGTGCTTCATGTGCTGTCTTATCTGATGCCTTCGACCAGTCGTTGGCACCACATCCACCAGGCTGTACCGTGAGCTTGGATAGCGATCGACCTCAACGGCGAGCTCTATATGCGCGAGCGTTGTATACGACGTGGTGGCATCTTTTCTTGGTTTTTCGGGCGCATCCCGATCCCGTACCGGGTTATCAATCGTACCCTGTGCCTCAGTGTGACCTCTGACTACTGCCAGATAGTGTTTACTGATTTTTTGATGTCTAAACTGTTCCGATATCGATGCGGCGTCGTCTCTGTTGAGTGCAAACAGCAGCACTCCTGACGTGGGTTTGTCGAGGCGATGTACTGGAAATACTTCAGCCTTTATCTGTGCCTTTAGCTGATCCAGCGCGTTGTGAGGTTCGTGAAAGTCTATCGTGCTGCGATGAACCAGAAGGCCGGCCGGTTTATTGATCGCGATAATAAATTGATCGCGATAGAGTATTTCCAGTTCCAGGGTAGGCACTTTATTCTTGCTTGTTGTTGATCAGGTCGTTCGGCACCACGGTGGTGCAGTGATCATAAGAGGGTGTGCATCAATGGTATCAGCTGTGTTCTTTGTCATCATGGCTGACGGTCGCCTCGACATCTTCTTTTTCCAGGCGTTTCCACAAGTCTTCTATCCAGCCCTTCATAATGAGTGATTCTTCCCAGCGATTGGACATTTCCATGCCATCCGGTCCTGTCATCGCATAGTCAGGCGGGGCCAGTTCGGTTTGAAAGATGAGTGTGTCATCAGCAGATGCGCGCTTTCTCCAATAGCGGAACCCGGTTTCCCACCAGTCGAGAAACTGCACAACCCATTTCTGGTGTTGTGGGAACTCGAGTTGCAGCTGGATTTGCTGTGCTGATGACACCCGCCCCTGAAAGGCGTCAGCTCGGCGCAGAATTTTGTCTACTAACTGTTTTTCGTCTTCGCGCAGCGGTAAGCTGATCTCACGGTCTACGACATAGTGCGATAAGTCGACGCCGAGCTTCATGTCTGGCACTGCTTCCAGTAGCTTGGTGGTATAACCGAGATCATTCGTCACAGAGTTCCGGTGAGTTTCGAACTCGATATTAACGTTCTCCTTCTCTGCCTCTTCCATCCAATCTTGGACCATCAATGTGGCTTCTTCCAGGCTGCTTGGCACTACCTGGGCAATAATGTTGACCACCACCGCGTTGAATTCACGGGCCATTTCAAGCACGGGCAGCACGTCTTCCATACTGGCAGGGAATGCATTGATTACGCAGCCGAGCTCGTGTTGGCGAAACAAGGGCATGGTCTTGTAGGCGGTTTCTCTGTCAGCCGCAGCAAGATCAATAGCAATGCCGGCAAAGCCTGCGTTTTTGACCCAGGCAAAGTACTCCTCAGTCGTGGCGGTATCGTGGCTACCTCTGCCTGGGTCCATCGCCCAAAGCGATTGGTATACGTCAAGTCTGGGCACAAGCCCTCCTGATATTCAACGTGGTCAGCGTGATTATGTACTACTAAAGGATTGGTTGCTCAAAGGATGTAACGACATTCTTATGTGCTGATTTTTTTCAGCGGCGCTATTTGCTCCCCGGACAGCAACTTTAAGTGATTTGAAGTGTTTCATATTGTATACTTCGCGGTGCCTTGTTTGTCTACAAAAGCTAACTTTACAAAGGTTTACTGAACCGTACTGTGTTCGGAACATCGCACTGGCTACACTTAGCGCGTGTGACAATCCGGGCCGGCGACGCCTGTCGACTCAAACTACATACTGCATCAGGGGGTTGGTGCTGATAGTGTCAGTTGTCCCTCAAAATATTTAACAAAATCAAGACTTACACAATCTGAGCTAAAGGAAATATTATATGCACTTTCATAATAAGTATCTGGCCGAATTCTTCGGCACATTCTGGCTGGTGCTGGGTGGGTGTGGTACCGCAATCTTTGCAGCTGTATTCGCGAAAGACCTGGGAATCAATGTTGGCCTGGTAGGCGTCTCACTGGCTTTCGGTTTAACCGTCCTGACGATGGCTTACGCGGTAGGTCACGTATCGGGCGGGCATTTCAACCCGGCAGTGTCGATCGGCCTGTGGGTTGGTGGAAGATTCGGTTTCGGCCATCTTATTCCTTACATCGTTTTTCAGGTGTTAGGTGCGGTAGCTGCAGCATTCGTTCTACAGTGGTTTGTAACTGACGCTGGTGGTTTGGCGACTGATGCCAATGGCCTGAATGGTGGTGCCATAGCATCGTTGGCCTCTAATGGCTATGCAGAAGCTTCACCGGGTGGGTTCAGCATGAATTCGGTTATCCTGATGGAAGTCATCATGACTGCTTTCTTCCTGATAATCATCATGGGTGCTACCGACGAACGTGCTCCAGCTGGTTTTGCACCGATTGCTATCGGTCTTGGCCTGACGTTGATTCACCTGATCTCTATCCCTGTATCAAACACTTCTGTTAACCCTGCTCGAAGCACCGGTCCGGCATTGGTATCCCACTTCTTCGGTGAAGGTGGCGACACAGTGATTACCCAGCTTCCTGTTTTCTGGGCAGCACCGATCGTCGGTGGTGTATTGGGCGCAATTATTTATCGCCTGATCGTATCGGGTGCAGCACCTGCTGACTCTACTCCTGAGCGTGTTGAGTATCGTGAGCCTGAGTATCGTAGTGCACCGCCAGTGGATCGTGACTATGCTGACCGTGGTGGTGAGTATCGTGGTGATCGTGGTGAGTATCGTGACTACCGCGAAGAGTATCGCGACGATCGTTACTAGTCAGTTTCACTGACCAGTAGTTAGATCAGACGTGGCGCAGCAATGCGCCACGTTTTTTTTTGCCTGAAGAAAAGTTGCCCGCTGATACACTCGACTGAGAAACCCTCTACGGCGTTCCGAGTGAATGCTTACTCGCGCTCTGCGCGTTATTAATGGACTGATGAATGCGTAGCTACGCACGACAGGAAGAGCCTCACGCTAATCGTGATGACTTTGCCAATCTGAAAAAGCTGTCACCGTATGTCTGGCGCTATAGCCGGCGGGTTGGCCTGGCATTGGCGTGTTTACTTGTCGCAAAGCTTGCCACAGTGTGCATCCCGCTGGTCCTCAAGGGCATTATCGATCGATTGGATGCCTCCTCGTTGCAGGAGAACCTGCTGGTGGTAGCGCCAATGGCGCTGCTTTTGGCCTATGGCGCGTTGCGTCTGGCCGGTGGTGTTTTTAACGAACTTCGCGACATATTATTTGCCCGGGTTCGCTATAGCGCGATGCACCAGATGTCTGTAGATGTGCTGGAGCATCTGCACAGGCTTTCTCTGCGATTCCATCTGGAGCGCAATACCGGTGGTATTTCTCGAGATCTGGAGCGCGGAACACGCAGCCTTGCCTCTGTTTTGAATTTATTGGTATTCAGTATATTGCCAACCATTGCTGAGTTTATTCTGGTTGGTGCAATTTTACTGTTCCGTTACGACTGGCACTTGATGGCAGTGATACTGGTCACGGTTGCGGCCTATGTGATTTTCACTTTATCGATGAGCAAGTGGCGTATGAGCTTTCGCCACGAAATGAACAAATACGATAGCGAAGCCAATGGCCGTGCCATCGATAGCTTGCTCAACTATGAGACAGTGAAATATTTTAACAACGAAGAGATGGAGCGTGACTACTACCATGAGCGATTGGACGCATGGCGCAGTGCTGGTCTAAAAACACAAATCAGTTTGTCAGCGCTTAACTTTGGTCAAGGTGCCATCGTCACGATCGGCGTCACGGTCATTATGATTCTGTCAGCTAAAGAGGTAGCTGCCGGAAACATCACTATCGGTGATCTGGTATTGATCAATGCGTTGATGCTGCAGTTGTTCATACCGCTAAGTATTCTTGGCTCTGTATACAGACAGCTTCAATATTCACTTGCCGATATGGATCTTGTGATAAAGCTGTTGGACAAACCGCCGGAGATAAATGACGTAGATAATGCAAAGCCATTGGATGTGACTGAAGGTGAGGTGTGTTTTCGCAATGTCAGTTTTCACTACAATGAAGATCGCAAAATACTTGAACAGGTAGATTTTCGTATTCCGGCGGGACACAAACTCGCGGTAGTAGGTCCCTCAGGATCAGGAAAATCAACACTGGTTAGATTGTTGTTTCGTTTTTATGAGGTCACTGATGGAAGTATTGAGATTGATGGTCAATCGATCTCCCAATGTACACAGCAGAGCCTGCGGCGTGCTATTGGCATCGTACCTCAGGACACTGTGCTATTTAACGATACGATTCGCTACAACATTGCGTACGCAAAAAATGATGCCACTGACGATGAAGTCATTGCTGCTGCTAACAGCGCTGATCTTGGAGAATTGTTATCGCGCCTTCCCGACGGGCTGGATACCGTGGTTGGAGAGCGTGGTCTTAAACTATCGGGTGGTGAGAAGCAGCGACTTGCGATATCTAGAGTGATCTTGAAAGCACCGCGTATCATCGTTTTTGATGAAGCGACGTCAAGTCTTGATAGTCAATCTGAGCGTGCGATATTAGGCGCGTTGGATAAAGCCAGTAGCAATGCGACCACCATGGTCATAGCGCATCGCTTATCCACTGTAGTAGATGCAGATACCATTGTCGTTATGGAAAACGGAAGAATTGTAGAGTCCGGGAGCCATGCGGGCTTGCTAGAACAGGAAGGTCTATACCATCGCTTATGGCAGATGCAGCAGAGCAAAGAACAGGATGCCGGCAACCTTAACCAGGATTAAGTAGTTGAGGTATGCCGGCCAGTGGGTAAGCTTAAGCGTGCGCTTGTATGTCTATTCGTCAACAGCTGCGACAGCAATCGTGGTGTTGGCGACAATGTCGGCTATTTCGCTATCGAAGTGGCTGTTTGCGCGTGCAAACGCTTCGTTGATGCCGTCACGTAGTGCAAAGGCGTAACGCGAGCCGGTCGGTGAGCCCCAGAAACTAATGACCTGTCGCAGCTCCTGATCGGACAACTGACTATAGGCATTTTTCAGCATCGCGAGGGTGTAATTTCGATTTAGTGTGGCCATCTTAGGGCGTCTTGCGTCCGTGACCGAAAAGTACACGCTGTAGTTGTTGGCGCCGATTTCTGAAGGTCGAGCGTTTGCAGCAAATGAAGACGCCGCGATTTGATTAATAGAAATATCCAGTTGTAGTTCACTTGCCATAGCAGCAAGGTTCACTGTTTTCAGGAGCTCTTCTGTCTGGTCTGATTTACGACTTGTTCTGGCTTCATCAATGGTGGCCGGAATACCTGCGCTGTACGATTCGATGATGCTCTGCGCTTCCAGTAACGAGGCGTCTCTGCCCAGCGGCGAGTCGAGCCACTTCAATACGACAGCCTGCTCTGATTGGCTGAGAGAGTTGTTAAGTGAGCTGACGATACGATCCCTGAAATTGTCTGGATGGTAGGCAGTTTTCATGGCAGCGAGTATTTTTTTGTGCATCACTTGCGAATTACTTGACGCGGCAGCTCCCATGCTTAAAAAGCTTTTTCGAACCAGAGGTGCTATTTGTTCTACGCGAATTTCAGTACTTGAATTCTGGTAAATCGATAGAGCGCCAGATGTGGTTTCCGCTGCAGCGTGGGTCGCCACAGCTGCAGTGACAGGAGTGGTGTTTGCATCATTCGACAGCGCGAGCTGCGAACATAGAAGCAGAACAGCGCAGAGTGAATAGTTAAGTTGCACGTTTTTCTTTCCGAATGTCTGTTCTGTCGTTTTGCCATTCGACATGGTGATTGGGCAGGGCTCGATTAAGTTAATCAAGCTAAAAATCCTAGTTTGCGTGTATCAAAATTTTTCAAAGAAGGCAGTAACTGATCAATTTCCGTACTGTGTAGTCCTAACCAATGCAGCATGGTAGCGGCATATTGGCATACAGCAGTTGTCGGTACGATGCGACCATTTCTGGAGTCATCCGGCCCATCAACAAGAATTCTGGGAATTGATCCGTAAATATCACTTCCCGCAACAGCGTTACCCATCACAATATGGTGATTTCCCCAGCCGTGGTCGGTGCCATCGCCGTTACTGGTGACAGAGCGCCCGAAGTCTGATGTAGTAAAACTGACGACGTTTTCCTGATGACCAATCTCAAGCAGTGCCTGATTAAAAAACTCAAGTGCCGAGGCAATGTTGGCGTACAGCGCGGGTTGTTTTTCAAGCTGGTAGTCGTGGGTATCAAAACCGCCAAGCTCGACATAAAACAACTGCCGGTAGAGGCGAAACTCATCTTTGATGGAAATCAGTTTTGCAACCATCGCCAACTGATCAGCCAATGGGTTATCTTTGGGAACGGGTGTTTGTAGCTCGCCGCGTTTGGCAAGCGCTGCTCCCACGTTGGTAGACAGGACTAATGCTCTGGACTGTAGCTCGGCGTAAGCCTGTTCAAAAACGTTGTTGTATTGTGCGTGCAACAATTGAATAAAGGCTTCGCGGCGCGGCATTTGCCATTTGGATTGGTGATCTCCCATTCCTGCGTAGCTGCGTACGCCGTCACTATTGATATTGAAGGCGGAAAAATCGCCGCCTGATTGCCAGTCATTGCTGCCACTGAGGCTGATAGAGGCTAGGTTTGGATTGGGTTGATTTCTGCTGACAATATCAGCGGCACGTGCACCCCAGCCTGCGTTTGATTGGTGATAGTGATTGAGCTTTTGCCACTGACGAGTCTGATCGTTGTGAGAAAAAAGATGTTCCGGTAAGCGAATAGATTTGTTGCGAACATCCTCTGCAGTACCTGGTTCAAGCAGGGTGCCGACATTAGATTGAAATGCCAGCTGGCCACTTTCAAATAACGGTTTAAGTGCGGCCATATGGGGGTTGAGCCCGACAGCAGTGGTATTGGCCGTTACAGGATTCAGTAACAGGAGATCATTGGCCGGTACAGCAAGATGGCCGCGCCCTTGAGCGTATTCAGCGTAGCCGGCACCGGCGGCTGGAACGATCATGTTAAATCCGTCATTGCCACCGTTTAAGTGGATGCACACCAGGGCACGATAATCAGCGCCACTTGCCTGAGCGTGGGCAAACTTTGTCACTGAACCACCGGCCAGACCTGCGCCAAGGATAGTGCGACAACCGAGTTCTATAAATTTTCTGCGAGTGTATTTATTCATATGATCCGTACCGCTATCGTTGCACTGCAGCTTCTGGGGATGAGACAAACAGAAACAGCAGGTCTTCTGCCCGAATCTCTGATGATGCGTTTTTACGTGCGTCAAGCAGGTAGTCCGCCTGCGTGCGCAAATTGTCACTGAGTGGTTTGCCAAGCGTCAGCTTGCTGAGCAATTCGTAGAGCGATTCGCGATCATCATCCATTAACATCAGTCTGGAAATATCCACTGGCGCTAAATTGCGCTCGGAGGTTGACTCAGTGTTGTTCCAGACGCTGTGGGCAAGCATGGCACTGGTGATGTCAATAATGCTGCTTTCATTGTGGATCTGAAATTCCGGCGACTTTAAGCCCATATCGCGTATTGCACCGCTCTGGCTAAAGGCGGGTGAGAAGAAATTAAAAACAGAGGGTGATTGCAATGGTGCTTGTGCCAGTCTGTTTTTTAACCAACCGTAGCTGAAATCCGGATGTGCCGGGTTGCCATTAAATGCCCGCCATAGAGAGACCAGCCGCACCAGGGGTTCGCGAAGTTTTCCAAAAGCCTCCGGGTCCTGCCGGTATCCATTCATTGCCTCGTCATCGAGCAGTGTGGCTGCCACCACAGCACCCATGTTGCCGCGCACGCCGGTGCCGTCATCGTTGAAGGTGTCGGCTACGCGCTTTACAAAACCTGCTGACGGATTGCTGGTGACCAGTTGTGAGATTAAATGTTTGGCAAAAAAGGGAGCAACATTTTTATGATTAAATATATTGTCCAGTGCATCGTTAAGATCTTGCTCCGCTGTTTGGCCGGCGGGAAGCACTACGCCGTTTAAAAGGGTTTTTTCTCCGATGTCGTGGCGTGCCTGATAGGCTTCCATCGGTGTATACCAATCCTTGTTTTTCGGATAGTTCCAATTCTCTACGCCGGTAAAATGCCAGCCGGTAAATACATGTGCAAACGCCTCTATCACCTGCTGATCATAAGTGGGTATCGGTGTACCGTTGTTGTCCAGCAGCACAGAGCCGTCAGCCGCCATTTGTACCAGACCGATAGAGAACAACTGAAGTAGTTCCCGGGCGTAGTTTTCATCCGGCCTGATGCCGTTTTCAGGATCAGGCTTCTGGTTGCCTTTCATGCTGAGGTAGTCGCCCATAATCGGGCTCAGTGTGACAAGCTCCATTAGCTCACGGAAATTGCCGAAACTATTGGCGACTAAGATATCGTAGTAGTTGGACAACGCTGCCTGCTCGCCCCCCAGGCCGCCCTGATCAGACACGACAAAGAATTGTGACAAGGCATACGCGACACGCTGTCTCAGTTGATCATCGGCATTGGTGGCATTTTCAAGCCAGCTGTTCACGTGTTCGCCCCAACGAGGTGGGTTGTGTTGTCGTGTCACTGGCAGCAGAAACGTTGCAGGTTTCTGCATCTGCTCTGCTACCCATGCCACGTAGCCAATGTCGCGCAAGCGAGCAATACTGGCTTCTGTCGGGCCAAAACTCGCACGATGAAGAAAGCGGGCGGCCTCGAAGTCATTGTCTATTTTTTGCGGCAGTGCTGCGCCCAGCGAAGGGAGACCGTCAGTATCAATTTTATAGGTGCTGCTGACACTCCCGGTATCAATACCGTTTTCGTTGAATAGCTTGTCGCCACCTCCGCCGCAGGCACCTAGCAGTAAACCGCCGGCGGCAATCAGTGCACTGGCTGAGAAACGTATTGCTGTTTTCTTAAAACCGGAGTTAGTTCGCATTTTCACTGCCAATCTGTGAGTGATCCCGGTGCATTTATTTTGTTTTTTTTTCCGGGCTGCGAGATACAATGTGGTTGCACCTCGTTGAATCTTCCGCAGGTTGGTGGTCTTATCGGGAGTGCGCCGCTAAAACTTTAAGCAGGTGTTTCGCATTGCCCACACAAAACTCAGCCCTTCAATGTTTGCAGAATCTGTTTGGATATCAACAGTTTCGAGGCGACCAGCTAGCCGTTATTGAACGTGCGATAGAAGGACATGACACGTTGGTATTAATGCCCACCGGTGGCGGTAAAAGTCTCTGCTTTCAAATACCTGCTATTTTGCGTGACGGCGTAGGCATTGTTATTTCGCCGTTAATTGCACTGATGCAAGACCAGGTACAGCAGCTGTGTCAGAACGGTGTTCGAGCGGCATATATCAATTCCAGCCAGTCTATGGATGAGCAGCGGCAGGTTGAGGCTCAGGCAATCAACGGCGGGCTTGATCTGCTTTATATGGCACCAGAGCGGTTGGTCGGGGCATCAGGACAAGGTTTGCTTTCGCGCCTGCAGATCGCTTTATTTGCGATTGATGAAGCTCACTGTGTGTCTCAGTGGGGGCATGATTTTCGACCGGAATATACTCAGCTTTCGTCGCTTGCAGAGAATTATCCGGGAGTACCAAGGCTGGCTCTGACAGCCACGGCTGATGAAAATACGCGGGAGGATATTCGAAAACACTTACGCCTTGAAGACGCACAATTATTTATCAGCAGTTTTGATCGACCGAACATTCAATACCGCATAGAAGGCAAGAATAACCCGCGCCAGCAGTTGCTGGAATTTATCAAGTCGGAATATCCCAGAGCTTCTGGCATCGTCTATTGCCTGTCACGCAAAAAAACCGAGGAAACGGCGGCATTTCTTAAAACACAAGGCATCAATGCCATGTGTTACCACGCTGGAATGGACAGCGCTGACAGGGCGACGAATATGCAGCGCTTTATAGTTGAAGAGTCGGTGGTCATGGTGGCAACGGTAGCGTTTGGAATGGGTATTGATAAACCTGATGTACGCTTTGTTGCCCACCTCGATATGCCGAAGAGCATAGAATCATACTATCAAGAGACCGGACGTGCCGGACGCGACAGCTTAGCGTCGACCGCATGGATGGTGTACGGACTACAAGATGTAATCTCTCTGCAGCAGATGCTTGGCAGCTCTGATGCCAGTCAGGATGTCATTCAGGTGGAGCGTCATAAACTGACGGCCATGCTTGGTCTGTGTGAAGCCACTGAGTGCCGGCGTAGAACACTATTGCGCTACTTCGGCGAAACACTGGATGAGCCATGTGGTAACTGTGATACCTGTCTGAACCCGGTTGATACCTGGGATGCAACAGAGGCGGCACGTATGGCGTTATCTGCTGTGTATCGTACCGGTCAGCGATTTGGCAGTTCTTATCTTGTCGATATATTGCTAGGTAAAAAAGATGAGAGAAGCAGCCGTTTCAAACATGATCAATTAACCGTCTACGGCATAGGTACCGCCTATGACGCTAATACGTGGCGCAGCGTTTTCCGGCAGTTAATAGCCCGATCGTTGTTAACGACAGATATTGAAAGTAAGGGTGGGTTGCGACTGACAGCAACGGCGCGGCCTGTTTTAAAAGGCGAAGAGCAACTCTCTTTCAGAGTTGATGATAAGCCTGCAAAACGAAAAAAGGCTCGCAGTGGTGGTAAAACCGTGCGCCCTGAGCATGCAGAGTTATGGGAAAGCTTACGCGAATGCAGGAGTGAAATCGCTAGGGAGCAAGGCGTACCCGCCTATGTAATTTTCCATGACGCCACGCTTATGGAGATGGTGGAAAACAAGCCTAAAACCCTGAGTGCGATGGCTGCAATCTCAGGTGTAGGTGAGGCCAAGCTAGAGAAGTACGGTCAGCAGTTTCTCGATGTAATCAATCAAGAGAGTAGTGCGCCTGATCCTGAGGACATCAGACGTAAGTTAGTATTGGAATTAGATAAAGGCACTGACATTGCGGACTTGGCTGCACAATGCAAGTTAACGCAATCTCACGTCGATACCGGGCTCATTACATTGGCAAAAGCGGGAGATTTAGCGCTGGACCGAATCGCTGCGGCATTTGATGAAGATGAACGAAATGAGCTTGAGGCTGAGATTTTGTTTGCTATCGATACAGGCGAGCAATCACTGAAGCCGGTGTATGAGAGGCTTGACGGTAAATACCCAATGACGTTGTTGCGACTGGTACAGGCGGCGATAAAAACTGAAGTGGGAATTGAATAGTTGAACTTACCTGTGGGCCTATCCTGGCCCACAGAGTGCGGTCTTGCCGGACTTAGCTGGTTTTTGCTTTCTTTTTAGCGGGCTTTTTCTTACAGTTTTTGTCTGTCGACTTAGCAGTACAGTCTTTCTTTTTTGATTTTTTCGTGGTTTTCTTTTTTGTTTTACTGTCTTTTTTAGCTGTAGAATTTGCTTTCTTTTTAGTTGGCTTAGTCGCTTTGCCGGCTTTATCTTTGCTGCTATTTTTAGCTGTTGCCTTTTTAGACGTGTCTTTTTTTGTTGTGCTTTTACTCGCGGTGCTTTTGCCACTTGGTTTGACTGCGCCTTTGGACACAGACATATACTTTTTGTTCTTTTTAATTAATCCCTCTCCAACGCCTGTGACATTGGCCAGATCGTTAACGCTTGCAAACGCGCCGTTTTTCTTTCGATAGGCAACAATGGCGCGTGCCTTTTTCTCACCAATGCCTTTCCAGTTTTCTATCATGGTGGCAGCATCAGCACGATTAATATCAACCACTTCAGCAGCGAACGAAGATAGTGGAGCCATCAGCAGGGTCATGACTACCAGGCTAATTTGTACTATTTTCTGTATTTTATTCAGTGAGTTCATTTTCACATCCTCGAATTCGGGTACGTTTGTAACATCGTATAGCGACCGAATGTAGCAGTAAAAATAGCCTGATGAATGACAGGTTGGTGTAGTTGTCAATTCTTTTCATTGCTTAACCAATTCTGAAGATCGGTTCAAAGAGACAACAATGCGCTACAACAGCGATTTCACTCTTCATCAGGTTCTTGCGAGCCAGCGGTTTCAGAAGTAAGTCGAGTGGCTTTATCTAGTGAGTTGTGGACGCTGAATCCATTCCAGCCTGATGCTGATCAATAACAATGAAGCAAAGGTCATCCATATTGCGCCACCGATGAGTAGTGTGTTCCAGTTAACCCCTGCGTCCAGTAAGTAACCGAAAATTACCGGGCCAAGTGCAGTGCCGAATACCATGCACGCATGGGTGAGCGCGCGGATGGCACCAATGTGATCAGACCCATACAGCTCCAGCCATAGTGCACTGACGGCAGGTGTTCCAATGCCAACGGTTGCTCCAATGAGAGCGTAGTAGATAAACGGCAAGGTAGAGGTTTGCAGAAACACTGCAACAAGCACTGCAGCGATAAAGGGCAGCAGGTAATACCGCACCACGCGGGCGCCGCTATACCGATCAACCAATACCCCGACGAGTAATGAGCTGAGTACCGCAGCAATTGAATAGGCGGCGATGCCTGCGGCCCAATAGGGTAGTGTGAATCCTTTACTTTCAGCCAGACTCTGTTGATGAAAAAAAAGTGCGGTGGAAATTATTGATGGTGAAAAAATTGCCGGTGCCATCATCCAGAATCTTCGATCTCTCATCACTTGCGATCGATTCCATGACGTTGGATCGCTGCTTTGAGTGTGGCTTGATCGACTGACAGTTTTGAGCTGTTGCAATAACAGTTGTGCAACGATCGCGATAACCATAATGACCAACACAGCGTATACGATCCAGGTTTGCCTCCAGCCGTAGGCACTGATTAGTGCCACCGTGCAGAACGGTAGGATGATTTCACCAGTCGAATATCCGAGCCCTACCAGGCTGACACTGCGACCTCTATATTCTGCCTGCACCCGTGATGCGGTGGTGATGCCAGTGTGGCCTGACAGGCCCTGGCCGAATAAGCGCAACATAAAGAACGCCAGTATCAATGTAGCTGCAGAGTTGACGTTGGCGATAGTGAAACATGCCGCCGCCAAGCCGATATTGACAAAGGCGGTGTAAAATCTCAGGTCGAACTGATCGATGAGTTTGCCTAGCCAGATAACAGCAATCGCGCTTAACAGCGTGCCGATAAAATAGAGGCCACCGATGTCGCCATGGCTCAGATTAAAGGCGCCACGAAGCGCCGGGTTGAACAGCGAGATAAAAAAGGTTTGCCCAAACCCTGAAGACAGCGTCATCAGAAAGCCGAAGCCGATAGTTGCCGCGAGTGGTTTGTTCAAAGACGTAATTACTCTATTCGTGACGCCAACGTGGCTTGTAAGAAGGCGACGTTGATATTAGTCAATTGTGGAGTTTAATGGCGCCATTTGTGTGGATTCCAACCACTGAGTGGTGGACGTTAAAGCACCATATAGCTGTTAGATTGAATAGACTGATAACAGGTCGGGCCTCGCGGATCATACACATGCATGGGCCTTCACCCTAATATTTCTCTTCAGCAGAACTTGAGTGTCCAAGCGTTAATGTTGTCTTGTTTGCGCACTCGGTTCACTCCGCATGAATCAATAACTCCATTTGTCGCTCAAATTTGTCTCATTGCTTAAATGGCGTAAAGCAATTATTGATATTGCCGTTTCAGATTGGAGAGCCGCTTTTCTATGGAAGAACATGCATTTTATCAAGCAAATAGCAATGGTTGTGGGCATTGTCTTCCTATTAACAGGCTGTGGTGTTGACAATAATACTAACGCCCCGGGTTTTGAATCTGCGCTGGTGCAGGTGCCACTGAAAGATCGTCGCATTGCGATTGTCCATTCGCAGACAAGCAAGGCAGGATTTTACGATCCATTTGCTTATAACCAACTTTTTGCGTCAGTACAGCATCAATCAATGATGGCTGGCATTCCGTTTGATCTGCTCGATGAAGCAGGCCTTGCGTCGACGGCCAACCTGCTCGACTACGATCTCATCGTTATTCCGAGTTTCACACGTGTGAATGCAGCTGACCGGGCGGCAATAAAAACTCGTTTGCTTCAAGCGCAGGAAAATGGAGTGGGCTTGATAGCCTCTGGTGAGTTTCTGTCATTGATGCCTGACGGCTCTGCATTTGCAGACTACAGCAGCGCGATGGTTGAAGTGCTCGGCGTAGAGCCGACAGAATTTCTAAGTGGAGTGGCTGCCTCTGTCAGGGTGGCCAATAATACCCATCCGGTGAGTAAAGTTTATCAGCCAGATGAAGAACTGACTGCCTACGAGCAAATTTGGTTTGGTCATTTCACCGCGGTAGAAGGCGAACAGTCAACACCGCTTACTTTAATTAGGTCCGGCGCAGCCACTTATAACGGCGCGCAAATAATCGATCGCGCCAGCCGTGTGGTGCACTTCGCGAATGAAGAAGTGATGGCGGATAACAATCTATTGTGGCGGGTCATTCAGTGGATGGTTTATGGAGACGTAGCGCCTGTGTCACTGCAGGTGTCGAGATCAGATCATGTGTTTTTAGCGCGCAACGATATGGATCAGGCCATGATAGCCGCGGAGCTTGCGCAAACCGAAATACCGCTGCTGGAAATCATAAAAGAGTGGAAGCGTGACTACAATTTCGTTGGCTCTTATTACATCGATATCGGTAATAATCCAGCCGCAGGTGAGTACACTGATTGGGGTGTATCAGCACCGTTGTATCAACAGTATATTGCGCTTGGCAACGAGATCGGCACGCACTCGTGGACACACCCGCATCATACCAGCGACCTGACAGCCGAGGAACTAAAGTTCGAATTCCAGGACAGTGCGGCAGAAATTGCAACGCAGATGGGTGTGCCGGTTGCCGGGGCCGCTGTGCCCGGAAATTCCGAATCGCTGTTTGTAGTGGAAACACTTAATCCATGGCTTGACTACTTGAGCGGTCGCTCTGGAACCGTTGGTTCCGGCTATCCCGGTGCTTTCGGTTTTCTGGAGCCGCAGCATGACATGATGTACTTCAGCCTAAACCTATCTCCGGATTTTGGTTTGATTGATTTTCAAAACTACACTCCAGCCCAGGCCAAAGTGATCTGGAAAAGTGAAATTGATAACGCGCTCAAACATGCTCAGCGGCCGATCGTGCATTGGTTGTGGCATGACTATGGTCCCACTACGCAGACAGCGGCTGGCTTGTACACCAAAGATATGTTCACTGATACGATTGCTTATGCAAAAGATCTTGGTGCTGAATTCACCACCGTAGACGACATGCATAAACGAATTCGTACCTTTGCAGGTGCCAACTTAACGGTCGGGTCGTCCAATGTGATCAACGCGTCGGTAACGGCTGCAGGTGTGGGGCAGTTCGCATTAAAGGTGGCAGATGATGTACAAATTAAAAAGGTAGAAAACTGGTATGCGTACGATGACGCACAGGTCTTTTTGCCCGAAGACGGCGGGCAGTTTGAAATATCTCTGGGCCCGGTGGCGGATGCGGTAACTCACATTACTCAGCTGCCGATGCGTGCGCGTTTGATAACATTGACGGGTGACGGTAATCAGCTGAGTTTCAGCATGCAAGGTGAAGGTGAAGTAACCATCGAGCTAAGTGAGGGAATGAAGCAAAACGTGTCTGTCACTGGCGCAGATTCATTTACCGAGAACGAAGGCGTGCTTACTTTGCGCTTTAATAGCTCGTCTATCTACAATGTAGAAATCACGGCTGTGGCTCCGATCAACACAGCGCCTGTTGCGCCCGGTGGGTCAATAGAGGCGGAGTCTTCGGTGACCACATCCATTACATTGTCTGGTTCAGATAGTGATGGTGATGTGTTGAGTTATTTGATTCAAACTCAGCCGGTAAACGGCACGCTTGCTGGCACAGCGCCCAATCTTGTGTATGTATCAAACGCTGGCTACGAAGGTGCTGATTCGTTTAGTTACCTGGTTAACGATGGTGCAGTGGACAGTGAATCAGCGCAGTTTACTGTGGTGGTGACATTACCACCGCCGCCGAATACGGCACCACTTGCGAATGAGCTGGTGCTGGAAACGGTAGTAGATCAACCGCTGCCTTTCAGGCTAAGTGGAAGTGACAATGAAAATCAACCATTGTCGTTTGCAGTTACCGGGCAACCTGCCAGTGGTGTCATCAGCGGCACAGTGCCTGATTTGATCTATACGCCAAATGCGGGCTTCTCCGGTCGCGATTCAATTGAATTTACCGTCAGTGATTCAGCCGTAACCAGTACGCCTGGTACTGTGGTTTTTAATGTAGAGCCGCAGCTTAGCGAGGCCATTGGTACTATTTCCAACCCTGCCGTTATTGCGTTGGATGGCAACATCACCGACTGGGGCAATCTGGTTTCGTTCGGTGAAGAGCCACAAGAGGTGACGGGAGTAAACAACACTATTGACTGGCGTGAGGCGTGGATGGGACATGACGCCACGCATCTGTACCTGGCTTATCGTGAGTACGATACAGCTCAGTTGCTGTGGGGTAACCAGATTTTCATCGACACAGACAGTGATTCGGTCAGCGGGTTTCGTGGCTTCTCCAGAGAGTATACGATTGGTGCGGATTATATGATCGAAGGTAACGCGTTGTTTCGTTATGATTCGGACCTTCAGGATCAGTGGTTGTGGACTTTTATCGGCAGTGTAGAAACCGCCGTCAATGGAGATACCGTTGAGCTTAAATTGGCTCGCTCAGCGCTGGATAATCCTGACAACCTACTGTTATTCTTTCGTGGAGACAGCTCTGCCTCGTCTGGTGATGCGCTGGATTTTTACCCCGATAGTGTTGCCGATCCGGCAGCGGTGCTGCGCAGCAGACGGTTCAGTTACTCAGTGAATCCGAACCCGAATATAGAAAACTTTGCACCGATTGCGTTTTCACAGTCAATTAAAATCAGTAACAACGCAAGTTATCCACTGACGCTCACCGGCTTTGATCAGGATGGGGATCCGCTGGATTTCGTTGTAGATACTCAACCGACACAAGGAACGCTTACCGGAGTCGCGCCGAACCTTGTCTACACGCCAAACGTTGGTGCGACTCAGGATCTCATTGCTTTTAGAGTAAACGACGGCACTGCATTTAGTAACTCACGGTCTGTGCAGTTTTTTATGCTTCAACCCCCGAGTGTTAATAACCGACCATCCGCTAATAACCAAACACTGAGTGTTGCAGGCCCCTCTGCCTCGTTGTCGATTACCCTTACCGGATCTGATGTTGACGGTGATGCATTGTCCTATCGTGTGATCAATCAGCCGACTACTGGTACCCTGGCTGGAACGCCTCCTGATCTTACCTACACTGCTTCCGCAAATATTGGTGTGGATAGTTTTACCTATGTTGTCAGTGACGGTGTGTTAGACAGTGCTGCTGCAACCGTGACTGTTAATGTTGAAGCACTGCCACCGGTTAACATGGTTCCACAGGCAAGTGGCTTGTCTTTGACGACGGCTTTTGACACTGCCATTGGTGTGACATTGGATGGTGTTGATGCAGACGGTGATACCTTGAGTTACACCGTTGTCACTCAGCCGCTTCTCGGTACTTTAACCGGCACACCACCGCAACTCACTTATGTGCCGTTCAATGCTGCGGTCGGATCTGATAGTTTTACGTTTAAGGTCAGCGACGGTATAGATGACAGTGCAGTGGCAACCGTTGCCATTGACGTCTTGCCGCAAGTGCTTGCTAACAGAGCGCCTGAAGCCAACGGCCAGGCATTGGCAACAGCGTTCGGTATGCCGTTAAATATAGTGCTGAGCGGCCGCGATCCGGAACAGTCAGTACTTAGCTACAGTACGCTAACCCAACCGCTTGGTGGCACAATTACAGGCACTGCCCCCAATCTGATTTATACACCGGATGCAGCTTTTACAGGCGTTGATAGTTTCACTTTTGAGGTGTTTGACGGTGAGCTAAATAGTCCGGCCGCAGCGATTACGATTGATGTGGGCCCAGCGCCCTCGGGAGCGATCTCGAATCCGGTAAGCACTATGACGGTTGATGGTGCGCTGTCCGATTGGAATGGTTTACAGACATTGGGTACGGATCCGGCTGACATCGCCGGTATCAGAGCAAACAACCCGCTTGACTGGCGTCAGGCATGGGTAGCCCATAGCACTACCGATCTCTTTATTGCCTATCGGAACCATGAAGCGGTCAGCTTGAGCTGGGGTCACGGTATTTACGTTGATGTCGATGGAGATATCAATACCGGTTTTCGTGGATTTTATGGTGAGTTTCCAATAGGCGCTGATTATCTGATTGAAACTGATGATGTACAGCGTTACACAGGAACGGGCAATAATTGGGGATGGATAACGGTCAGTCAGGCAACGGTTGCCACTGCCGGTGAGATAGCGGAACTGTCGTTTCCGCTAAGTGCGTTTAATCCGCAGGGGGTGGCGCAGAGTCGGCCACAGAATTTACAGTTTTATTTCCGTGCCAACAACAGCGCTTTTGGCGGTGATACGGTGGACAACTTTCCCGATGCAGCAAACGACATCGCGGCTCCGTCTGCTCAGAGATCTTTGGCTTATCAGTTAGCGCCGTAATAGAATTTAATTCATTCCTGATTATTAGCGAAAAAAAAGGCCCGATGTAGAGCCTTTTTTTATCTGCGGATAGCGTGTCAGCGTTAGTGGCTATTGCCGGCGGCACTGCTGTCAGCGAGCATTTTTTTCTTTTCCCGCAAGAGCTTCCGCTGGTAACGGCTTTGCACAACATCTGACAGGGCCATCACTACGATCACGAAGTAGAAGGTGGCTTTTGTCATTTGCTGCACTTCGGTGCCCAGTATTTTCATATGTGCCAGATGGCCACCTTCGGATATCAACATGATACCGACGACAAACAGAATAAATAAACCCAATACCTCGTACATTCGGTTTTTCTGAAGAAAATCAGAGACCCGGTCTGCCAGCATAATCATTAGGATGCCGCTGATTACAATGGCAATTGCCATCACTATGAACACTTTTGTCAGGGCCATAGCGCTTAGGATGGAGTCAAAAGAGAACACAAGGTTCATCAGCACAATCCAGGTAATGACAGTGATGGCCGAGCTTTGCCTTTTGCTTTCATTATCATGCTCTTCGAGCGACATCATGTGCATGATTTCTTTCATCGCGGTGTAGATGATGAAGATTCCACCGAACAACACGATGATTGCGTGAAAGTTGAAATCAAATTCCAGAATTCCCTCCCAGTGAGCCGTTAGCACTGAGCTCTGGAATTTTTCAACCAGATTTACCAGCACGAAAAGCAGAATAAGACGGAAACCAACTGCCAGGCCAATACCCCACTTCCGCACCTGGGCCTGTTGATGCGCCGGTGCTCGTTTCGATTCCAGCGATATATACAGTAAGTTGTCGAAACCAAGAACCGCCTGCAGCAGTACCAGTAGTAACAGAGTGACCAAATTATCTAGAGTGAATAAATCCATTGCCCTCTCGCAGTTAGGAGTTAGTGTGAATGATAAACCACCAGTGTCTCATTGTTTCTGCTGTTTGGCGATTTACTGTAGAGAGATGTAATTGTGGTAGAAACCAGCGGTTTTTGGGGCGAACAGGTAAAATAATTGTACAGCCGATGAAAATATTCGTGTGTTGGCAGGGTTGGAATGCAAAAATATGAAAAAGGTGGCTTGAAGTCACTAACAATGCGGCAATGCAACGACGCGAGTGATGAAATTTTCCTATAGTAGGGTGACTGTACCAGACTGTTTCATTCTCTATATTGTCCTCTCGTCCCGAGCCCTCGTCTCAAGCCTTTAGTTATGACCAATGGATAACCAACGGATACTGAAAGAAGGTGAGCTGGTCCAGTGGTACCGGATAGAGAAAGTCCTCGGGCGCGGTGGATTTGGCGTCACCTACCTTGCCACTGATACCAACCTTGACCATAAGGTGGCCATCAAAGAATACATGCCTGGTTGGGCGGTAGAGCGACTGGCTGACAACTCACTTGTGCCTTTGAGTGACACGGTCAGACCGGAGTTTGACCTCGGTGTAAGTAATTTTCTGCGTGAAGCCCGAACACTGGTGAAGTTTCGTCACCCGAATATCGTCCGGGTGATGACGGTGTTTGAAGCCAATAACACCGCTTATCTGGTGATGGAATACGAAGAAGGGGAAGAGTTCAAAGCGTATGTTCAGCGTGGTGCGGGCATTGATGAATCGTCTCTGACCTCACTGATTCTCAGGATTGTTGATGGGCTGGATCAAGTGCATCAATACGGTTTTCTGCATCGCGATATCAAACCGGTCAATCTCATCATTAGAAACGATGGCACACCGGTATTGCTCGATTTTGGTGCCGCGCGTCCGGCAGACGGTGAAGGTGGTGCACACACAGCGTATATCTCAGCAGGCTATACCCCCATAGAACAGTACCAGGAAGGCGATGGCATGGAAGTCGGTCCTTGGACCGATATTTATGCACTGGGGGCAACGCTCTATTACGCGATAAGCGGTAAAACCCCGGTGGGTCCGACCGGTCGTTTGGCGGCTCTGGTGCGAAAGTCACCGGATCCACTGGAACCCGCCCTCAGCATTGGCGCCGGGCGTTACAGCGCCCCATTCCTTGAGGCAATTGACTGGGCACTGAGTTTCCGACCGGCGGATCGACCGCGAAACCTGTCAGAGTGGCGTGAGGCGCTCGATGCGAGCGCAGCACTTGGGGCGCAACGGCTGCGGCCTGACACCCGCAATACTCATCAGCCGTTTATCGGTGATACTGATCAGCACGCTTCAACGCAACATTATAGAAAGTCTCAAGTCAGGGAGAGAAACACACGGGGGAATAAATCCGTGGTTGTGCGTTCACTCGGGGCCCTAACGTTGGCATTACTGCTGGCCATGGGGGGATCGTGGTTATATCGTGGGTATCAGGAACGCAGTGCGTTTGATGCGTTGATGCTGCAGGCGAACAGTGAATTTGACAAAGGTGTCTATGTTGATGGCGCGGTACCTTTGTATCGGCAAGTGCTGTCGGTTGATCCAACCAATGTGGCTGCCCGATCTAAGCTTAAGAAGATTGAACAGAACGTTCTGTCGCGTGTCAACGCAGAGCTTGATTCAGGTGAAATAGAACAGGCAGAGCAGTCCGTCGGTGAGTTGAGAAAAATCTCATCCAACGACGACATAATCAGTGATGTGCAGCTTCGAATACAGCGTGCGCGCCAACAGCAGGACGTAGAAGATCGCCTTGCGCAAGCGCAGTCTATAAATCAATCGGGAGATCACCAGCAAGCTCTGGCGCTACTCGGTGTATTGCGAACCGGGATGCAGGATGACCCGAGAGTGGTAAAAATTGAAGCTGATGCACAGGCGGCGATTGAAGCCGGACAGGCGCGCGAGCTGCAGCTCTCTCAACAACGCGATGAGAAAAAGCGCATAGAGGCCGCAAATGAGCGTCGCATTGCGGCGGCCAATCGTCGTGCCCGCCAGCGTCGTCAAACGTATAACAGCTATTTGAGTAACGCTGAGGATGCGGTATTGGAAGGCGACATTCAAGCGGCCCGTGACTGGCTAGATGATGCGCGGTCTCTGCAAATCAATGACAGTCGTTTGAGTGAGTTAGAATCTCGCGTAGTGGCGCAGGAGGCTTACCAGAGAAAGCCTTTGTCCGAGTATGAAGTCAGCTATGCCACCGGGCAATTTAATGCATTGAGTCGTGCGGTAGAATCTAAAAATCAGCAGGCGATAATCGCTTTGACCGAGGGCAGTCCAAAGCGTCAGGGGTTATTCGATACCCTGTTCAAGCGCTATACCCGCCTTGATGCGAAAGTAGTGGATGTGAAGACGGCTCTTGATCCCAAGAGGGTTACCGCCAAACTTCGTATTGAGGCAATGACTTTACCGAATGGTGATATTGTTTATCCTTCTCCCGCTTACCGGGATTCAGAGCTGACTCTGAATCGCGAACGCTATGGTTGGTCACAAATTATCTGGTAGCCTGTAGCACGCTGTGAGCGGTGGCGCTTTGATCAGAGGTTTGAAAAGATACAGCGTTGTGTTATCGTCATGACAATAAAAAGCGATGCGCATGCTGCACGTTGTCGCTGACCGATAAAGTAGATCCTAGTCCTCGGACAGGCTCGCAGGAGCTTGTCCGAGAACTAGGGTCTTGAGCTCCGTTGTGAGATTTTAGGTCAGATATTACGATCGATAGAGGCGAATAGTCATTCTTCTTTAACGATATGGATCGTAATAGCTGGCCAAAATATCGCGACCGCAGTAGATCATAGTTCTCGGACAAGCTCCTGGCTGGAGGGCGGTGCAATCAATACCGGAAATACAAACATGTATCAGGAATCGGCGTTGCGTCGAGTGGTGGCGCTAACTGTCGCATTGCTTCTGTTTGCGTCGCAAACTATGTCTTCTGTTTCGGCCCGAACACTAACGCAGAGCCGGAATTCAGCACCACTGCAGTTGGCTCAGCTAAGTAGTGAGCCACCACCCGACTGGCCTGCGGATATTGATATTGATCCGCCGGTGATCGATCATGAGGCACTTGGTACAGGAGTGCCAGGCCAAACTCAGGAGTTCACAGCAAAAGTCATTGATGATCGAGGTCTGGCCCATGTGCTGCTTTTTCATCGTGATAGTCCGGGTATTCAATATCAGCGCACAGAGATGCAGCAGACAAACCAGTCGGCTGAATACACGGCTTTGGTCGCAACGGCGCTCGGACAACAAAAGATTGAGTATTATATTGAGGCACTCGATACAGGCGGGAATCGTGTACTGAAAGGTTTTCCGTTTTTTCCGCTGGTCAGGCAACTCGAATCAGCGCCAGTGAGCCCGGCACCTGAAGTGGCGTCGGCACCGCAGAGCAAGTTTATTTATGTGTTGATCGGGGCAGCAGTGGTCGGGCTGGCATTGGCACTTTCAGGTGGAGGCAACGAGTCTACTGATCCTCAGCCGGGTACAGTTCCGTTGACCATCAATGTTCGGGCCCCGTAGGGGCGTCAGGTTCGTTTAAGGAAAGCTGATGCCAATCTGGTGGCTGAATTTTTCTCCGGGCGCTAACGATTGTAAGTCTGGTTTTACTTCAAACACACCATTGGTATCGACAAAGTCACTGGTACCCAGCCAGGGCTCAATACAAACAAACGGTGCATTTGGTTTGGCCCATAGACCCAGGTGTGGCGCGCCACCGGTGTCGACGGTAAGCAGTCTTTTTTGCTTGCAACGAAGATGTATGTGATTAGATTTAATATGTCTAAAAACCAGCGCATCGTCATTGAAGATATTGTCACTCAGGGTGATGATATTGCCTTTTGCTTCGAACTTTTGTGTTTCAGTGTCGAGCAATCCATCGTCGTTCAGGCGGTGGCGTAACAGTTGTTCTGTTCTGTTGAATTGAATATCGAAATCGCTGAGTGTGGTTGCACTATTCAATGCCAGTGCAAAGGCCGGGTGTGACCCAATGGTGAACAACATATTGCTGTTATCGTGATTAAACACATCGTAGCGAATATCTATGCCGGTGTTATGCAACGTGAAGTGTACTTGTAGTTCAAATTTCCACGGATATTGCCGCAGTGAATCATCGCAGGATTGCAGTCGCATGCCGACACTTGAATCGTCAGAGGTTTGCATAGGTTCAAATGTGCTGCGTCGTGCAAACCCGTGGCGAGCCATTTGATAGTTTTTGTTGTCAATCGTTGTTTGGTTGTTTTTTAATGCGCCAACGATCGGGAAAAGAATTGGCGCCCGGCCGGTCCAGAAGCGCTCATCGCCCTGCCACAGCATTTCCTGTTCGTTGTTTTTCAGGCTGCTCAGCTCTGCACCCAGCGGGTTAATCTGAGCCGTTATGCTGTTGTGCCTAATCGTGTGCCTTATCGTGTGCATAGGGTCGACTTGGGTTTTATAGTTCAGAGAGCTTAGCAGTATTGATTGAGATGCACTTCAGGCCACAGCAAGCCGTAGCATTCAATAAACTATACGTATTCGCGGTTGCGAAAAACCCGGATAGAGAATAGCAGAGCAAGCAGCGAGAATGGGTTGAATGCACCGCCACCGCTACCACCATTGTCCGGAGTTGTGCTTTCAGGCGTGTCGCCGTTGGCGATACTGCCGTTGTCGTTCTGGGGTTCATCGTTTTGCAATCCGCTACCCGTGGTCATTTCGGGGCTTTCGGATTCAAGTATATAGTCGGGTATGATATTAGGAGCTTCCGCTTCGGTGATTTCAATAACCGGCGCATCGTAGCTCAGTGTTTGTGTCAACGTGGCGGGTGCCGGATTATCGCTTATAAACGTACGTTGAGCTTCGCTCCAGTGAACTGCTGGCAGGGGGGTAGTGGGGTTGTTTTTTATATGTTGTAGTGTGCCGTCTTCCACTGGTAGCCCTAACAACTGCCCGAAGTAATGGGCTGTCTCGAATTGGTAGTGTGGCGATTTTCCCTGCAATACGAAATTGTTTGTAGCGTGGGCTGAGGTGGCGGTGCTTGTGGTGCCATCAGCGCCACGAAAGATAAAAGTCGCAAGATTGTCTGAAATGCCGAACGCAGCAGCATTGATGCTAAGCCAGTTAGCAATCTCGGTGGACGGGTCAATGTCAGTAGCAAGCTCAGCTGCAGTCAGATAGATAAGCTGTTCAAGCTTAAGCGTGATTCCCAGTGAGTCGGCAGCCAGACCTTCCATGATATGCAGGGATTCAAGTGCAAAGATATGGCCCTTGTCGTCCATGCCAACAGAATCAGTGTTTGAGAATACGTAGTTTTCGTCAATTAGTGCAGTGAGTTTTACCTGGGTAGTGGGCTGAAAAGACGTGTTGCCAGAGGGTGTGGTTCTTACTTCCACAACGTTTTCGTTCTGCAGCCGGTCAATAGAATAGACCCGATCTGATATCCGAAATACACCGCTCCAGACACCTTCGTGCAGGGTCATGCGAAACCAGTGTGGTGGCAGTGTGGCGTCAGCGTTGTCCGGGTGGATCAGTCGGCCTGTCAGGAAGCGCACGTCTTCGAGATCAATATTTGACTCGTCGGTTGGACCGAAATCGGTGGAGGGCATATAGACCGGAACGCCATCGCGAATTATTTCAGACGGCGTAAACTCGACATCATAGATCGTGCTCAGGCCGGCGACGTTCAGGTAACTCAATCTTGCGCCGGACAGGGGGTTGTTCTGCTCCGGAGCGGGGAATTCTATGCTCGTGACAGAACTGCCGGTCACAGGCAACGTTTCACTGACAAAGCGAAAGCTTGCGTATTGCTGCGCTGATGAGGCACCGCTGATGGTGAGTAGCATCAACACCAGTAGCGGGGCTAGATACCTCGGCATGGTTCGACTCGTGTAAGATTTCCCGCACAATTTAATGCGGCTTAAAGTGTTGTTAGCGCGCGATAACCGCATCTCTTGAGCTTAGTGCATTCTCCGGATTTTGCCGGGATAACAGCCTCTACGGTGATAACTGATTGTGCAAGCTAGAGGCCAGATTCATGAATAATAGCTATGGAGTATCGGTTGCGGCGCTGAAAAACAGTGGTTTCCTTAGCTGAAAATAGAATCAGCAGAAACCAAAAAGCCAGCAGGACGCTGGCTTTCGGTAGGAGTTACTTTGATAAAATGACCGGTGAAACCCTGGCGGATTTACAGTGTTCTACAGGTACTGAGCACGTTATGACGGATAGTCGCGCTTCGCCGGTCCGGTGTAGATTTGACGTGGTCGACCAATTCTAAATTCAGGGTCATTGTGCATTTCCATCCAGTGCGAAATCCACCCCACGGTTCGCGCCATAGCAAACATCACGGTAAACATGTTCATCGGAATATTCAGTGCACGAAGGATAATGCCTGAGTAGAAATCGACATTCGGGTAAAGTTTGCGGTCTTGAAAATACTGGTCGTTTAATGTGGCTTGTTCCAGTTCGAGAGCGAGGTCAAACAAAGGCTGGTCGCCGTCGAGATCGTCAAGTAGTTCGTGGCATAGCTTGGCAATAATTTTGGCTCTCGGGTCAAAGTTTTTGTAAACCCGGTGACCAAAGCCCATCAGGCGGAATGGATCGTCTTTGTCTTTTGCCCGTGCAATAGTGGTTTCAATAGTTTCACCGGATTGCTCAATTGCCTCAAGCATGTTGATCACTGCTTCGTTCGCGCCGCCATGTGCCGGACCCCAAAGGCTTGCGATACCTGCGGCAATAGAAGCAAATGGATTGGCTCCGGAGCTGCCGGCAAGACGAACCGTTGAAGTACTCGCGTTTTGTTCGTGGTCTGCGTGCAGGATCAACATCACTTCCAGTGCTTTGGCAGCCACCGGGCTTTGTACGTAGTCCTGAGCGGGAACGGCAAACATCATATGCAGAAAATTTTGCACGTAGTCCAGATCGTTGTCCGGATACATAAACGGCAGGCCGCGATGATGCTTGTAACAGTAAGAGGCAATGGTGGGCAGCTTGGCAATCAAACGGTGAGCCGAGATCTCACGATGTTCAGGGTTATTGATATCAAGCGAATCGTGATAAAACGATGAAAGCGCGCCAACGGTGCCTACCAACATGGCCATCGGGTGCGCGTCATATCGGAAGCCATTGATAAAATCCCTGATGTTTTCATGCACCATGGTGTGGGTTTTAATGGTCGAATTAAATTGGCTGGCTTCTGCGTCTGTTGGCAGTTCCCCGTTCAACAGCAGGTAGCACATTTCAAGGTAGCTGCTCTTTTCGGCCAATTGATCTATCGGGTAGCCGCGGTGCAGCAGAATGCCTTCTTCGCCATTGATGAAAGTGATGCTGCTTTTACAGCTGCCGGTCATTCCATAGCCGGGATCGTAAGTAAAATAGCCTGTGTCTTTGTACAGGTTCTTTATAGCGATACAGCCAGGACCGTGTGTGCCCTCAAGTACGTCAAAGTCCGTGGATTTGCCGCTTGTATTGTCGGTTAGAGTAATTGTTTTTTGAGTCATTGACGGGTCCGATATTCAGTGCTTCTGGAGCAATAGTCCTTTAACAAGCTGATTAGAGGTAGATGTTGGCAGAAAGTTGCGTGGACTGAGTATATGCCAAGTTTTGCTAAACATTGACTATATTTACTATAGTCACTGCCTATACTGGCTGCGGAGTGGGTGTTGGGTGACACCAGACACCATGGTTCCAAAAAGCCTGCCATTTGTTTCAGTTCCAACCGTGGTTGCTACCGGCAAATGCGGTAAAACGGCGCTGCGACTGTTCGAGTTTACTGTCTTTTTTGAGGTAAAATGATCGGCCCGTCAGGGCTACATTGAAGTCAAACCTGGAACCTCCTACATGTCATCAGTTAATAAAGTTGTGCTTGCCTACTCCGGTGGATTGGATACCTCGGTCATACTGCGTTGGTTGCAGGAAGAGTATGACTGTGAAGTGGTGACATTTACTGCAGACCTCGG
>CALGJU010000214.1 GCA_937928685.1 uncultured Granulosicoccaceae bacterium
GATATTCGGGCGGATGTCTTTGCGTAATTATCCATCCCTGCGTGAGATACCGACGTTTGGCTCACACGAGACTTGCCACTCGCTCACGCGTCGGGTTTCCCAGGGGAACGATATAGCTCAGGGCCGCTTTGCCTATTGAAATCCGACGAGTGAGCGAGTGTGTTTTCTGCCTTGATCCTTACCGAGGGATTCGTGATTCAAGATAGTGGGTAACTATTTCGCTAGCTACGGATGTACGGATTTACTTCTTTTTCGAAATCTTTTTCTTTGCTGTTTTCTTCTTCGATTTTGAAGCGCCAGTTTTCTTTTTCGGTTTGGCTTTAAAGAAACGTTTTAAATAAAACCCGGTGGCAGAATCTTTGTTGGCTGCAATCTGCTCGGGAGTGCCGGTGGCCATGATCTGCCCTCCGCCGCCACCACCATCAGGTCCCAGATCAACTATCCAGTCGCAGGCTTTAATGACATCAAGGTTGTGTTCGATAACCACGATGGTGTTGCCGCGATCCCGCAGGCTGTGCAATACGGCCAGTAGTTGCTCGATGTCATAAAAGTGCAGACCGGTAGTGGGTTCATCTAAAATGTAGAGCGTTTGCCCTGTGTCGCGTTTGGATAACTCGCGGGATAGTTTGATACGCTGCGCTTCGCCCCCTGAAAGCGTGGTGGCGGACTGCCCGAGTGTTATATATGACAAGCCGACGTCTTTCAGTGTGATAAGTTTCTTGGCTATTGCCGGTACTGGCTGAAAAAAATCACAAGCTTCTTCTACCGTCATATCAAGCACTTCTGAAATGTCACGGCCTTTGTATTTGATATCCAGAGTTTCGCGCTGATAGCGTTTGCCTTCACAGACATCACAGATGACATAGACATCGGGCAGGAAGTGCATTTCTACCTTGATCAATCCGTCACCCTGGCAAGCTTCACAGCGTCCGCCTTTGACATTGAAGCTGAATCGACCCGGTTGGTAACCGCGTGACCTGGCTTCCTGAGTATTTGAAAATAGATCACGGACCAGAGAAAAAATTCCGACATAAGTGGCAGGGTTCGAGCGTGGTGTACGACCTATCGGGCTTTGATCTATCTCCACGATACGGTCAATTTGATCGAGCCCGTCGATTGATTTAACCGGTGCATGCTGTGTGCTGGCACGATTGATCAACTGTGCGGCATAGCGATACAGCGTGTCGTTGATCAGAGTGGATTTGCCGGACCCTGACACACCAGTGATGCAGCTGAACAGACCGATCGGTATGTCTACACTGACGTCCTGTAAGTTGTTGCCACTGGCTTCGTTTATTGTGATTAATTTTTTTCTGTCTATCGGTGTAGGCAGGTGAAGTGGGATCTCTCTGCGTCCGGACAGGTAGTCAGCCGTGAGTGAGTTTTTACTTTTTAGTATTTGTGCGGGTGTGCCTTGTGCGACCACCTCACCTCCGGCACTGCCGGCACCAGGGCCGATATCAACGACATGGTCAGCACTTCGTATGGCGTCTTCATCGTGTTCTACCACCAGAACGGTGTTGCCAAGGTCTCTGAGGTAACGCAGCGTTTGTAGCAGTTTGTCGTTGTCGCGTTGATGTAAACCGATTGAGGGTTCATCCAGCACATACAGCACACCCATCAAGCCTGCACCGATCTGACTGGCGAGTCGTATACGTTGTGACTCTCCGCCTGAAAGCGTGTTGGCGTGACGGTCGAGAGAGAGATAGTCGAGGCCAACGTTTATCAGAAACTGCAATCGCTGATCTATTTCGATCAATATCTTCTGACCTATTTCCTGCTTGTTTCCATCCAGGTGCAAGCCATCAATTAGTTGTTTGGCCTCAGAGATAGAGCGTGATGATATCTCGTGGATCGGGTGGTTATCTATGAAGACATTACGAGCGGCCTGGTTGATTCTTGCACCATCACAGCCGGTGCACGGCCTGTTTGAAAGGTACTTGGCAATTTCTGTTCTGACCGATGTTGATTCGGTTTCTTTGTAGCGTCGCGCCAGGGTATTTAGTATCCCTTCGAATCGATGTTTTCCGGAGCGTTTTCTACCCTTGGCTGTTTTATAGGTAAATTGAATAGACTCCTTACCGCTGCCACGAAGGATTATTTCACGGTGTGCCTTGCTTATTTTTTTAAATGGTATTTTTAGATCGAACTCATAGTGCTTGGCCAACGCTTCCATCATTTGGTAGTAATAGGAGTTCTTTTTATCCCAACCGCGAATGACACCATCAGTTATGCTCTTGTTTGGATCAACGATGATCTTGTTTTCATCTATGTATTGATCGCCGCCTAAACCATCACATACTTCGCAGGCACCGTGTGGGCTGTTAAATGAAAATAGTCTTGGTGTAAGCTCGGTAACTGCGTGTGCGCATACAGGGCAGGAATATTTACTGGAAAATAATAATTCTTCGTCAGTGCTGTCCGGCTCATCCATGGGCGCAAGTATGGCGATACCGTCTGATAGTCTTAATGCGGTTTCTAAGGATTCCGCCAGGCGCAATCGTAAATCGTCTTTGATGCGAAAACGATCTATCACTGCCTCTACAGTGTGTTTGCGTTTTGCATCAAGCGTGATGCTTTCATCCAGTGTGTGTACTTCACCATTGATACGAACGCGCAGGTAACCTTGTGATCTTAGCTCGGTGAGTAACTGGGTGTGTTCGCCTTTGCGGTCGCGCACCACAGGAGCGAGCAACATACGTTTGCTGCCTTTAGGCTGTAGTAACACTTCGTCAACCATTTGTGTGACTGTCTGCGCAGTCAGGTCAATCTGATGTTCGGGGCAACGCGGGGTGCCGATACGAGCGTACATTAATCGCAGGTAGTCATGTATTTCAGTAATAGTGCCAACGGTTGACCGGGGATTATGGCTGGTGGACTTTTGCTCAATAGCGATCGCCGGTGACAACCCTTCGATGGTGTCTACATCGGGTTTATCCATGACTGATAAGAACTGTCTGGCGTAAGTCGACAAAGACTCGACATAGCGACGCTGGCCTTCGGCGAAGATGGTGTCAAAGGCGAGCGAAGACTTGCCTGAACCTGATAGACCGGTTATCACGATCAGTTTGTCTCGTGGTAAGTCGATATCTATATTTTTAAGATTATGCGTACGCGCGCCGCGGACTTGTATTTCATTCATGCGGTGGCAAACCAGTTTCTGTTCTATGGGGCGTGAGACAAGTGAAAGGCCTGTTTTGCACAGGCGTTACTGATACCATATTGTATTCTACTCGCCTGTCTACTTCAGTAAAAAACCTACCCGGAAAATTGCCTTGTCTGCTTTTACGTCCCAAGAACGACGTACCGCTATTGCGCTTAGTCTAGTGTACACAACACGTATGATGGGCTTGTTCCTGTTGCTGCCTGTGATGAGCATTCTCGGGCAGGATTTAGACGGTGCTACGCCATTGTTGCTTGGTTTGGCGGTGGGCATTTACGGATTGTGCCAGGCTCTGTTGCAAATTCCCTTCGGGCTGCTATCCGACCGCTTTGGGCGTAAGCCGGTTATTCTGGCTGGAATTGCCATTTTTATTGTTGGAAGCCTTATTGCTGCGACGGCAGATTCAATTGTCGGGATCATTGTCGGGCGTGCTATTCAAGGGGCAGCCGCTATCTCGGCGGTGGTGATGGCCTTGGCGGCAGATCTTACTCGAGACAGTCAGCGTACGAAAATCATGGCGGTGATTGGTGTCTCGATAGGCATGTCTTTTATCGTGTCGATTATTGTCGGGCCACTATTGATGACCAGGTTTAGCCTGGCGGGTATTTTTTATTGTATTGCGGGGTTGGGGGTGTTTTCTGCAGCGTTAATTCTGTTTGCAGTGCCAACGCCGATTAGAACGCAGCAAGACAGAAACATTGCCGTCGTGCTCAGGGAGTTGCCGGCATTGTTCGCTAATCGTGATTTGCTGCGTCTCGACATTGGCATCCTGTTATTGCACCTGCTCATTACCGCTAGCTTTATATGTATTCCATTGCGATTGCTTGAGCTAGGTGTGTTCACCGACGTGCATTGGAGTGTGTATCTCAAGGCGGCTTGCGGTTCGTTATTAATATTGATACCGCTGGTGGGCTTGGCTGAACGGAAGTTGACAGTGAAGTCGGTGATGATGGTGAGCATTGCGGGTCTGGCCGTGGCTGAGTTCGCGCTGGGTCTTATGAATAATCAGTACTGGGTAATTGTTGCCAGCATAGTTTTATTTTTTGGTTTTCTGAGTGTGCTTGAAGCTTTGTTGCCGTCATTGGTGTCACGTACCGCACCGGCTGCCGCGCGCGGCTCAGCAATGGGGATTTACTCTACCAGTCAGTTCCTGGGGGCATTTCTCGGTGGGGTGCTTGGCGGGTGGATGATCGGCGAGTTTGCGCTGTCAACGTCTCTGTTTGTGCTTGGCCTTTTGTGTCTTCTCTGGTTTCCGGTTATTTGGCGTATGCAGGAGCCGATAAAATTAAAAAACCAGCGCATGATGCTGAATGCAGACGTGGCACAAGAGATAATGTCGTCCGAAGGATCGGCGAGAGTGACACAGCAGTTGCTGAGTGTTTCTGGAGTGAAGGAGGTTTCGCTCATTTCCAGCGATGGTTGTGCTTATCTGAAGGTAGACAAGCAGGAACTGGATGAGCAAGAATTATCGGCTTTTTCTGTCCAGCTTGATGATGCCAGTGTGGCCGGGCACTGATTAGAGTATCATAACCGTTACAGCTTGGCTGTGTGTGTCGGTATTTGCTTGTCGCTAAAATCAGCGATTTTTACGCAATGTGGTCTATTATTCTAAGACTCTTTTTAGAGGCTTAAGGTGGTTTTGGCGCGCGAGCTGCTTTAGTTGGGGTGCAAAAGTAGTAATTGATGACATATCAATTGGTATAATTTGTAAAATAGTATGCAAACAACCACTGTTCGTTCAGCTGCGAGTTTCTGGAGCCGAACAATACTATCGAAGGGCGAATCCCATTGCGGCACAAGACCGGTCAAGATATATGAATAGCAAAGATCAAGCAGTACCGATCGCTATGTTCAAGAAAGTCGTCACCACGGCGTGGGTTTGGGCTTTCGCCTCTGCGCTTTCTGTCAGCACAGCGGGTACAGAAGAGGACCACGTTGTTGTTATCACCGAGGTGTTAACAGTTGAGCAAGTGGTCAAGCGTGAGCTTCAATCAAGCCGTTTCGCTAAGCAGATAGCCACTTACAACGGGCTTGATGGGGTTTCCAGCATCCTCCCGATTGGTGCAAGTTTGCAAATTCCGCAGCCGTATATGGTTAAGGACTTCGGGCGTGTCGCTTTCTCCAAAGGCGATGTGGTTCATACGCAGCGAGACCTGGTGGTAAATCCTCCAGTGAAAGGCTCGATGGTATATGCGGGTGACATTTTTAGCACCGGACAAGATGGATTTGTCAGCCTCAGTTTTAATTCCGGTGCTTCAGTCAATTTGCAGCCTGACAGTCGCGTATCTGTTGTCGATGTCGACTGCGCCAATGAGACAGTAAAGTGCGTGATTTCGCTGAACGCGGACCGCGGTGAAGTACACAGTGAAGTGACGCCCCGGCCCGAAGGTCAGCCACCGGTAAAATTCAGAGTTGATACACCATTCTTATCGGCCGCAGTGCGGGGAACCGCTTTTTACGTCAATGTTGAGGACGGTGCGGATCGAATCGGGGTCACCCGTGGACTGGTCGCGGCAGATGCTAATGGCAATAGCAACAGTCTCCCGCGTGGCAAAGGCATGTTGGCAGAAGCAGGTGCAGACCCTTCTTTGGTTGATCTACTTCCAGCTCCGGGTTTGTCAGTTGATTCAGAACAGCTTATTTTCAGTGCCGAAGATACGATTAGTTGGGATGCATTGAATGGTGCTGAACAGTACCGATTCATTATCGCCCGCGATGAGGCGTTGGCGCAGCCAGTGAGTGTGCGACAAGTTCAGCGAACCGATATTCAACCCTCATTGGCTGCACCAGGAAAGTATTATTTAGCGGTTGCTGGTATCGATAGCCAGGAGTTTGTTGGTCTGCCTGCGATGACAGATTTCAGCTACGCCTCAATCGATGATACCGAGGTCTTGCAGCTTTCGATTCAGCGTTCGAATAATCAGATCGATATTTCTATTCCAGACTACAGCGGAAAAGTTGAGCTGCTGATCAGCAACGCTATTGATAGCTTTGACGTTCGCAGGCAAGTCATAGATAACCTGTCTCAAATGGTAGCGCTTGATTTGGATCCTCAGCAAGACTGGGTGTTTAAAGCCCGGAAAGTGCTGGGTGAGACGTCTGTTTCTACCTACAGCAATCAATACCTGCTAAAGGCAATACCTTAACCTAACGTTGGTTTGAGCTTGAACAATCGCCACTTTCTTATCATTGGTGCAATAGCGCTGATCGTCGCCGTTGGCGCCTATTTATTCGCAACATCTGACAAGTCTGGCAGTGAAACTGCCTCGGCTGCCGGTGAGTTTGTTGAAGGAGTGCACTTTCGCACCGTGGCGGGAATTGAATCCGGTAGCGCAAGTAAGATTCAGGTGCAGGAGTTTTTCTGGTATGGCTGCCCTCATTGTGAGGCGTTTGAACCTGCGATCCGACAATACGAAAAAACGCTGCCGGGCGATGTTGAGCTGGTTCAAATTCCAGTCACCTGGAATGAAGCCACACGCTTGCATGCTGCGATGTTTTTCCTTGCAGAAAGTAAACTGGCGCCGGAAGAATTTCATACTGAGTTATTTAAATCCATCATCGCACTGCGCAAGGAAGGCAATCTAGAGGCTCACGTGCAAGAGGCAGAAAAAGTTTTTTCCTCCCGCGGCATTGAAATCAGTGACTTCAAAAAACAGCTGCAGTCTCCTGATATTCAAACTAAGCTAGACACAACTAACGAATTAATGCGGGCACTTGAAATCTCAGGCACGCCTTCAGTGGTAGTCGACAATACCTGGGTTGTATTGAATACAGATGAGGTCGCTCAGGCGGGGGTGTTTAATGTTGTTGACAGTCTCATTGAAAAAGCCAGATCCACTCGAAAGTAGGCTGACGCCTGTCGCTTTACAATCGATCTAATGGCTCCAATCCCGAAAAGTGCTACTGCGGCTCTCTCAGGTATGCGAAGTATTATCGATCTTAGATGGTTGTTACCACCCTGGGCACCACATAGGCAGGCGAATCTCATCCATCTGAGCGGGCTACGTTACACACCCGTTTAGGGTCGCGTGTTAATTAGTTACCAATTTCCCCAGTTGTTTGGAATAATAAGGTTTAACTATATAAAAGGCAGGCACATGTTTGAGCTCATCGGATTGGCGATTGGTGCTTTTCTCGGTTACCTGGCAGCCGACTTTCTGGCAGTACTCGATCCCCTCAGAGCCACCATTCGACAAGGTGTCACCACTGCTCGAGAAAAAGCCATGCAGCTGTTCGCACAGAAGGCTGGCCCGTCTGCACAGAATCCACTGTTCGTGATTGGCGCGCTGCTGGTATTGGTTGTGGTTGTAATCTGGGTGCTCGGTTTTTCTTCGGCCATGCTCCTCGGCGTAGTTTTAGGGATTGTCTACCAGGAGGAAGTTGGACGGCTACCGTTTATCTCAGGGATTGCTGAGAACCTTCGCAATAAAATATCAGGTCGTAAATAGCATAGCGAACCTTTTCAAGTGAAGGAATAGACCTGATGCAAAACCGACAGGTAGTGATTATCGGTGCGGGCATCGTCGGTGTATCCACTGCGATCTGGCTGCAGCGTGCGGGCGTGAACGCAATCCTGGTTGATCGGGAAGGCCCTGCGTCTGGCACAAGCTATGGCAATGCAGGTGTTCTTGCTGCCGCGTCTGTTGTACCAGTTACCGTTCCTGGATTACTGGGTAAAGCGCCTCGTATGTTGCTTGATAAAGATCAGCCGCTGTATGTAAACGCATCATATCTGCCGCGTATGTTGCCGTGGTTGACGCGCTATCTTTCACACTGCAATCCGAAACAAGTGCAGCGCATTGCAACGGCATTGACGCCGCTGCTGGGTGATTGTCTTGCCGACCATATGGCGCTTGCACGAGATACGTCGGCTGAAAAATATATTTCGCCCGCCGATTATGTGTATGCCTATCAGAGTAAGGCACACTTTGATGCAGATCACTTTGCCTGGGACACACGGCGTGATCATGGATTTAATTGGACCGAGCATGATGCTTCGTCGTACAAGGATTATGAATCAGCCTTTGGTGATGAAATTGGCTATGCCGCCTGTGTGCATAAACATGGTCGAATCAGTGATCCGGGTGCTTATGTAAAAACACTGGCGGCACATTTTGAAAGCCAGGGGGGCACCATAGTACAGGCTGTGTTCGAAGATTTTATTGTGAGAAATAATCGAGTGGCAGCGATCAAAACGTCAGAATCAACGATAGATTGTGATACTGCTGTGGTGGCGACAGGTGCGTGGTCAAAAGCCTTATTAAAAAAGCTTGGTCTTAATATACCGTTGGAGTCGGAACGGGGTTACCACATCGAATTATTCGAGCCTTCTGTTATGCCGACCATGCCGACAATGATCGCAGCCGGTAAGTTTGTGGTGACACCAATGCTAGGTAGGTTAAGACTTGCCGGGGTGGTTGAATTTGCCGGCCTCAAGGCAGATGCAAATCAGCAGCCGTTGGCACTTTTGCGCCGCTATCTTGCCCGGTTAATGCCTGAGCTCACGTGGAGTGAGTCGAAAGAATGGCTCGGCCATCGGCCTGCACCGATTGACTCCGTACCATTGATTGGTGAGCTGCCCGGTACCAAAGGGGTATTTGTAGGGTTCGGACATCAGCATGTCGGGTTGTCAGGTGGTGCAAAGACCGGCCAGTTATTGAGTCAATTGATTTGCAATGAACCGACAGATCTCAATATGGAACCCTACAGTCCGACTCGCTTTCAATAAACTTGTGTGCCTCTGCAAAGTAGATGGCAGCGTGTTTTTAAGCTTCAGGATAGTGTGCCACCGAAACTGTGAAGTAGTTAGCAGCTTCCCTAATGCGTCTTTCTCTGGTGACCCCTGTTTTTAAGAATCCGTGTTTTTTGTCGCTAGAGTGGCAACAAAAATAACGGAGATTTCTTGCGATGGGTATTTTCGCCATTGTATTGGTGTTGGCTGTGGTTGCACTCGTCGGCTACATGATTATGGCCTTTAATCGATTGGTCCGATTAAAGCACAATGTTAAGGCTGCGTGGAGCAACATAGATGTTCTGCTAAAGCAGCGTCACGATGAGCTACCCAAGCTGGTGACGACTTGCCGTGAATATATGAAGTATGAGCAGGAAACGCTTGAAAAAGTAACGCTAGCCAGATCCCAGGTTTCTTCTGCTATGCAATCTGGTGATATGGCAGAGCTTGGTGTCGCTGAGTCTATGATGTCGAATACGCTCGGTCGTCTGTTTGCATTGACCGAGAACTACCCGGAGCTCAAGAGCAATGAGTCTTTTATGCGCCTGCAAACCCGTATTAGCTCACTTGAGAACTCTATCGCTGATCGACGCGAGTACTATAATGACTCGGTTAATATCAATAATATTGTGGTTGAAGAGTTTCCCACCAATCTCGTTGCCAGTAAGTTCAAGTTCACTCAAGCTCAACTTTTTGAAGTAAGTGAAGAAGAGCTTACCGACGTTGATATGCAGCAGTTATTCGCGGCTTAATCAAAGACTCTGTCATGAGTACATCTGTTGATAAAGCAGTGTCGATACCGAATGACTCTATCGGCTCAGCAAGCGGGTTTGTATCGCCATACCTGATTGATTTTACCGCGCTTGGTATTGTGGGGTTTTTGGTCTTCGGTGAAGTTTCTCATGTAGGGTTTAGAGTATTTGGATTTCTGCTCGCCGTCGCCCTGGCGCTTTGGGCCGCTCTAAGTGCAAAGGCCTTACGCCGTTATATCACCGATACGCCTCGATCGAAAATTGCCAGTGCGGCGCAAGGGTTCGTTGAACTGCAAGGACGCTGTGAGTTTTACGGTAGTAAAGAGACGCAGGGTTTTTTGTTTGGTCCGCCTTGTGTTTGGCATCGCTACTTTATTATTCGGCTAGTGTTTGGAGGGGGTGACAGGTTAAAAAATATTGCTGAAAATTTGAGCAGTCTTCCGATTCAGGTTGGGGCGAGTGATATTCCGTTCGTGATCAGAGATGAATCTGGCACATGTATTGTTTTTCCGGAAAAAGCAAAAGTGATATGCAGTAGTAAACGCACCTGGCTCAGCTTTGGAAAGTACTATTCTTCAAAATACATCGGTCATGGCGCAAGCATGTATGTGATTGGTGAGATGCGATCAGAGGGGTGTGCGCTAACGTCTTACAACGAAAATGCTCAAGTGGCGGGTTTGCTCAATACCTGGAAAAAGGATCAGCCCTGGTTGCTTGGTGAATTTGATGTTGATCAGAATGGTGAGCTTGATCAGGATGAATGGGGTAGTGCAGTTAAGCGGGCGAAATTAATCTCCAGAGATATATATGATCAGAAAAAGGATGATCGTATAGACAATGTTATCCGTAAACCGTCGAATGGTTTGCCAATGCTAATCTCGGATCGTCACCCGGATGAACTAGCCACGAAGTTTGCACGATTGGGTTATTTTAACCTGGCGGTTGCAGCTTGCTGCTTTTTGGCAGCGTGTTACCAGTTGGTTTGAAGCAGGGAAATTGACTCGGGTAGCTTTGAACTAGACAGGCTGAAAAAGCGAATCGGGACTATCTTTTTGTGCCCATTCCAACAGATTTTCAATGAACTCTATGCATTCTGCCAATTGTTCAATCTCGATAAATTCATCCGGCTGATGAGCTTCTGTAATACTGCCCGGCCCGAATACAACGGCAGGTATGCCTGATTGCTGAAAAGCGCCTGCCTCTGTGCCGAAGCTAACGACGCCTGAATCGTTTAAACCTGTGATGTGTCTGATCAGCTGTTCAGCGGCAGATTGATCGTCAGGTATAAGCGGTGCAACATTGTTGCTTATCGTCGTACTAACGCTCGCTTTGTCTGACTGAGCTTTGATATGTGGAGTAATTTCTTTGTCAATGAAGTCAATGACGCGTTTTTGTAGAGTGTCCGCGCTATCTTGTGGCAGTAGCCTGAACCCCCATTGGACTTCAGTGAACTCCGGAATGATGTTATTTGCTGTGCCGCCATTGATGATGCCTAAATCAACGGTGGTATAGGGTGGGTCAAACGGGCTGTTTTTATCAGCATTGTCTGCGAGGTCCTGTTGTAGTGATTCAAGAAAGGTGACAATTTTTGCAGCCGCCATAATCGAATTAACACCAAGGCGCGGATCACTGGAGTGCGCCGGTACGCCTTTGACAACGGTGCGATAGCTGCGTGATCCTTTGTGCCCGCCTATGATTTTCATTGACGTGGGTTCGCCAACAATGACCGCACGTGGCAGCGGCAGATTATCAACAACATCTTTTAATAAGCCGTGAACACCGATGCAGCCTGTTTCTTCATCGTACGTAAAGGCAAAGTGAATCGGCAGTTGCAGCTTTTGTTTCAACATCTGTGGCGCCATGGCCAGGCACACTGCGATGAAGCCTTTCATGTCAACCACGCCACGGCCGAATAACTTACCTTCTGCCTGCCACATGTTGAAGGGATCGCTAGACCACTGTTGGCCATCCACCGGCACAACATCAAGGTGCCCGGACAATACTACGCCACCGCGGGTGGCCGGACCTATTGTTGCCCACAGGTTGGCTTTTTCGCCGCTGGCATCATGGGTGATTCTTGACTCAATGCCCAGGTTGTCAAGGTATGACCGAATATGCTCAATAAGAGCAAGATTTGATTCACGGGAAGTAGAGTCGAAGCTAACAAGCTCCTGCAATATCGCGATGGATGACTTGAGTAGGTCGCTTTTCTTCATGGCTATCTATTGAGGTTGTTTTACGGACTGAAGTGTTAACTATCAAGTGTCGGTGAACGGCTGATGAGCTCTTTCATTATTTCGGAAGTGCCGCCGTAGATTCTTTGCACTCGCGAATCTGCATAGAGCTTGGCAATAGGATATTCCCACATATAGCCGTAGCCTCCATGCAGTTGCAGGCAGGTATCAATGACTCTGTCTTGCATCTCGGTTAACCACAATTTGCACATGGAGGCCTGTTCTGTAGATAACAGGCGATTACTGTGTGCGTCGACGCAGCGATCAACAAACGCTTCGCCCACCTCGATATCGGTTCTGACTTCGGCGAGTTTGTATCGTGTATTCTGGAATGTAGAGACGCTCTGGCCAAAGGCCTTGCGTTCCTGTACGTAATTCAAAGTATGTTCGTAAGCGCATTTTGCGGCGCCCAGAGCCACCAGGCCGATGAGTAGTCTTTCAAATGGTAGCTCAGCCATGAGCAGGTTCAAGCCTCGGCCTTCTTCACCGATCAGATGGGTGGCGGGTACTTTTACGTCTTCAAAAAATAACTCTGCGATGTCCTGTGATTTCTGTCCAAGCTTCTCAAGCTTGCGGCCTCTTTTGAAGCCGTCGCTTTTGGTATCTACCAGTAACAGACTGATGCCGCCACGCTCAGAGGTGGGGTCGGTGCGGCAAACGACCGCTATTGCATCTGCAGTCATGCCATTGGTAATAAAAATCTTAGAGCCATTTAACATATAGTGATCACCGATAAGCTCAGCGCGTGTGGTAATGCCACGTAAATCTGAACCTGCGCCTGGCTCAGTCATGGCGACCGCAAATAGCGTTTCACCGCTTGCCGCCTTGGGTAACCAGGTGTGTTTTAGTGTGTCGCTTGCATGATGTTGCAGATAATAGGAGACGATATCGTGCACACCGATACCACCAACCCCGGCAACCCCGCAGCGCCCGATTTCCTCATAAACCACCGCCGCTGTGCGCATGTCACTTGCGCTACCGCCATATTCAGTCGGCAGCATTGGGGACATGGCTCCGAGCTCCCCTAGCTGCGTCCAGATAGATCGGTCAGCATGGCCTTGAGTTTCCCAGTCGCTTAGCTGTGGAACGGCATTTTCCTGCAGAAATCGTCGAAGCTCGTCACGTAGTAGTTGGTGTTCGGAGTCGTAGATGGTTCTTTTAATAGTGCTCAATGAGCCCCTCCGGGAATCGCCTGCTGTGCGTGCAGAACAGCGGCATCAGGTATTGATTTGTCGTATGGTCACAATAACAAAACACGCGCTGGTTGTAAGCTTTCTGTAGGCTCACCACTGTTGACTTGTTATGACTGTACTTGGTTCGAAAATAAAAGATAATGAGTTTGCGATGACGGCTGAGATAGTACCGCCATTGGCGGCCAGCAAAACACAGCTGCTGAAAGAAGCCGAGCTGTTGCGTGGTTTGGTAGATGGGATCAATGTTACCGATGGGGCGGGTGCATCCACCACCATGAGTAGCTTTTCTGCCGCAGCGTTGCTGGCTGCGGATGGTCATGAGCCGGTGCTTCAAGTTACTTGTCGCGATCGCAATCGCATTGCATTAACGGCCGATCTTATCGGCGCGGCAGCGCACGGCTGTTATAACCTGCTCATGCTTATGGGAGATGATCCTGCCAAAGGTGATCAACCCGAAGCCAAGCCAGTGTTTGATCTTGATTCGCGTCAGCTGATGCAGATCGCTACAGCATTGCGTGAAGAGGGTGTTCTGCCTTCTGGAAAAACTATTATTGATCCACCACCGTTTTTTGTCGGTGCTGCTGACATGCCAATCGATCCTCCAGATGATTGGAAGCCTGAAGCACTGCAGGCGAAAATATCCAGTGGTGCACAGTTTGCGCAAACACAATTCTGCTTTGAGCCGGAAGTGGCGCATCGTTATATCAGTAGACTCCGTGAGGAGGGCATCACTGATCAGATTGGTGTGTTGTTGGGTATTGGTCCTATTGTGTCTGCAAAGTCTGCACAGTGGATGAATAACAATCTGTATGGCGTCACTATTCCCGAGGCAACAATCAAACGGCTTGAGCAAGCCACAGATGCGAAGGCCGAGGGTAGAAAAATATGCGCAGAGCTGATTCAACAGTATCGGGAAATACCGGGCCTGGCTGGCGTGCACATTATGGCGCCAGCGCAAAAAAGCGATGCGATCGCTGAAGCGATAGCGCTTGCCGGCTAGTCTGACTGTGGCGTACGACCCTAGTCCTCGGACAAGCTCCCAGCCCCTGTGCGTAGTCAACTGGCGAGAATCACTTGAACGTAAATCTGCTAGACTAAAAAAGAGGGTGAGTGCGAAGTAGGAAAAGCGCTTGCTCGGATACTGGTCGTTTATCGCTG
>CALGJU010000215.1 GCA_937928685.1 uncultured Granulosicoccaceae bacterium
GTTGTTTGACGGGTCGGTCTCCGGGTGGTTTCTCGGGTGCCAGTTCAGATCCCAGATCTGTTTGAGGTCAGCCACTTGCCAGCCGTTGTTGGTGAACGCGAAAACGTTGCCACTGGGGTTGTCCAGTGATCGATCGTAGGAGGTTCCGGCACCCAATGCATTTGATTGCCCGGTGATCAGAATGAGGTCGGTAATATCAGCAGCGGTTTTGTTAAAGACGCTTACCGAATTATCGCTCACCGAAGTGGTGGGTGGTGCCGGCTGAAGCGGTGCTGGTGTCATGGGATGTTCGGGCTGAGTCACGACAGGCCTTACCAAGACAGGTTGATTCACAATAGGCTGATTCACAACAGGTTGTGCGGCCACTGGTGGCACAACTGGTTGTACTGCAGCGGGAGTTACCGGTTTCGGCGGTGTTGTTGGCGCAGGGACTGGCTGTGCCGGGGCAGGCGTTGCCAGTGCTGGAGCTACTACAATTGGTTGATTGGTCAGGGCTGGGGCGCTAAGGCTCGTCATCCGGTAACTTGCGCAATACCATTCGCCATTGAACGGGTCGCAATCAACACGGCGAACATTGCACTGTGCGGCGAAGGTATTTCTGGAAGCAATGAGTGTATCGCCTTTGACGACACAAATTTCCTGTGCTGCTGCTGTGTTGAAGGTTGACAAAAGAAGAATGATAAGATAGGAAGTTCTGCAAAAAAAACTGATCACGTCCGGGTACTCAGGTAGGCGAAAATCGGAGATCGCATTGTCGAAATAATCCCTGTAGTTAGCAACGGAACCGCGTCACAGTTTTTGAATGTAATGTGTTTTCGGTCACAATTTTGAACTACCTCAAATGTAACTATTCAGTGCACACTTGTCGTATCCATAGCGTTGCCGTTCGTGCTCATATCCACCTGTATGTTGTGCGCGAACTCCTGCCCCATGATAACGGCAAGCTTGCCCTGAAAAGCTATCCAAGGCTTCAATAGCAGTCAGAAATTATGAATTTGGTATTTTCTGGTGAATAGTTACCCTTGCTCAGCATGATCTGAGCGTCTACTGTTAGTTGAATGGTTTCTGGTGCGGCCGTGCGATTTAACCCTTCACGAAGTTTGCTTGCTTGATGATTTCATTAAACGCGTGAGTGAACACTTCGAATTCACGGTCTGTCCCCAGGCCGACTCGAATGCATCTGTTTAATGGGGCAACCCCCGGCATCCGCATGAAGACCTGCCTCTTGTTGAGCTCTGAAATCATCAGGGTGGCGGATTCTGTGGAGCCCAGATCAACAGCGACAAAATTGGTACTCGATGGCACGGCCGTGAAGCCATGACCATGCACGAATTCGGTGACCCGGGCACGTGCAGCAGAGACAGATGCTCTCACCATCGGTAAAAATTCGGTGTCCTGAACGCTTGCCAGTGCGCCTTTCTGTGCCACGCGGTTAATGCCGAAGTGGTTTCTGATTTTGTTGTAGCCGCTGATAATCTCCTGGTGAGCTATCGCATAGCCGATACGCTGACCCGCCATGCCGTAGGCTTTGGAGAAGGTGCGAAAGCGGATCACATGTTTGTTGCTGGTATCAATCGGCGGGGCAATCGGGCTTTCGGCAAACTCTGTATAGGCTTCATCCAAAGCCAGTACGCAGTGTTCGGGCACATCGGCAATCATTTGCGAAATGGTGTCTGCGCTATGCCAGGTGCCCATCGGGTTATCAGGGTTGGCGATATAGACCAGTTTGGCCTGGTGTTCCGCTGCGGCATCAATTAGCGCTATCGGGTCTTCATGAAAATCTTTGTACGGCACGGTGAACAGATTCGCGCCGAAGCCTGCCACGTGATAGTTCAGTGTTGGGTAGGCGCCGAGTGAGGTGACAACGTTTTGCTGCGGCTCAAGTAGCATTCTAACCGTCAGACCCAACAATGAATCGACGCCTGCATCGACGCAAATTTCATCCATATTTACGCCGTGTTTATGTGCCAGCGCCTGTCGTAACTCATAGTTCTCAGGATCGGCGTAGAGGTGGCTTTCAGTTACTGCCTCACGCATTGCCATTGCCGCGGCTGGCGAGAGTCCGAAGGCGCTTTCGTTCGCTCCAATTCGAGCGCGAAACGGTTTACCTTGTTGTCTTTCGAGTGTTTCAGGCCCGACAAACGGCGTAGTGGCTGGCAGACTCTTTACTATTTTGGTGAAAGGTATCGGCACTTGCGGCTCCAATTTGTATTGCATATTGGTGGTAATGCTGACGAACAACTTACAGAAGTGTGTCTCTAACAAGCTCGGCTATTGCCAATGATGACGTTAAGCCGGGCGATTCAATTCCATACATATTAACCAGACCCTCTACACCATGATGTTGATCAGTGCTGAATTCAAAGTCAATATTGGTGGTGTCGTCGCGGACGATTTTAGGTCGAATTCCGGCATAGTCCGGTACCAGCGAATGGTCCGGCAGATCAGGCCAGTATCTTCTAATGGCAGTGTAAAACGATTCCGCCCGTGAGGGGTCGACGCTGTAGTTGAAGTCATCATGGCTGAGCCATTCGACGTCTGGGCCGAATCGTTTTTGGCCAGCTAAATCTATGGTGAGGTGTATGCCTAAACCACCAACAACAGGTGCCGGGTAGATCAGTTTGGTAAATGGCGCTTTGACCGCCAATTTAAAGTAATTGCCTTTGGCAAATTTCGCGGTGGGAATTGTAGCGCTATTAATGTGCTTCAGAGTCTGTGCCAGAGGCACTGCGGCTAATCCGCAACAATTGATGATTCTTTTTGCAGTTACGATGCTGCCGTCATCCAGCCCGATCTGTAAGGTGTTGCTTTTTACGTCGATGCCTTGTACTTCGCTATTACACACAACCATTCCATTGTGTTGTTCAATATCTGCCTGCAGGCTTATCATCAGCGCGTGGCTGTCAATAATCCCGGTGGAGGGTGAGTTCAGTGCGGCCACACATTTTAAGCCGGGTTGCATTGCGGTAGCGTCAGCTCCGCTGATCATGCTTATGTCGTGCACTCCGTTGTTGGTCGCTGTAAGTTTGAGCGCATTAAGCGATTGTATTTCCTCGTCGCAAGTGGCGACTATGAGCTTACCAGTGCGTTTGAAGGGGATGTTGCGCTCACTACAGTAGCGATATAGCAGTGTTTTACCTCGTACGCACAGCTGAGCCTTGAGTGAGCCCGGTGAATAGTAGATACCGGCGTGTATGACTTCAGAGTTACGTGAGCTTATACCTTGCCCTATGGTCTTTTCACGTTCCAGTACCACTACTTCCTGCCCACTGGCGGCAAGTGTGGCGGCTGTGGCCAGTCCAACAACCCCTGCACCAATGACAATGGTTTCGATATCACTCATGGCAGGGGATCTATTTAACTGACATCATGAAATTTCGATACAACAATGCTGAATTTGAGGCGAAAGAGTCAAGCTCCCGGGTGGCGGATGCCAGTAGCTCCGGCAGAGCGTGCTCTCCCAGTGTGTTGATGAGTGCAGAGCGATAAGCAGGTATCGCGGACCAGTTCTCGACGGTATCCGCTTCAACTTCAACGTGGTACTGCATTGACCATGCGTTGTCTCCGACGCGCATTGCCTGATTAGCGCACACATTTGATTGCGCCAGTACGGTGCAATTATCTGGAGTTTCAGTAACCTGAACTGAATGCCATTGCAAAGCTCGCTGGGTGTCTGGCATGCCGGCGAAGATCGGATCTTTGCGTCCAGCTTCAGTCAATTCAATGTCGAGTACGCCGATTTCAGGTGGATTGAGCTTGCCGCATTTTCCACCAAGCGCATCAGCAAGTAGCTGGTGGCCGAGACATAGGCCCAGGTAGGGGCGTTTTAATTCGAGTACCCATTCGCGAATGGCGGCTTTTTCTGCAATAAGCCATGGATGCTCTTCGGTGTCCCATACATCCATAGGGCCGCCCATCACCCACATGGCGTCGAAATTGTGCAGTGGAGGTATCTGCTGACCTGCATCTAGCTCGACCGCCTGCCAATTGACACCATCCTTTTTCAAGTACTCCCGTAACTGCCCCGGGTGTTCGCAATCGATGTGCTGCAGCACTAGCAAATTCATGAGGTGCTCCGTATGTTTAGGAAACTATACCGCCACCTTTTGATCTTGTATATGTGGCCGTGGTGTTTCGGCATGACACTTGATCCGATAACCAGACTGTCCGGTAATGCGATCCGGTTTTTACGTGTGCTTGTGCTATGTTATGGTCGGTGGGATATCGAAAAATCCCGCCTTTCTCCCGCCCGGAAAAGAGTTACCGGAACCAATCTAAATCCCTATGCTGCAACCCTTTGAACTTTTTGTCGGGCTTCGCTACACGCGCGCCAAGCGCCGAAATCACTTCATCTCTTTTATATCACTCCTTTCAATACTCGGTATTGCGTTGGGTGTGACCGCTTTAATCACAGTAATGGCGGTGATGAACGGGTTTGAAAAAGAGTTGCGCGAACGAATTCTCGGTGCTGCATCGCATGCCACTATCACCCTTTATAATGAGCCCATGAAAGACTGGCAGCAGCTGGCAAGTGCTGCGGTCGATCACCCGGAAGTGGTGGGCGCCGCACCGTATGTTGAAGGTCAGGTGATGGTAGTGAAGGGCAAGCAAGTAACTGGCATTGTGGTGCGCGGTGTGCTGCCTGACCAGGAGCCCAAAGTATCGGATATCGATCGCAAAATGATCGCAGGGCGCCTTGATGATTTAACCAGTTCATCGTTTGATATTGTTCTTGGCAGCGCATTGGCTGATTTTCTCGGCGCAGTGGTTGGAGACAAAATTACCGTAATTACACCAGAGGCCAGTGTCACCCCGGTGGGCGTATTGCCGCGAATGAAACGATTTACAGTAAAGGGCATTTTTGAAATAGGCATGTTTGAGTACGATCGAAACTTCGCGCTAATGCATGCCGATGATGCTTCAACGCTGTTGCGAATGGACAAAGGCTACACGGGTGTGCGTTTGCAACTGAAAGACATGTTTGCTGCACGAGAGGTGGCCCGTGATCTCGCCTCTGAAGTATCAGAAGATTACTGGGTCAGTGACTGGACGCAGCGTCATGCCAATTTCTTTAGAGCGGTAAGAACAGAAAAGACGGTGATGTTTGTGATTCTTGCGCTTATAGTCGCTGTTGCTGCTTTCAATATTGTCAGTACGCTGGTCATGGTGGTGACTGACAAACAGTCCGCCATTGCAATAATGCGAACCATGGGCGCATCGCCACGGTCTATTATGATGGTGTTTCTTATACAGGGTGCATTGATCGGATTCATTGGCACTGTGCTCGGGGTAGTAGGCGGTGTGTTATTGGCAAGTAATGTTGAGACGTTAGTGCCAGCTATTGAGCGGTTATTTAAAACCCGCTTCCTTGACCCGAGCGTCTATTACATCAGTGTGCTGCCATCTGAGCTTGATTATGCAGATGTGTGGAAGGTTGCAACGCTCGCTATAATACTCACACTTTTAGCCACTCTATATCCTGCGTGGCGTGCTGCACGTACAGAGCCAGCGCAGGCACTAGCTTATGAATAGCCAACCTGTATTGAATGCTGAACGCATTGATAAAGTCTACAAGCAGGGTGCAGAACAGCTTTCTGTGCTTCGCGGTCTTGATTTGCGGATTGAAGCGGCAGAGCAGATTGCCATTATCGGGTCATCCGGTTGTGGTAAGAGTACGTTGCTGCATATGCTGGCCGGGTTAGATACGCCGGATAGAGGCGAGCTCACTATAGACGGGCATAGCATTAATCAAATGTCTCCGGCAGATCGTGGTTTTCTCCGTGCTGACATGCTTGGCTTTGTTTATCAATTCCACCACCTGTTGGCTGAATTTACAGCGGTTGAAAATGTCGCCATGCCGTTGTTAATTGCACGCCAGTCTACTCGCAAGGCCCGTGAGGCAGCGATTGATCTGTTGCGTAAAGTGGGGTTAGGTGATCGACTAAACCACAAGCCGTCTGAGTTGTCAGGCGGTGAACGGCAACGTGCTGCAATTGCCAGAGCGTTAATTAATCGTCCTAAGCTCGTGATGGCTGATGAGCCGACTGGAAACCTGGATGAAGACACGGCCGCTTATGTCTATGACCTTATGCTTGAGTTAAATCGCGAGCTTGGCACGGCGTTTTTAATAGTGACACATGACACTCGACTTGCCGCGCGCATGCGCACGATCTACCGCTTAAGTGGCGGTCGTTTGCAGAGAGAATACCTGGACAATTAAACCAGCTCTGATGATCACATCAGTAGAGACTGCATGGTAGGATGCAGGTTGGTTGTATGTGAAGTCTGTTGTGTTAGTGCATTCTGTTGTATTCGTCGTATCGCTGTGCTGCGTTGCCTTTCTTCCTGAGCTACCAGCGCCGTCTCATCTGTTGTTGCTGGTGACACTGTTGTTGCTGATTACTGGCATCTTCAGGCGCAAGGCACCACGATTGATAATGCCAATGGTGCTGTTTGCCGGTGGCTTCATCTACACGTCTGTTTTTGCCTCCTACCATTTGTCTCTTAGATTGCCCGATCATTTGTTGGGGGTCGAAACCGAACTGATCGGAACTGTCGAGGGATTGCCTTTTCACAACGGCAAAAGGTTACGATTTTTGTGCAGAATAGAATCCCTTCGACCGCTGGATGCTGACATCGCTTCCATTCAACGCGGTACGTTGCGCCTGAATTGGTATGGTCAAGGTGCGCCTGATCTGCAAGCAGGCAATAAAATAAAAATCGTCGTCAAGCTGAAAACGCCGAATGGGTTTATGAACCCGGGTGGTTTTGACAATGAGCGTTGGCTGTTGCAAAAAAAGATTGTCGCGACCGGATATGTTCGCAGCAAATCTTTTGATGTGGGACAAAGTATTGTCTCAAGCCAGCTAACCCCGGTGGCTGCGTTACGAAATAAAATACAGCGTCAATTGTTGCTGGCCACTGACGGTCTTCAGTCTCAAGGTATTGTTCTGGCGCTGGCGGTGGGTGACCGTAGTGGTATAAGTCGCGAACAGTGGGGGCACTTTATCGCCACCGGGACAAACCACCTGCTAGCGATATCCGGTTTACATATCAGTCTGGTGGCAGGCTTTGTCGGTTTGCTTGTCAATACCTTGTGGCGTTACGCAGACTTCGCCTCAAAAACAACCCGCCAGAGCAGTGCCTTAATGGCGGCTCTTGCGGCTGCAACCTGTTATGCCGCCATGGCCGGGTTCACGGTGCCGACGGTGCGTGCTTTGACCATGTTTGCGGTGCTCGCTTGTTTCACACTGTTGCGAAGACACCAGCGTCGGCTGCACAGTCTGTCTGTAGCGTTAATAGTTGTTTGTCTTTTCGATCCTTTGACGGTGCTCTCGCCCGGGTTTTGGATGTCGTTTGCTGCGGTGGCGGTTTTATACATTGTGTTCTCTGATGCAGAGAGCGCCGGACAGGTAACCGCCTTCAAAAGAGTGCTGCGTGGTCATGTGTTGATCACTATCGGGCTTTATCCTTTAACGCTATTGTTTTTCCAGCAAGCGTCACTGGTATCGCCGTTGGCTAATCTAATAGTCACCCCCTTAGTGGGGATGCTTGTCACGCCGCTGGTATTTACCTCGGCGCTGGTGGCTTTGCTAAGTGTTCCCCTGGCGTCCGTATTGTTAATTGGAGTGGATGTTCTTCTTGCGTTGACCCAATGGTTGTTAGCGCTCTTTGCCAGTTGGCCGCCTGCGTTGATGAAGGTGTCAGGTATTTCGACAATGGCTCTGGGGTTGGTGTGTATTGGCGCGTTACTCACCCTGGTGCAGGTTCCGATGTCATGGCGATTGATGGCTGTGGTATTGCCACTGCCGCTTTTTTATCCCTACAATGCAACCATTCCTGATGGTGATTATCGCGTGGCGTTTCTTGATGTGGGGCAGGGCACCTCGGTGGTGGTGTCGACTGCGCACCACGTGTTGCTGTACGACACAGGTGATCAATTCAGTGCGCAGTTTAGTGCGGCGGATGCCGTGGTGGTGCCTTACCTTCGAACGAAAAATGTAACAGCGCTGGATAAGCTCATTGTCTCCCACGCTGATCGGGACCACAGTGGGGGTGCTGACGAAATACTCGATAGTTTTGATGTATCTGAGCTTATGGTTTCCGCTCCACTTCCGCAGCGCCCGGAAGTCTCTTCCGTAAACTGTCAGGCGGGACAGCGCTGGATATGGGATCAGGTTCACTTTCAGATACTACATCCACAGCCGCAGAGCGCAGGGTCAGAGAATGATCAGTCCTGCGTGTTGCAGATATCAACTGCTGATGGCTTGCGGACAATTCTCACAGGAGATATTGAAGCCTTAGGTGAAAGGCAGTTAATTGATAATAATCAGTTAGCTTCAGCAGAGATACTGCTAGCGCCTCATCATGGCAGTGCCACCTCTTCGGGTGTGCAGTTGCTTCAAGCGTTGCAGCCGAAGTATGTGGTCTACACCACTGGCTTTAAAAACAGGTTTGGCTTTCCGAAGCAAGAGGTTGTCGATCGCTATGCGGTCGCGAATGTCCATCAGTTGAATACCGCTGATAGCGGGGCGATAGAATTTCTAGTGAGCGACCGCGCGCCTGGCACACAGGTGTCAGAATATCGAACAAAATACCGGCACTGGTGGCATCGAGCTATCCCGGTGGCTGAAACGCGGTAGTGTCAGTCCGGCAATGCACTCTACAGAGTGTGTGAATATGGTAAAATTCGCAAGATTCGGCATGCTCAAAACCTATTGGAAGTAAGGGTAGAACAGGCCTTAGTGACACTGGCAACCACCTGATTTTTCTTTGGATTCTTTTTGACAAACCCTGATCACAGTGCCGCTGCTTCCACAGACGGGTTTATCGTCTATCGACGGCTGCTTTCTTACGTCGGGCCGCATCGATTCAAATTGCTGTGGGCTGTATTGGCGATGGTTGTCTATGCAGGCTCAAGCACCGCCTTTGCAGCCCTGATGAAACCAATGCTTGACGGCAGCTTTGTCGAGCGGGATCAAAGCTCAATCGCTTTGGTTCCTGTGCTCATACTGGTGGTGTTTTTGTTTCGTGGCGTGGCGGGCTTTGTATCTACTTATTTGATGTCGTCTATCGGTTGGCGGGTAGTTAAGAATATTCGTAAGCAATTGTTCGATAAGTATCTTGAGCTGCCCACGGCAGAGTTTGATACCACCTCATCCGGTGAGCTAATATCGCGCGTCACTTTTAACGTTCGCAATATTGCTGTGGTGGCAGCTGATAGTCTGACCATACTGGTACGTGACTCGCTAACGATTATTGGCTTATTAGGGCTGATGGTTTACCACAGTTGGAAGCTGTCACTTGGCTTTTTGATTCTCGGCCCGGTGGTGGCAATGATAATTCACTTTGCCAGCAAACGATTCAGACATCTCAACCGCGGCATCCAAGAGTCTATGGGCAGTGTGTCTACCGTTATAGAAGAAGCGGTAGAGGGCCAAAGGTTGGTGAAAATATTCGGCGCCCATGACTATGAACGCAGTCGATTTGAAGAGGTGAATGAACGAAACCGAAGTTTAACAATCAAGGAGATCGTCACCGTTGCGGTTAGCTCACCGCTGATTCAATTTCTGGTGGCTATTGCGCTTGCGATTGTTGTGTATCTAGGATCGTCCGGGTTTATTGTCGGGCAAGTCTCTGTTGGTGTGTTCATGTCCTTTATTACCGCAATGATGATGTTGTTTGCACCGTTAAAGCAACTGACCATGGTTAACTCAAAGATTCAGGCAGGTATCGCCGCGGGTGAAAGTGTCTTTGCAATTCTTGATGCAGAATCAGAAGTTGACAGTGGCACCAGGGAGCTTGATGCGGAACATATCAGCGTTAGATTTGATAGCGTAAGATTTTCCTATGCTGATAATAAGTCTGTCCTTCAAGATATTTCTTTCGATATTCCCACTGGTGAAACAGTGGCATTGGTTGGCGGCTCTGGCAGCGGTAAGTCGACTATCGCCAACTTGCTGCCGCGACTCTACAATATTGATAGTGGTTCCATTAGCGTGAATGGACATGATGTTCGTGAGTACACGCTAGAGAGCTTGCGCCGGCACATATCGTACGTGGGCCAAGAGGTGGTTTTATTTAATGATACCGCCCTTGCGAATATTGCTTACGGACAAATGAGTGGTATTGATGAGGCTCGTGTTCGAAGGGCCTGCGAACTTGCACATGCTGATTCGTTTATACAAAAGCTGACCAACGGCTACGACACGGTACTCGGCGAAAACGGTGTGATGTTGTCTGGTGGTCAAAGACAGAGGATTGCCATCGCCAGGGCCATATTAAAAGATGCCCCTCTGCTTGTATTAGATGAAGCGACCTCTGCGCTGGATACAGAGTCTGAACGTAAAGTGCAGCAAGGTTTAACGGAACTCATGAAAAATCGTACCACGTTGGTGATTGCTCATCGGTTGAGCACAATAGAAAATGCCGATCGAATTGTTGTCATGGATGATGGTCAAATTGTTGAAACCGGCACCCACAGTGAGCTACTCAACAAGCAGGGTTATTACTCATTCCTGCAGGGGAATCTGGGTGCCGCGGCACATGAAGCGGGTTAGGGTTGACCGATTCTGTCGTTTATCATGAAATTGTCCCGACCATCATTTTGGGGAACCCGTAACCTGACCAGTTGGCTGTTGTTTCCTGTGTCCCTGATTTTTCGGGGCATTGTCGCGCTGCGTAGGGGAAGTTACCGTTTCAAGCTGGCACGTGTGTGGAACAGTCCTGCTGCTGTGGTTATCGTCGGCAATATATCAGTGGGTGGTGCGGGTAAAACGCCTCTTGTCATCGCATTGTCTGAACTGTTGGTGCGTAAGAATCTAACCGTGGGGATTGTCACCAGGGGCTATGGAGGGGGCGCTGTTGAGCGGCCTGTCCGCGTTTATCCGGACTCTGATGCATCGCTTGTCGGAGATGAGTCTGTGTTGTTGGCGCGACGCTGTCAGGCAACGCTGGTAGCGGGTGCTGACCGAGTGCAGGCGGTGCAGTATTTATTATCGTTGGATCAGTTTGATGTAGTGCTGTGTGATGACGGGATGCAACACTATGCGCTTGAGCGTGATCTTGAGATTGCAGTGGTCGATTCCCGGTATATGTTTGGTAACAGTTTCTGTCTTCCTGCGGGTCCGTTGCGAGAGCCTGTCTCACGGCTTAACAGCGTTGATATGATTGTTTATAGCGACAGTACGCAGGGCTACACGTTACAGGCAACGGAATTGGTATGTGTTAATAACGACAAGGTGACCAGATCTATTGATTCCATGAAGCAGAAGCGCGTTCATGCAGTTGCAGGTATCGCATCTCCTGAGCGTTTTTTTCAGTTTCTGAATGCCCATGGAATAGAGGTAGTAGAGCATCCGTTTGGAGATCACGCAGTCTATCAAAAAGAAGACCTCAACTATGGTGATGATCATCCGTTAGTAATGACAGAGAAAGATATGGTTAAGTGTCGGAAGCTTGGTTTGGAAAACGGCTGGTATATTCCTGTAACAGCGGTGCTTAGCCAAACAGTAGTAGATGAATTTATGAGTCATATCGATCGAGTGCTGTCACGGAGAAACAACCATGCCGCTTAATGAGCATTTTCGAATTGTGATTCCGGCGCGTTATCAGTCGACCCGGTTTCCGGGTAAACCGCTTGAACAGATATGCGGCAAGGAAATGGTATTACACGTCTACGATAAAGCCATTCAATCTACGGCTATAGAAGTATTAATCGCCACAGATGATGAACGAATTTTTGAAGTTGCCAGCAAAGCACAGGCGAATGTCTGTATGACCTCTGCTGACCATATCACCGGTACAGATCGTTTGGTCGAGGTGGTCGAGTCACAGCAATGGCCGGCAGATACGGTAGTCGTTAATGTGCAGGGCGATGAACCCCTGATACCTGCTGCTTGTATAGAGCAAGTTGCACACAATCTTCATCAAAACCGCGAAGCAGTAATGGCAACACTCGCGACACCGATATTAAGTCTTGAAGAGTACAACGATCCGAATGTGGTTAAAGTGGTCTCCAATAAAGAAGGGTTGGCAATGTATTTTAGCCGGTCTGGTATTCCGTTTTATCGAGACGGGAATCACAAAGATTTGTGTCCGTCCTTTCGACACATTGGTATCTATGCGTATCGCGCGGGTTACCTTGCAGGGTATTCCTCGTTACCAGAGTGTGAAATCGAAACGGCGGAAAAGTTGGAGCAACTTCGTGTTTTATACAATGGAGGAGCAATACATGTCGATGTCGCTGTCGAGCTGCCGGGACCAGGGGTGGATACGCCGGAGCAACTCATAGAGGTTGAGTCTTTATTAGCCAGGCAGATCGCCTGCCAGAAAGGCCAATGACGATGGATTGGAAAATATTGCAGCGTGAAGAATCGTTCAGCGGGTTTTTCAAACTCATCAGCTATCGCATTGAGCATGCGCTGTTTGCAGGCGGCACAGGGGTGATTAATCGAGAGGTATTGCAAAGAGGTCATGCCGCCGCGGTGATGCCCTATGATCCAGCAACTGACTCAGTCTTGCTGCTTGAGCAATTTCGAGCCGGTGCGATGCATACTGATCAAAGCCCGTGGTTGCATGAGTTTGTTGCCGGCATGGTGGAGGAGGGTGAGCATAGCGAGCAGGTGGTCAGGCGCGAAGCGCACGAGGAAGCAGGAATTGCCCTTAATGAGGTCAACTTCATCAGTACCTACTTTCCGAGCCCTGGTGGCAGTGCTGAAACTATTGATCTTTACTGGGCAACAGCAGATTTGTCAGAAGCTGGGGGCGTTTTCGGTTTGCCGTCAGAAGGCGAAGATATAAAATCCAGTGTCTGTTCCTTTGATGCCGCTATGCAGATGCTTGACGACGGAGTGATCAACAATTCGGTCACCATGTTGTTGCTGCTTTGGTTCGATCGTTATCGCCGGTTGAATAAAGTTTGTTGAATTCATTGTATGAAGGTTCACTAATTAGGAGCGTATAGGTAGTACTGTCTGGAATCCGAGTCGCCATAAGTTGTGAAGCTGTTCGCAGTCTGCGTATTTTCTGATCGGTCGCATATAGGCTTTGCCTTTGCGAGCCTACTTTAAACAGCTGTTCACGTCTGCGCTGTCAATTTTTAATCCGCCTTACCGATACACCAGTGTCGATAGAAAAAATTATAGCGTTGACCGCTCAAAGAGTCGCGCGTGCGGAGTATTAATGTCTGATACAGTAAATTTGATGGTTGTCGGCGTGTCCGGTGATCTC
>CALGJU010000216.1 GCA_937928685.1 uncultured Granulosicoccaceae bacterium
TGCAGAGATATGCGGCAAATGAGGCATCCTCATGCTTACTCACTAGTCGCCCCAAAGGCACTTCGTTTTTCAATCGCTTTTGAAACGCAGGATTGCTTTGCACGTCTTGCGGAAAATAGGTTTCATTGTCGACAAAGTTCTGCGCAATAGCATTGACCTGAATATTGTGCCGGGCAACCTCCACACCCACCGATTGCACATACGATATTTGCGCACCACGTGCCGCACAGTAGGAGGAAGTGCGATTAATACCACGCATGGCCGCGGCACTACCCATCAACAATATCTTACCACTGCGCTTTTCTATCATGCCTGGCAATACTTCACGAACCAACCAATGCAACGGGTCAACCATACTTCGAAACACACTGGTCCATTCATCATCCGCTACTTTATGAGCCAAGGTTTGCGGCGCCGCTATAGCGAGGTTTGCAATCAGCACATCTATTGATCCGGCCTTTGCAACTAACTCCGCTACTGCGGCCTGAGTCTCTAGAGAATCATCAGACGCGATAACCTCTGCTCCACTGCTCGCCAATGTTTCGCACAACGCAGGCCCCATAAATCTATCAGACTGCGTGACGAGAACGCGCCTACCTGAGAGGTTGATGATGTCAGACATTGCTTGATTCACATAGCTTTCTATACACAGCAAAGTCTACTGGATAAATTATCTCAGTGCGTAAGAATTCCACCTATTGAACAATGCTCTATTGCTTCCGCGGGCGAATTGCATTTTGAACAACTACATTCTGACTTACAGATCAAGCGGCCTTTGCAACCGGATCTGTAGTGATAAAAAACAGAATAACACCCAATACAATGAGCCCGGATCCACACCACTGATTCCACCCAACTGGCTCCTTAAGCAATACCACTGAGAACAACATTGCCGCGGCAATAGCCCCACCCACAACCGCAGGTATCGCAATATTTGCTGCCATCGGCGCTAGCCCTCCGACGCCACCAAATAGATAGAAATAGCCAATTTCGGCCATTCCAATGCAAACCCCTGCAAGTGCCGCCCAGGAATACGCACGCGCCCCAAGATGAAACACATGCCCACCCCTGTAGATGAGCACAGACAAAAATACCAACGACACCAATAACGCTGCGACTTGCAAACAGATTGTTGCAAACACCGTCGTAGTGGCTGTTACCGGTACATGATTGCCAGACACCTTAACCAAAAGATTGTAACCTGCATAACAGACAGTGACAAAACCCAGTAAGCCGATACTTAGCAAGTGTGCATTCACGATGACATTCCCATTGGTTGGAATGCAATTGTACGACATATAATTCTTGAATCACTGACGCTCGCGCAAAGGGTCTCGCCTGCAGCAGAAAAACCAGAGCTAATTGTGCCATTCACCGCACACGAAATCGGTGACCACCGGCGTCATTGCATTTTTTTAAAATATCGCGACATGAAGCTCTACTTTCAATTCAATCGAATAGCCTGGAAACTTTCGTTTTTTGTTGAGACATCTGGTTTGAGAAAGGCACTTCGGTGGAACATAGTGCGGCAGGGATACTTCGAAATATTTGCACAGCAATCCTGCACCAGCGAAAACCCACTGCTTATGCAGTGGATCTTTGACTGGTTGTCACATCGTTACCAACAGGGCTCTTACCACTTGTCCTTACCACATTGCCCTTTACCACCTTGCCCTTACCACTTGGTGTAACTAGGACACCAGTTGACCTGCCCGGGCGCGTCGTCGCTGTAACCACACGACCCCTGCAAGCAGAAGAAAGGCCGGTATATAGAATATTTCTTTCGGCATGCGTGAAGCAGGTGTAAGCACTTCAGCTACTTTAACCGGCTTTTCATCATCATAAAAATCAAACAAGTTACCGATGTTTGGAAAGTAAGGAGTACCGATCATGGGCTCATCAATAATGGCAACGCCATTTTCCATGCGCACATCCAAACCAGCACTGCGCAGCCGTTCCGCAGCCTCCTGCGGCTCCCCCAAGTGCACTAACAATGTGGTCTGATCTATCTCACCGGTGTCATAATTCGGACCACTGACGACAATCGTCGCTGTCCCGCCAGCAGTGGCACTATCAACGACTTCAAAAGTTTTGTCTGAGGGCTGAGAATAAAAAGGCGCCTGAATTTTATCAAGCCAATAACCCGGTCTAAACAACGTAAAGGCAATAAGCAATAGCGCTACAGACTCCCAGATTTTGTTCCGTACCAGGAACCAACCCTGAGTGGCAGCGGCAAACAACATCATTGCAATGACCGCTACTATGAATATAAAAATAGCCTTGTACCAAGTCACGTTGATCAATAGCAGTTCGGTATTAAAAATAAACAAAAATGGCAGCAGTGCAGTTCGGATATCGTAGGCAAAACCTTGTATACCTGTTTTTATCGGATCCCCTTTGGAGATCGCAGCGGCGGCAGTTGCCGCCAAACCAACGGGCGGTGTGTCGTCAGCCAAAATACCAAAATAGAAAACAAACAGATGAACGGCTATAAGCGGTACGATCAGCCCGCTCTTGGCACCCAGAGCTATAATGACAGGCGCCATTAAGCTCGACACCACAATATAATTTGCGGTGGTGGGCAAGCCCATACCCAGTATCAAGCTCATTACTGCCACCAGTATCAACATAACCATTAAGTTGCCACCGGCGAGCACCTCGACTAATTCACCAATAACCTGATGGGCGCCGGTCAGAGAGATTGACCCGATGATGACACCCGCAGCGCCGGTGGCAATCGCTATGCCGATCATATTGCGCGAACCGGCAATCATGCCGTCCATCCATTCTTTAAACCCTCGTGCAATACCAGGCAATATTTCGTTACCACGGCCACGAAAGATAGCCTTTAACGGATGCTGTGTCACGGTGACAAAAATCATTGCCATGGTTGCCCAGAAAGCAGAAAACGCGGGCGATAAACGCTCAATAATAATGCACCAAATCAAGATAACGATCGGTAGTATGTAGTAGAGACCAGTGATCGCTGTGGCACCTGCTTTGGGCAGCTCTGTAATTGGCGCATCAGGATCGTCTATTGTTAGATCCGGATGTCGTGACGCCAGATAAATTAAAATAAGATACCCGACTGAACACAGTGCGATGACCACTTTAAATGCATGCTCAGGCATCGCCGTTTTAATCCACCCCAAGCCGTAGTGCACCGCTATACCTAATACCGCAAGACCTAGAAATCCACTTAGAAAACCAATGGCTTTGTTTACAAAAGTTCTACTACTCGGATGACGCGGCAAACCACGCAAATCTAACTTGCACGCTTCAAGATGCACGATATAAAACAAAGCAATGTATGAGACCAGAGCCGGTACTATCGCGTGCTTTATGATTTCGGTGTAACTGATACCCGTGAATTCCGCAATTAGAAAAGCCGCAGCCCCCATCACTGGAGGTGTGAGTTGGCCATTGGTAGAGGACGCCACCTCAACCGCACCCGCCTTTTCAGCGGAGAACCCGGTGCGCTTCATCAGCGGAATAGTAAACGTGCCGGTGGTTACCGTGTTGGCAATAGAAGACCCTGAGTACAAGCCACTCATGGCCGATGCCACCACGGCAGCTTTGGCCGGACCGCCTCTTAAATGCCCCAGTAAAGCGAATGCTATTTTTATGAAGAAGTTGCCCGCGCCGGCCTTTTCTAAAATTGAGCCGAACAGTACAAACAAAAATATAAGTGATGCAGAGACACTTAACGCAACCCCAAAAACACCCTGGCCTTGCATCCAGTAATGCCACATAGCCTTACCATATGACGCGCCTTTCCATTGCACACCATCGGGCAAAAAAGCAGCATCACCAAAGAAAACATACGACACAAAAACGGATGCAACAATCAACAAGGGCAAACCGAGAGTACGAAAAACAGCCACACCGAGCACAACCAAACCAATCGTTGAAATAACCAGATCGGCAGTAGTAGGCAAGCCGGCGCGCGCTGAAAGAGCTTCCCGGAAGTAAAGAATGTAAAGACAGCTGACCACACCACCTAGTGCCAGCAACCAGTCATACCATGGAATTCGTTCACGACTGCTTGACTTAAATAGTGGATACGCAAGTGCCGCAAGCACAAAACCAAATGACAGGTGAATCAATCGTGCCGCGGTATTGGTTACTGCGAAGTTGTAGCCGGTGACATCAGACAACCAGTAGGGAACATTTGAAGCAAAGTACAATTGAAAAAATGCCCACAACAAGGCAATACCAGTGACTAACTTTCCAACCCAACCCGATGGCTGGCGCCCACCCGAGTCTATTTCGGCTACAAAGCTGTCTAGCTCCTCTTGTGTCAGTTTTTTCCCGACCATGCTATCCACCCGTTGAATTGATTACGTATCACATATAAAAAAATAGCCCGGAAACCGGGCTATTTTCTACAAGCTACACAACAAAAATTACATCCAACCACGTTCTTTGTAGTATTTCACAGCGCCATCATGCAGTGGTGCAGACAAGGAATCAGAAATCATTTCTTCTTCTTTCAAGTTACCAAAAGCAGGATGTAATTTTTTGAAGGCATCAAAGTTTTCAAAGATTGCTTTCACAACAATGTACACAGTTTCTTCTGGAACATCAGAGCTGCTGACGAAAGTAGCACCTACACCAAAAGTAGTGACATCTTCAGCATTATTGTACATGCCAGCTGGAATAGTCGCTGTACGGTAGTAGGAATTGTCTGCTACCAGCTTATCAATAGCCGCACCGGTGACAGGTACCAGTGTTGCGTTACAAGTTGCTACGGCCTCTTGTACCGCTGCAGCCGGATGACCTACTACACCAAAGTAGCCGTCTATTTTGCCGTCACATAGAGCAGCACTTGTTTCAGCAAACTTCATCTCTGCAGCAAGCTTAAGATCTTTACGACCCCAGCCCATAGCAGCTTCCATCACTGACCAGGTACCTTCGATACCTGAACCCGGCTCACCAATGTTGAAGCGCTTGCCTTTTACATCTTCAATACCGGCGATGCCAGCATCTGGATGCGCAATTACAGTAACGGGCTCAGGGTGTACAGAAAACACTGCACGTAGGTTCTCAAATTTACCCTGATCTTCAAACTTCGCAGTTCCGTTCCACGCATGGTATTGCCAATCAGACTGTGCAACGCCGAAATCAAGTTCACCCGCACGGATCGTGTTGATGTTATAGACCGATCCACCTGTAGATTCAGCCGAGCATCGAATGCCGTGCTCTTTGCGGTCCTTGTTGACCAGACGACAAATGGCACCACCTGTCGGGTAGTAAACACCCGTGACACCACCGGTACCTATAGAGATAAACTGCTGGTCTGCAGCGCCGACAACACCAGCCACACTCAAGCCCAGTAGCGCCGTCGCGAGCGACGTTAATTTTTTCATGTTACTTCCCTCGAATTGTTAAGTTGCAGTCCGGTCAAGCACCGGAGCCGCATCATTATACCCACCGTCGATCACTCGACGCCACGATCAATACAAGCTTGCCCCTGTTAGCCTCCAAGAACAACCAAGTACACATACGTAGTTGACTCCATACGCGCTATCACTCACAGCCACGTCGATGCGACCCATTTAGTCAGATAAATTAACGGCTTATAAAGCACAAGAGCACTTTACCCATACCTGATAGACGATCGCTATGCTCAGGGCATTATAAAAATAGATCGGGACTACCGTTGCCCTGCATCGCTAGATTGAATGAAGTGTCGTCGAGTAATTTCATCATGCATCGCGCAAACCTCCCGGCTGGCGGTGGTTTCACATAGCGCCGGCACCAAAGAGTGCAACAGTGCTGCCGACGCCGCTTTTAATAACCGGAACGCCATACGCATTGCGAACCGCATGTGCTGAAAGTAGGTCTCGTTAACTTCTGCGGGGTGTTCACGACAGGTTCGAAGGAACTGCTGTGCAGGTAGGATTGATTTGGCCGGTTTTGTAGTAGCCTTTGTAGTAGCCATAGGGTTTTTCCACATCACTGATAAAGAGATAGGTTGCCACTCAACTCGAGATAATTTATCCCATTATTCCCGTAAAAAGCGCCTTTTTTGGGATATCATCCCAACAATATGACCAAATTAGACAATTTTGACACTGCAATTCTAAAAATCCTGCAAAAAGATGCAAGCATTAGCATGGACACCCTGTCGGAACGCGTCAATCTTTCACGCAATGCGTGCTGGAGGCGAGTCAGACAACTAGAAGAATCTGGCGCAATACGCGGCCGGGTCGCACTGGTGAATCCGGATTCTGTTGGATTAGGCCTGTCAGTGTTCGTCATGATTCGAACCAACCAACATGGGCCAGAGTGGCTGAACGATTTTGAACAGGCAGTAAAAGCCACCCCGGAGATTATCGGCGCACACAGAATGACAGGCGATCTAGATTACGTATTACGAGTGCGTGTAGCCGATGTAAAAAGCTACGATCGCTTTTATCAGAAACTTATTAGTCAGGTGGCAATTGCAGATATCTCAGCCAGTTTTGTTATGGAAGATATCGTCGACACCACGCTCCTGCCAATTGGTGAATCATTTCCTTAATTAAGTGGTTGTCGATTACACGCAGAGCAAGGCGCTCATACGTCAGGGCTACCCTAAACTACCTGTTAGCATCCTGAATACACCCCCTATACAAAACCAAGCCATGCAGAAGTCCCATTGAAAACCGATTCGCAATTTGGCCCCAGCATCATTCTGTTTTTTACGACAGCGATCTGGGGTATTTTCTGGTGGCCTCTACGACACATTGAAAATGCTGGAATCTCAGGCGTGTGGGCAGTTGTCGGGATCAACGTAGTGCCACTCTTGTTTTTGATACCGCTTGTCATTGTCAGGCGCCAACACTTTTTCAAGCATATCAAAATCAAGTGTTTTATAGGCATTGCCATGGGCGGCGGCATGGCTTTTTATGCCATGGCTTTTCTATATACCAACATACTGCGCACAACCCTTTTGTTTTACATGAGCCCAATCTGGGCAACGTTTCTCGCGATACTTATACTCAAGGAAAAAATCACCCGCTGGCGTTGGATTGCGATCGCAGTAGGCTTTAGCGGCCTGGCGTTAATACTGATCGATAAAGGTGCCTCAGACGTGACGCAGGGCATAAATCGTGGTGATATGTTTGCCTTGTTGTCCGGGTTGTTCTGGGGATACGGCACGGTATTAGTGAGAAAATCTACCGACATACGTGCATTAGATCTGGTGCCAACTCAATATTTCTGGGCCATGGTAATCAGCTCAGTTGTTTTACTAACCACGGTGGGATCAGCTGAATTTAGAGTGCCCGACCTTAATCAATGGCTAGACGCTCTGCCTTTAATTACAGGGTTTTATGTCATCATCACACTGCCGACAATTATCATCTGCACCCGCATTTCACAAATCTTGTCACCCGGGCGCGCCTGTCTTTTGATGATGTCAGAGGTGCTGGTTGCAGGCATCAGTGCACCGCTAATTGCCGGTGAATCTATAACTGCTGTGGAATGGGCAGCGGGGTTGCTGATTATCGGGGCGACACTGATTGAGGTGTACAGCCCGCAAACTGAAAAGCTTCCATAGTACGATAACACTTTAGCTTTGCACCAAACTCTTGTTGGCATGACTTTGAACGTTACCTTACGCTCAATTCGTCTTCTTATTTCGCTTTACTGAATATATCAATCACTTTACCGTTGGTATCGTCGATAAAATACACCACTGAGCTGTCAACGTTCTTGTACTCGGTGGCGTACAAATGCCATAGATCGCTGATGTCAGTTTTTAGGTCAACCCGTGTCTGGTACTGAACTCTGTCCCAGAACCCTTTATCAAGTCGAACTTCCATCTGGCCTTTCTGCGCACGCTTCAGCTCAAGAAACATCTCTGCGCCAACCAGTTCATTTAAGTTAGAAATAGCATTGCTGATGTCTTTCCACACAACGTCTTCATCTTCACCGCCGTCAGCCCCGGTGGTCACTGGCGCGGTCGACTTCGCTTCTATCACCATGGATTGTGTCGTCACCGGCGTTTGCAGCGAGCTGAGCTGCTCACCCGGCAGCTCATCCGACAATGGTTCAGATTGAACCAGCTTGAACGCTGCTATCAGCACGACAAAAAGCAACGTGACAGGCACTAGATTCAAGACTATTTTTCTCAGCGATAAATACAATTGCGCCGTCTCTCTACCTGGATGTTATGCGGAAAAAGCGGCCTCTGTCGATGCCACGGATCGACTAGTAAACTAAATGTTTCGCATTATGTACAGTGACAAGACTCCAAAATTGGAAAAATATTTATTTTTTCTATTTATTCAATGAGTTAAAATCATAAACCACAGTAAATTGTAATTGCCTCTAATTCTTTACAAAAGTAAGCCTCTAAATACCACGTATTCCCCACCCAACCCTCGCCAATCAGACTTGCCCGAAGTTATACTCGATCCAATCTGATAAAAAGCCGCGATGAAATTGAATTCACTGGAACTACGCACAGACTTTACCGACACTCTGCCAGGCGAGGCAGATACCGGCAATTACCCACGACAGGTGTACCGGTCGGTGTGGTCTAAAACCAAGCCCACACCGGCAAGTTCGCCGACTCTCATCAGTCACATCCCGGAACTGACCGAAGCCCTCGGTATCGACGCCACTGACGCAGACGCCGCGGCTTTCTTCACCGGCACTGCACTCGCGAACAATAGTTTGCCGTATGCAATGCGCTACGGCGGCCACCAATTCGGCAACTGGGCCGGACAGCTCGGCGACGGCCGGGCCATTTCTCTCGGCGAGATGATCGACAAAGACAAACAACATTGGACATTACAACTAAAAGGCGCAGGCCCGACCCCTTACTCCCGGCAGGGCGACGGCTACGCAGTTATTCGATCGTCGATTCGAGAGTACATGTGTGCCGAAGCGATTCATCACCTTGGAATTCCCACCACTCGATCTCTGACGTTGTGCACCACCGGCGAAACCATTGCACGTGACGTATTCTACGATGGCAATGTCACCATGGAACAAGGTGCTATCGTGTGTCGCGCGGCACAGTCGTTTATTCGATTTGGCAACTTTGAAATTCATGCGGCCAGCGATGAAACAGAGCTACTTAAAACACTGGCAGACTACGTCATCGTTCGCGACTTCCCACACCTGGGGGCACCGGGCCCTGAAGTCTATCAACAGTGGTTTAGAGAGATTCTCAACGCCACGGCGACCACCGTCGCACATTGGCAGCGCGTCGGGTTTGTACATGCGGTGATGAATACCGACAATATGTCTATCCTGGGCCATACCATTGACTACGGCCCCTATGGCTGGCTTGAAGAGTATGACCCTCGCTGGACGCCCAACTACGTTGACAACAGCATGCGCCGCTACTCTTATGGCAATCAACCAGAAATTGCCCGCTGGAATCTTTATCGATTAGCCAACGCGCTGATTCCACTATTCGATGCCACAGGGCCGCTTGAAGAAGTACTGGATGAATACCGAAGCACCTTCGATGACACTTGGAACAACATGCTGGCGGGCAAACTTGGCTTAAAGAAATATCAACCGCAAGACAAAAAATTATTTGATGATCTATGGCAGACGCTTTCCCTCACCGGCACTGACTTCACCATCTTCTTCCGACAGCTTGCAAACGTTACCCCTGAAATGGATCAGGCGTCCATCCGCTCAACCTTACTCCCTGCCTTTTACATAGAAGAAGCATACAACGGTGAAGTAGAGGCAGGCTTTGGCGAATGGATTACCCGCTGGCAGCAACGCGTTCGCAATGAAGACAAGAATGCGAGAACAATAAAAATGAACGCTGCCAACCCTAAATATGTATTAAGGAATTACCTGGCACTCAACGCCATTGAAGCCGCCGAAAACGGCGATTTCAGCGTAATGGAAGACATCATGCAGGTGCTGCGCAGCCCGTATGATGATCAGCCAGGGGCCGAGCAATACGCCGTTCGTCGACCGGACTGGGCTACCAGCAAACCGGGCTGCACAATGCTGACGTGCTCAAGCTAATCAATATTGACTCTGTGTCATACAGACAATGAAACCATCCTGAGCGGTTTAATAGCGTATAAAAATAACGCTACGCGGCGCTACTCACAGAGGGCTTCCAGCGACTAAAAATAATCAGCCCCGCTACTATCGACAAGGCCGACAGCAGAAAAGGCGCAGACGGTAAATATATCGGCGCCTCATCGTTAGTGAAATAACTAAACACCCGCGTCATCAGAAAAGGACTGACAATCGTCGCCACCGCGGTCAGTGAACCCATCGCACCCTGCAGCTCGCCCTGTGCATTCTTCGGCACACTGTTACTCATCAGGCCTTGCAGCGCGGGCACCGCGACCGCACTGAAAACACTGATCGGCATAAATGCAAACACATGCCATGTTTCAGTCATAAACGGGTACACAGAGAATGTCAGTAAGTGCATACACATACCAAAGAGGGCTGTGTTCTTTTCTCCGAAGCGCGACAATATCGGGCGGATTAAAGCACCCTGGATAATCACAATGCCGAATCCATAGGCCGCCAGTGACATACCAACCATGCGCGCATCCCAGTTAAACTGCGCACGGCCAAAGAAGGCCCAGATGGATGGATACACAAAGAAAGCAATACTAAGCAACAAAAAGACCGCAAGCATTGGCATTAAAGTGGGTAACTTTTTCATTTGCTTAAAGGCACCAAACGGGTTGGCACGACGCCAGTCAAAGCTGCGACGGTTTGCATCAGTGACCGTTTCAGGTAATACGAAGTAGCCAAAGAGTGCATTGGCAAAGGCCAGGCCTGCTGCCGCAAAGAATGGTGCCCGTGATCCGTACTCAGCGAGCAATCCACCCAGCATAGGTCCTAAAATAAACCCCACCCCGAAGGCCGCCCCCAACAAGCCAAAGTTCTTGGCTTTGTCTTCGTTGGTAGAAATATCTGCCATGTAGGCCGATGCTGTCGATTGCGTAGCCGCAGTGATACCGCCAACGAATCGTCCAAGGAACAGCAACCACATGGACTGCGCAAAGCCCATCACCAGATAATCCAGCGCCATCACTACCAACGCCACCAGTAGTATGGGCCTGCGCCCGTAGGTGTCGGACAAGCCACCAATAAAGGGTGAAAACAAAAACTGGTTGATGGCAAATACGACCGTCAAGCTACCACCCCACAGGGCAGCTTCGCTTAAATCCATGTTGCCGACTTCTCGAATCAGGTCAGGCATGACCGGCATAATGATGCCGATGCCCATGGAATCGAGCACGATAGTGATAAAAATAAAGACGACAGGCAGGCGCATAGGTCGTGGATCTACGATGTTATTACAACGAGAGTAAGCCCGGATGTATCGGGCTGAGATAACGCGTTGAGTCTACCTGCCTTTCCATACCGGGTCGCGTTTTTCCGCAAACGCCCGTGCGCCCTCTAGCTGATCTTCAGAACCATACAATTTATCAACTGAGGCGAGTTGTCTTTTTGAAATACGGTTGAGGGCATCCTGAAATTTCATGTCTTCCGCCTCACGCACCACCTCTTTTATAGCGGCATAAACTAACGGCGGGCCCGAGGCGAGCAGACGCGCAAGTTCCCAGGTTTTATCCAGCAGTTGATCTGGCTCGCAGACTTCTTTCAGCAAGCCCCATTGCAGTGCTTCCTGCGCATCAAACCATCGACCGGTTAATAATAGATCCATCGCCACATGATACGGAATGCGCTTGGGCAACTTGACTGACGCGGCGTCAGCGACAGTGCCGGAGCGAATTTCAGGCAACGCAAAACTTGCCGTGTTGGATGCCATGATCAGATCACAAGACAACGCGACTTCCAGACCACCGCCACAGCAAATACCATTGACCGCACAGATCACAGGCTTATTTAAATTGCCCAACTCCTGCAGCCCACCAAACCCGCCGATGCCGTAGTCACCGTCGACAGCATCGCCATCAGCGGCGGCTTTTAGATCCCAACCAGGGCAGAAAAACTTGTCGCCCTCAGCGCGCAGAATCGCGACTCTCAGCTCAGGGTCATCGCGAAACTGCATGAAGGTGTCGCCCATAATGCGACTGGTGGCAAGATCAATAGCGTTTGCTTTTGGACGGTCAATCGTGACCTCCAGAATGTGTCCCTCACTACGCGTCTTGATGGGTGAATCTGTCATTGCTTAATCCTGAACGGTTAGAGTTTCCGAAGCGCTGATAAGAGCATCAACTACCACTGCGCTATTTTCAAGGCAGAGTAAAGGATTAATCTCTACTTCACAAAGATGATTAGCATTCGCCTCCACCCAGGTGCATAAATCGGTTATCGCACTGAGGATCGACGCAATATCTGCAGCCGCTTGACCGCGGTAGCCTTCAAGCACCGGGTATACTTTTAGTTTCTCTATAGCGGGTTGTAACTGGTGTGGTAGTACTGGCAATAGCAGTGAAACCGAATCACGCATCAATTCCGTTAAGATACCACCAGCACCGATTGTCAGCTTGAACAATCCATCTGGTTCACGCACTACGCCGACCAGTAGCTCTGCCACAGCACCCGTGTAATAAGACTCCAGCAACACGGCATCACATCGTGCCAGAAGACGCTCTGCGTGAGTGCGCAGCGCTTCTTCAGTTTGCACATTTAATATCACACCTGCCTGCTCAGTCTTATGGGCCACACCGGAAACTTTGATCACCAACGGATAACCAATAGACTCGGCGGCCCGAACGGACTCATCCACCGATTCGGCTTGCATTGCCGTCGCCACAGGCAGACCCGCATTGAGCAATAGTTTTTTAGAGTCGTACTCTGACAGCGCAAGCGGTGAGCCAATCGGATGGTGGACTTGCAACAACGGTTTAGCCGGGTGCTTAAGCTGCTCATGATCAATTGCACTGCCAATAAATGCACCGGCAGCGACCGCATCAAGCGCTTCCTCTATCCCACCGAAGGCAGGAATGTTCATTGCCATCAATTGCTCGCATACTGACTCCGGCAGGTTTTCCGGCAACGTTGCCAACACTGCTACCGCGGCACCCGTAGCATCGCGCGCCGCAAGCAGTGCATCAATGGCGACCCACCAGCTGTCATCAGCACACGTGTCAATACGCGGAAAATCAATCACAAGGAAAGTTAATTCCGCAGGCGTTTGCAGCATCGCAGTAAACGTTGCCGTCATCGCTTCAAGGTCGCTCCATATATAGGTGTGGTAGTCGAGCGGATTGGCCAACGCCACCATCGGCCCAAGTGCTTTGCGCAATGCTTGCTGCTGTTGGCTGCCAAGGGGAGGATATTGCAGGGCTCTGTCACTAATGGCATCTGCCATCAAACTGGCCTCACCCCCGGAGCAACTCATAGAGGCAATGGTATTGCCTTTCAAAATTCCGCAAGTGTGCAATAACTTAAGCGCTTCAAGAAAGGACGGTATTGAAAAAACGCGGGCAAAGCCTAAACGCTCTAACAATGCACTCGATGCCGCATCAGTTCCCGACAATGAATTAGTGTGCGAAATCATTGCCGCTTGTGACTGCTCTGAACGGCCGGCTTTTATAACCACTATACCCACACGCTTTTCGCGCGCTTTGGCAGCCAGCAGTTGCAAGCCACGATAATCCCCGAAGCCCTCTACATGCAATCCAATACTGGTGACACGCTCATCATCAAGCAGCGCCATCGCCATATCGGCAATACTGACTTGCGCCTGATTACCCGCCGTCATCACATACGCTATGGGAAGCCCGCGGCGCTGCATGGTCATGTTGATGGCAATATTAGATGACTGCGTAATGATGGCCACACCGCTTTGCACTCTTTTACCACCGTGCTGATCTGGCCATAGCAAGGCGCCATCAAGATAATTGATAAAGCCATAGCAGTTAGGACCGACAATCGGCATGCTGCCTGCCGCCTCAATCAATTGTTGCTGCAATTCAGTGGCCGCGCCATCCTCTGCAGCGGCTTCACTAAAGCCTGACGCAAAACACACCGCACCACCTGCACTAACAGCGGATAACTGACTGACGATATCTATCGTTAAGTGACGATTAACGCCGATAAACGTGGCGTCCGGCGCTGATGGAAGTTCCGCCACTGAACGATAACAATGATAACCATGAACCTCATGAAGTGTCGGGTGCACCGGCCATAGCTCGCCCTCATACTTCATGCGAACGCACTGCTCTATGACACTACGGCTCCAGGAGCCACCGATCACTGCAATGCTTTTCGGACGCAGCAGCCGGTTCAGATCATGCTTTGCCATAAGATATACGCCTACGCACTCCTACGCGCCCAAGGGGCGTAGCAGCTCACGACTAATAATATGGCGTTGTATTTCAGAAGTGCCATCCCAGATTCTCTCTACTCTGGCGTCACGCCAGAAGCGCGCAAGCGGTAAATCACTCATTAAGCCCATACCACCGAATATCTGTATTGCTTCATCTGTGACTCTGGCAAGCATTTCAGAGGCATAGACTTTTGCACTGGCAATCTCACGATTCGCAGGAAGCTGTTGATCTAGCCGCCAGGCACCATTGAGTGTTAACAGGTCTGCGGCATCAATCTCAGTGATCATATCTGCGATCTTAAAACCCACCCCTTGAAACTTGCCTATTGCCTGACCGAACTGCTTTCTATCTGCGGCTTGATTCAGCGCCAGATCAAAAACACGACGCGCGCGACCGACACACATGGCAGCCACGGTAATGCGTGTCGCATACAACCATTCATTCATGATGTTAAAACCACCGTGCAGCTCACCAAGAATTTGCGCGTCAGGCAACCTGCAGTTATCAAACTCTAGTCGGCAGTTTTGATAACCACGGTGTGATACGGAATCGTAACCCGGCAGTATTTCAAAACCGGGCGTGCCACGATCAACCAGAAAGCAAGTGATCTTCTTTTTCAACCCACGTGGCGTTTCTTCTTCCCCTGTGGCGATAAACACAATCACAAAGTCTGCGACGTTGGCATGTGAAATAAAATGTTTATTGCCATTTACTACCCAGTCACCCCCCTGCTTCTTCGCAGTGCATCTCATGCCACGAACATCGGAACCTGCATCAGGCTCAGTCATTGCCAACGCGTCCATCTTTTCACCACGCACCGCGGGCATCAGGTAGCGTTCTCTTTGATCCCCTTCGCAAGCCATAAGAATATTCGATGGCCGACCAAAGAAATGATTCAACGCCATAGATGAACGTCCAAGCTCTCGCTCTACCAGGCAAAAATCCAGATGACTCAAGCCGCCACCACCGACTTCTTCAGGCATATTCGATGCAAAGAAACCAATGTCCATACACTTTTGCTTTATTTCCTGCGCAAGCTCTGCCGGCACCTCACCGGAGCGCTCTACCAGCTCTTCGTGCGGGTACAGCTCATTTTCGCAAAAACTGCGAACGGTAGAGACAATCAGGTCTTGCTCTTCAGACAGATCAAAATTCATTAATGCTTCACCGTTTTTAAGTTTCGTCTTTCATGCGTTGATCATGATCGTTAAGCAGCTTACCTGCACCCCAATTGGTTTGCTTCAAGCCCCGCATCATTGCAACCAGATTATTGTCTCTGATACGTTCAAGCTCACGAATTGTGTGTGCTCCTGATTGCTCATCAGATTGCGATGCAATTTTATCTACCAGTTCATCCGTAAGCTCTGGCACATCCATCAACTTGGTCCATGGCCATTCAAGGCAAGGCCCGAACTGCGCCATGAAGTGTGCCATGCCAGCCTCACCACCGGCGACTCGATAAGTTTCAAACAAGCCCATCTGCCCCCAGCGCAAACCGAAACCAAAACGGATCGCGTCATCGATCTCTTCTGTAGTAGCAATGCCATCTTTAATCAGCCATAAACCCTCACGCCACACAGCTTCAAGAAAGCGATCAGCGATGTGTGCATCAATTTCTTTTCGCACTCTAAGTGGCTTCATTCCAACCCCGGTTAACAGCTCACAGGCGGTATCGACGATGGATGGATCTGTCTGCTGACCGGCAACCACTTCAACCAGAGGCAATAGATACACAGGGTTAAACGGATGAGCCACTAGAATCTGCCCCGGGCGTGTTGCATTCTCTTGCAGCACTGTGGGCTTATAACCCGATGTTGATGATCCCAGAACTGCTGTATCCGGCGCGTGCTTTTGGATCACCTTAAACACATCGTGTTTCATTTCGATTCTTTCTGGAACACTTTCCTGTATCCAATGTGCGTCAGTGACTGCGGATTCTATGTCAGCTACAAAACTCAATGTACCCTCAGCTGGCATGGGTACATCAGCAAGCTGCGGCAATGACTTACGCGCGTTATCGAGAATTTCAAGCACTTTGCGTTCGGTATCCGGCGCCGGATCATAAATTCGCACGTTCCAACCGTTTAATAAAAACCGCGCAGCCCAGCCACCACCAATAACACCACCACCTATGATGGCTGCTGTTTTGGCACTCATGATAAAGGCCCTGCTGGCGCCTGCTTCACAAGATTCAATGAATCACGCACTTCCTGCGGGCCAATTACGGTTGAGCCCATGTTCTCAATAATGGTCACTGCTTTTTCAACAAGCTGCGCATTGGTGGCAAGCACGCCTTTTTCCAGCCAAAGATTATCTTCAAGCCCTACCCGCACATTGCCCCCCGCCAACACTGACGCTGCAACAAACGGCATTTGATTGCGGCTTATAGAAAACGCTGAGAATGTCCAATGCTGAGGCACGTTGTTGACCATAGCCATAAACGTATTCAGATCATCCGGTGCACCCCATGGAATACCCATACACAACTGCACCAAGGCCGGGTCTTTTAATATGCCCTCTTCCACCAGTTGCTTGGCGAACCACAGGTGACCTGTATCAAATGCTTCAATTTCCGCCCGCACATTGAGCTCGGTCATCAACCTACCCATTTCTCTGAGCATGCCGGGTGTATTGGTGGCGACGTAATCTGCTTCTGCAAAGTTCATTGTGCCGCAATCAAGCGTGCACATTTCCGGCAGACATTCAGCAATGTGGGCAACACGCTCACGCGGCCCCACCAGGTCGGTGCCGGCGATTGGCGGCAGCGGGTTTTCACCCCCACCGAAGATGAGATCACCCCCCATACCCGCGGTCAGGTTCAACACCACATCAACCTCACTGTCGCGGATGCGGTCGGTGACCTCACGATAGTATTCAAGTTTACGGGAGGGTGCGCCGGTGTCCGGATCACGCACATGGCAGTGCACCACTGCAGCACCGGCACGCGCGGCATCAATTGCACTATTGGCAATTTGCTCCGGGCTACGGGGAACGTGCGGAGATCGATCCTGCGAACCACCGGAGCCGGTGACAGCGCAGGTAATAAAGACATTTTTATTCGGGGCTAAACTCATCGCTACAATCATCCTGGTCGGTAGATCAGAATTGTATCTGGCTACCACCACAGAACGCATTAGTTTTTCACCCTACTTGCCTCTCCTGCGTCGCTCCGCGGTCCAATAGAGACTTGCTGAGCTAACTCCCCGATAGCAGCGCGGCAAATAATATATTGCCACCACCCGGGACAGACGCATGAAGACAGCGCTTACGCGGCCACTGGTGTAATGGAACAAATAGATTGCACATATGAGTCAATCAAAGTGTCTAAATTTGATCCCTGATGCATGACACTTTTAGCGTGCAGATATTGGTTCGTACTTTCTACAAGGGCGATCCACTAGTATCAAGTAAAATGGCGCTTGGTCGATCACATCGTTATTAAGGATGTAAACGGTCTCGAAGGATGATGAAGTACTTCAAACGCGCAGCTCAGTCACGCTCAATTTTCACAGCACTTTTTATCGTGTGGACTTTTGCAATGGCCTCCGGCTGTGCGGTGCTCGGCTACTCGAGTCTGTCACCGAACGAAGCTGAACAGATAAACAAGATCTACGTTGGC
>CALGJU010000217.1 GCA_937928685.1 uncultured Granulosicoccaceae bacterium
CTTTTGTCTGGCTCGTGAGAAACGAGTACGCAGCGCACCGTCACTACAATCTAAAATATCTGCCACCTCTGCGTTACCCAGATCAGGCGTAAACTTGGCAGCGATAACCACCCGATCTTCCGGGGTAAGGCTTTTCAGCGCGCGGCGTAAGCGTTGCAAAGATTGATACGACTCATACTGGCTGGCAGGGTCTGTCTCAGGCTGCTTATCAAGCAGTGTGTTTAGATCAAACTCATCCACCGTTGAAGGGGCTGACTTAGCTATATCGTTCAATGCGATATTTCTAGCAATGGTGAAAATCCAGGTAGACAAAGCTGCCTTATCCGAATTGTACGAGGCGCGGTTTTTCCACACCCTCAGAAACGCCTCCTGAGCTAACTCCTCACACTCAGCCTGACTGAATCCCATACGCCCCAGAAAACCTATCAAGCCCCCCTGGTATCTGGCCACCAACGCCCCGAATGCGACCGGATCTCCATTGAGATAATCTGCATCACTGTAGGTAGGTAATTTGTCAGAGGTCATGCACAGTTATACCGCGGGGCATTGAGATTGTTACACGCGGTAAGTGATAACCAGAACACAAAGCCGGCAAACCAACATATATCATCAAAGGAAACCCAACGCGTCAGCGAGTAGACCCCCCAGCACGTCCAGGAAGCACGAAGCGTCAGCGAGTGGCACCCAGCACGTCCAGAAAGCCCGAAGCGTCAGCGAGTGGACCACCCCGCTCGTCCAGGAAGCCCGAAGCGTCAGCGAGTGGACCACCCAGCTCGTCCAACGAAGCCCGACGCGTCAGCGAGTGGACCACCCAGCACGTCAAAGGAATTCCACGATGACTTGGAATTCAAATAACCCACACTAACCGTTCATCGGAGAAATCTTTTTCGTAAACGGATTCTGATAGAGCCGATCGTGTGACTCCACACCCTCTTCAATAACACAGTCTTCCTTCGGCTGCGCCACACACAAAAGTACATACCCTTCCCGTGACTGCCTTTTATTCAGTGCAGTGGCACCAGGCTGTCGCACACTACCAGACACAAGCTTTGCAGCACAGGTAATACAACCACCGTAATTGCAACCGATAGGTAGCTGAATACCCTGATCTAGCGCCACCTGATAAATAGATTGATCTGCAGCGACATTCAATATCACATCACTGTTCTTGAGTTCTACCCGATAAGTATCTGGCACGTTAAATAGTCTGGTTCAATTTGGGCTTCCAGAACGGCCTGAACAACTCGATTTTAGGACAACGATCCATCACCACCCGCATGCCAGCGTCTTCAGCTATCTTCGCGGCTTCTTCACTATAAACCCCTATTTGACCCCACAATATTTTAGCCCCGATATCAACGGCTTCCTGTGCAATACCAGGCAACGCCTCTGATGCACGGAATACCTGCACCATATCAACCGGTTGATCAATGGCGGCAAGTGACTCATACACCTTAAGCCCTCTGATCTCATTACCGGCTTCCTTCGGGTTCACCGGAAGCATAGTAAAACCCTGCTCATGCAGCACCCTCAACACACCATAGCTGAACTTGGTAGGATCAGGACTGGCACCCACCATCGCGATAGTCTTTGCATCACCGAGCACTTGCGCCAGATACTCTGACGAATAATCTTCTTTGTGATTCATAGCGCCTCCTACAACCAGATATCTGAAGTACAGTCACCACCCGGGTAACGCGTCTCATGGCAGCGCGACGGCCCGTTAGGCTCTGTACCAAAATTAACAATGAAGTCCGGATTGATTTGCATACCACCTTGTTCGATATCGCAATCGACCATTAACATCACACCACCCTTTTCACGAATTTCCGGGTAGAACTGATTGTCCCAGGTAGAAAATAACGAAGTGGTGACAAAAAGACGCTTGCCGTCAAGGCTCAGTTGTATCATCTGCGGTCCACCGGCTATTTCAACTCCATTGACCACCGGCGCTTTCTTAAGCAGCCCACCCATCCATACCTGCCCGGTCATCACCGGGTTGTGCGGATCACTGATATCGTATTGCCTGATGTCACCATGAAGCCAGTTGCAAAAATATAAAAAGCGATCATCCATGGACAACAGAATGACCGTAATCAATCCAGGTAACGGTATCGGCCATTCAGGGTGCTTTTCATTTTCAACATCAATAATTTTTTCAACTATCCACTCATCTTCTTTTTTATACCAGTGAATAATATTGGAAGACATCGCAGCACCAACAAAGCCATGCGTCGAGTCGGGGTCATGATGAAAGCGCACTTCAAGTGGCACCAATCCGTCTTCGCCCAGGTACACCGTGTTCTCCACCACCTTCTTTTCAAAATCCCAAAAGTGAATCTCACGACCGTATTTCAAGTGACCAACTTCTTCGAGATCAAAGCCGGGCATAAAGGTGTTCGGCGCAGCCCACTCAGTTGACACCATCACGTTATGGCGCGGCTGATACCAGAAATCATAGTTAAACTTCATCCCCCCTAAATCGTTCTCCCAACGGCCGACAATTTCAAAGTCTTTATTAAGATGCAAAAAACCACCGGGCGCCTCGCCTTTGGCATCACCCAACATTGAGATAATAATATCGGAACCAAGACAATGCACCGTGTGAGGTGCCGAGAGATCGGTCTTTGCTTTTATCAAATCACCGGAGATCACCTTATGAAGCTTCGGGTTACGCGGGTCAGTCACACAATCAATGATATGCAAGTTCGAACTACGCACCCCCGGCACAATCAGATAGCGACGTTCCATTTCACCATCACTAAAACATGATGAACACGCGTTCCAGCCCATATGATGCAACTCGTCACCAATACCCGGCATTTCACAGCGGCTGATCACCTGCGAGTACGTCGGGCTTTCCGGGTCTGCATCAACGGTTGCCAGATAATCCGGCTTTTGAATCCCGGTACCCACGTATATGGCAATCGTATAGAGTAACTTTTCACGTGGCGCCTGCATCGCATGAGCAGGTGACTCATAGCCAGGCCCGCAACAGGTGCTAGCTGCAATATTTGTCATTGGTTTTAGCTCTACTAAGAAAGTTTAGAATCGAATTGCCACACACATAAATATCGGAAAATGATAATATATTCCATATTATGAGAAACCACAAATGAAACTCGATAGATTGCTCACGGTGCTGGAGACCATAGCGATCGCCGGCCGCCCGATCACCGCCAATGAACTACACCAGATCTCAGGGCTGCCGCTGCCGACCTGCTACCGCATGTTGCAAACACTCAAAGAGCAACAACTATTGGACGATCCACAGTCAGACAACCGCTACGTCATTGGTGAACGTCTGATACGAATCACCTTACTGGCCAGAACAGACAACGACGTCAGCACAATCACATCACCCACCCTTAAAAAAGCCACCGAAGAATTTGGAGAGGCCGTGTTTCTGTCAAGGTTTCGCAGCCAGGGCGTCAGCATTATTCATGTTGAAACCCCGCCCGACCCAACCATCTCCTACATACACCCGGGCCTCGGCTACCGCCCCATGCACGCCTGCTCGTGTTCCAAAGCCATTGCCGCCTTTGCCGACAACAACTTCAAAGAGTTCATCCTAAACGGCCCGATGAAAGCCTATACAACACAAACCCACACCGACAGAAGCGCCCTCGACAAAGAGTTCCAGCAGATCCAGAAGACAGGCTTTGCCGAGTGTGTAGAGGAAATAGAAGTTGGCGTCTCAAGTGTAGCCGCACCGGTTCACATCAAAGATGCAGGCGCTGTATTCAGCGTCGGTGTGATAGGCCCCATAAGACGCTTCAACAAAACCCATCGCAAAGCGCTCGGTAAAAAGCTTATCAGTCTGGCAGATGATATAAGCACAGCAATCCATCATTCCAACAGCCGCTAAACACAAAAGCATCAAGCAAACCCCACCCGCTCGCCAGGAAAACCCGAAGCGTCAGCGAGTGGGCCACACCTGCTCGTCCAACGAAGCCCGAAGCGTCAGCGAGTGGACCACCTGCTCGTCCAACAAAGCCCGAAGCGTCAGCGAGTGGACCACCCCGCTCGTCAAAGGAAGCCCGACGCGTCAGCGAGTGGACCACCCAACACGTCAAAGGAAGCGCAAGCGACCTTCAATGCCAGCAACCCTACGAGTAACCGAAGGTATTACTAAGTGCGACGAATA
>CALGJU010000218.1 GCA_937928685.1 uncultured Granulosicoccaceae bacterium
AATATGTAAACCGCCTGGTGGTGGTTCGAAGTCTTGCGGTAAAACGATGTGGGTCCGATCTTCACTTATTTCGATGGATGCGGTGGCTTCGACTGTATCGTGCACGCATTTGAAGCTCACCACGCCACCGGTAAAGCGTGACATAGCAAAGCCGTACAGACCGAAGTCGAGAATGTCTTGCACGCTGGCCGGGTTGAGTACCGGGATCATCGCATCAACCATTGCGAACTCACTCTGGTGTGCGGTAGTCGATGACTCACAAGCGTGGTCATCGCCCAGTAAGGCGAGAATGCCGCCATGTTCGGAGGTGCCAAAGTTATTGGCGTGGCGTAGTGCGTCACCGCTGCGATCGACCCCGGGGCCTTTGCCGTACCACATTGAAAACACACCGTCGTAGGCACCGGCGCCTTGCAGATTGATTTGTTGTGTGCCGCTGCATGCGGTGGCAGCCAGCTCTTCGTTAACGCCCGGCTGAAAAATAATGTTGTGTTGCTGCAGGTGATTAGCGGCGCGTACCAGTTGTTGATCAAACGCGCCAAGCGGGGAGCCGCGGTAGCCGGAAATATAGCCTGCTGTGTCGAGCCCGGCCTTTTCATCGAGCAGTTTCTGCAGCATAGGCAGGCGCACCAGTGCCTGAATACCAGTGACAAATATACGCCCGTTTAACAGGGTATATTTGTCATCCAACGTGACCTCTCTCATTCCCACGCGCGCTCCAATCGTTCGGGTACGAATGCATTCTACCCGTGCTTTGTTCAATCGCGAAACCTGGATGCTATATGACAACCGGCCGTTGAGATAAGCGAACAATTGAAACTACCGAAGTATTACTTCAAAACCTGGTTGTGAGAGAATGTCAGCGTAGTTTGACTACCCTTGATCGGTCCGAGAAAGCAGATGAAAATACAAAAACTTGACCACTACAATTTGCATTGTGGCAACCGCGAAGAAACGATGCGATTTTATTGTGAAATACTGGGTTTGCAAGACGGAAGTCATTTACGACCACAGTCGAGCTCACCGGGCACCTGGCTGTTAGTCGATGGTCACCCGGCTGTGCATATTAACTTTACTACTACAAACGCAGATGCGAGTACCGGCAATATTGACCATATCGCTTTTGATGCCACGGGCAGTCGTGAGTTTGAGGCGAGTTTTACACAGCACGGCATCGCGTTCGAAAAAAATGATCGTTCTGAGATCGGCTTAGTGCAGCTGTTTGTGACCGATCCGAACGGCGTAAAAATAGAGCTGAATATTCGCGACCAGACAACATAACGTATGCTTCGCAGGTGGTTGTTGTTGGCACTGAGATAGTGACCATTCAGTAGGAAATACACTTAACTCATATTTTGACTGCTGTTGCAGTCTTGGGTAGCTTTTTCAGGATAGTTACCTGGAATAAATCAAAGCAGGGGAGGCAGTATTGAGCGTCCAGTGGCAGCAAAGATCTTTCGGTACCACCGCATGCGGTAAACCGGTCGATCTGTTTTCTTTTACTAATGATTTCGGGGTGACGCTATCAGTCACTAACTATGGCGGCATCATCACGTCATTGGTGGCACCGGACAAAAACGGAAAACTGGCGGATATTGTTTTGGGTTATGACTCGTTGGCAGAGTACGAGGCCTGCGGTAAATTCATGGGTTGTGTGGTGGGACGTTACGCTAATCGAATCAATCATGGGAGCTTCACGCTTGAAGGCGTTAGCTACCAACTGGAAACTAACCCGAAAGGCCATCATCTGCATGGTGGTAGTGAAGGCTTCCATAAGCAACTGTGGCAGGCGTCTGTCTCCGAAGCTAATAAATCGCCATTGTTAGTGCTTGCACACCACAGCCCGCATGGTCACGGCGGGTATCCGGGAGACCTGGATTGCAAGGTGACTTATTCGCTGTCAGAGGCGGGAGAGATTGAGGTCAATTATTACGCCACCAGTGATCAGCCGACGGTGGTTAATTTAACTAACCATTCGTATTTTAACCTCGCGGGTCACCAGCACGCGGGCGAGAATGCAATTCTTGACCATGTGGCTATGCTGAATTGTGATGCGTTTATTCCCACCGACGACTGCGGCATTCCTTTGTCGGCTCCTGTCAGTGTCAGTGGTACTCCCATGGATTTCCGGCGCGGCACCTCGTTGGGAGATCGAATCTATTCAGATGACCAGCAGTTGAAAAACGGTGGCGGGTATGATCACTGTTGGGTAGTGAATAGAGACGATGACAACCTTGTATTGGCGGCCCGTGTTGTCGATACCAGATCAGGTCGAATGCTTGAAGTTGAAACTACTCAGCCAGGCATTCAGTGTTACACGGGTAACCACGTTGATAAACTGCACGGCAAAGGCGGGGCGCTCTATCAGTTTCGTGGTTCATTGTGTCTTGAGACGCAACACTTCCCCGACTCTCCCAACCATGCGACATTTCCTTCAACAGTGGTTGCACCGGGCAATGAGTTTCACCAGGTAACAGTGTACAGGGTTGGTGTTCAACCTTGAGCTATGTGCAATGCTGAATGGGCATAGGCAGCATAGTGATCTACAGACCGTCAAGCATTGTCACTAAGCAACTGAAAATTCCATTTATGACACGGTTATTGAATATAGGAGGCTATTCAAATTTAACTTAATAGAGAGCTTTAAATGGTTGCCGTGTTTTCGTGTATTGCTATTTCCGTTATCTCCATGGCCGCCATCGCGCGTCGCCAGGAAACCCGGGTTACAGAATCGGGTAGTGAACAAGAGGTATTGATGTAAAGTATTTGATACAAATGGCTTCAATATCGTAACAGTGTCACGGAATCTGAACAGCATATAGTGGATGATGCGCCTATCAACAATCAAGAGCACAAGCACAATGACACCAGTTATCGCCTGTATCGTTATTTCATTTGTTACCTGCACCGTGATTGCCAGACGTGATGCCAGCTAAGCCTCACAAGACATAATTCACAAAAAAGCGGCCATGGCCGCTTTTTTTAACTCTGGCCTCGTGAACAGGAACAAATCCGAACGTAAATTGGATATTGGTGTAAAGATATTGATGCAATTCGCTTCAATTTGGTGGCAAGTTCACGGAATTTGTTCCTGACTTAGTGGATAATTCGGAAATCGACAACCAAAGAGCGCAAGTACAATGACACCAGTTATAGCCTGTATCGTTATCTCATTTGTTACCTGTACTGTGATCGCCAGACGTGAAGCCAGCTAAGCTCCACGTGACAAAATTCACAAAAAAAAGCGGCCATGGCCGCTTTTCTTGTATCCGGGGTATTGAAATTTAAGGAGCGGTTGCCGCTTTGGCAAAATTTCCGAGTGCTCCTGCTACTTTATCAAAGACTTCGTCACAGCCTTCAGTTGCATGTCGGGCTTTCAATTCCATCGGGTCGGTGTAGCCCAAATATACCTTGCCATCCTCAGTCTGCCAGGCGAGCATTTTCTGCGGTAGATCAATCGCGATACTTTGGCTGCACAGCATCAACGGTGTGCCGATTTTCGGGTTACCAAATAACAGCACCTGCGTCGGTCTAAGATCCATTCCGGCTTTCTTTGCGCCCTCGGCGTGATCTATTCTGGCAAAAATATTCATACCTTTGGACTCGAGAGCTGCCACCAGCTTATCCAGAGTGGTGCTTACATCATGTGGGCTCTCAAGAGTTATCATTTTGTCCTCAGCGTTTGCGTGAATGGGAAGTAGTAGGGCTTCGTTGTCAACGAAGCGTAGATTGCTAGCTTTTTTAGCATTAGATGTCCTTGATTGAAGTTATTGCGTTTGAAATTACCGTCTACAGCCAGAGACAGTCGTAAAATGGATTAGTTCGAGTAGACTAATCCAGTATAAAAGATCATCATTGTCTGATGGTTAAAAAAGCCGTTACATCCGGTGATGTCGCACGACACGCCAACGTCTCTCAGTCTGCCGTCAGCCGTGCTTTCACTGCGGGCGCCAGTGTGGCGCCTGCGACTCGTGAACGCATTTTAGAGGCAGCCGACGTGCTTGGCTATCGGCCAAACGCCTTGGCACGTGCAATGATCAGTGGTCGCTCGCGTCTGATTGCCTTGGTCAGCCCGAATTTTGATAACTATTTTTATGCGTCTGCAACGCGAATTCTGTCGCGCCAGCTGCAAGAGCGCGGGTACTCGAATCTTCTGTTTGTCGCAGAACCAGGCGATACCGATGAAATCGTACAGCGCATTATGCAGTACCGGGTCGAAGGTATTGTAATGGAGGCCGCCACCTTGTCTTCGAATCAGGCAGACGAATGTGCCAACACTGGTGTCCCTGTGGTGTTGTTTAATCGTTATAACGCAACGCTTCAAGCCAGTAGTGTGGTTTCAGATAACCGGGAGGGTGGTCGATTGGTCGCAGACTTCCTTGTGAAAGGCGGGCACAAGCGAATTGCTTTTATTGCCGGTGACGAAAAAACGTCCACGAGTCGTGATCGGGAATCGGGTTTCACCAGTGAGCTTAAAAAACACAACATGACCATTGCCGCGAGAGCGGTCGGGCATTACACCAGCCTTGGGGCTGCAGAGGCGACACGTCAGTTGTTCAGTGCTGAAGGCGCGCTTCCAGATGCGGTTTTCGTGGCCAGTGATCATATGGCGGTGACCGTGATGGATGTACTTCGGGATGAGTTAGGATTATCCGTCCCGGAGCAGGTGTCGGTTGTCGGGCACGATGATTCAGAGCCCGCAGCATTGGCTGCGTACAATCTAACTACCGTGACGCAGTCTATTGAGGAATTAGCAGCCGCCACAGTGGATGTGCTGTTAGAGCGCATTGACAGTGACTCCGTCACGCCGAAGTCAGTGGTTGTGCCGGTGAGCCTCAACGTACGTGGGTCTGCGCGGGTGCCAGTGCGGGTATCGCCATTGTGCGGTTTGTCGGGTTAACTGCGGTACTACTTTGTGCGGTACTACTTTATTAAGCCACAGAAAATAGTATTACCGCAAAAACAGCCACCACCGCCAGCGTTTGCACCGCTGCAAAGGTGAAGTCCAGCGTTGAGAAAAAGCCCGGGTAACGTGGCTGATTCACCATACGGTATTTGCGAGCACGTCTTTTTATTTTATTTATCATGTCAAAACACTCCGTGTTGTTGTCTGGTGCCAAAGAGAGTTCAGCACCAACAACAATGAGTGTAGTCACGATTTTGGCAGTGCGCCACGTTTGAAAAACGGCTGCAATCTGTCAAACACATCAATATCCATTTGCAGCAGTAATTGGATGATATCCAGCGGCACCCAGTTTTCTCTGATCAAGCCTTCATGATGCAGGTAAAAATCCATTACCCTCATGGTTACCTCACGCCCTGTGGGGCTGGCACCAAGAAAACTGCCTCCTAAGTGTTTGGCTCTTACGCTTGGCCAGCCGCCTGTGACAGAGTACTTGCCATCACCGACGCGAATATAGTGGCCGCCTTTGGTTTTGTTTTTAATTTGCGCGCCACCTTTACGATTGGGAAATGCAATTCGAAATGGAAGCTGGTGGTAGTCAACAAAGCCCTGCAAACCGCGTGTAGTACCGATGCCGCTCGGGCCGTACCACATCATGTTCGGGTGCCAGAATTCCTTTTGTGCCATGTTCAACAAGCCATCCCGGCCCAGTTGTTCTTTGTCGTCGTAGTCGCCTAATGATTTATGCATTGCAAGCGTCTGAGCAATGCTGGCTGCTGATTCATCAGCATCAGTTTCGTGCATCACAATCCCGTCACCGGTGATCGGGCCCGGCCACATGCCTTCCGTGCCGAGGCTTGGAGCGATCGGCCAGAAGCCCGCCTGGCGAATAACATCCATCACATCCCACAGGCAGGTGCTTTGTGAGATTTTGCCATCAGTAAACTCGTGCACTTCGCCGTATCGCAGGTAAATCGGTTGTCCGTTGGCGGGAATCGTCAGCCAGTTTTGTCTAAACGTACCGCAGTAATGGCCCATGGTGGCAACATAGTCGCGACCTTCGAACGTTCCACCAATCACAATGGAATCTCTTCTTTCCAGGTCTGGAAATGATTTCAACAGCGGCTGCCAGACCTGCTCTTTGATCGCATCGGTGCCTTGTACTTCGTTTAACGGGTGCGAGCCGCGCCACTCGGCGTCCGGGTGATACATTGCCTTCAGTCTTGCTTTCAGTTGGCGACTACCGCCGCTGGCAAGTTGGTAGCCTTGCTGATCGAGGAATTCCTTGTTTTGCAGGTGCTTGTTTGAGTCAGGCATAGGGTAACGATGGTCTTCTTATGATGCGGGCGGGTGTTCTGGGTGGCGCAGAGTTGCACGCGCTATCGGGCCGTGTCAACCTCAGCGGAAATTTCATACGAGGAGCTCTGGTGATGGCTGGTGCAAGACCCGAACAAGCTGCGTTAACTAAAGACAACGATCGTTCAAAAACCGAACAAACGCGTGCCGTTATTGAAGGTATGGTAGATGGTCTGAATGATCACCGTATTAATGATATCGGCGAATTCTTTAGCAAATCATTCCGTTGGATAGGCAACACCGGCTGTGGCAAAAAGAATGGCCTGCGGGAATTTCAAGACAATTGGCAGCGTCCGTTTCAAGCGTCTTTTTCAGATAAAATCTGTGTTGACGAAGCGCGATTGTTTGACGGCGAATGGAGCTCTGCATTCGGGCGGCAGGAAGCCATACACTCCGGCGACTTCATGGGCGTCGCCGCCACCGGCAAGCGGGTTGAGATTCGCTACATGGATTTCTGGAAGGTGGTTGATGGCAAGATCGTTGACAACTGGGTCATGGTAGACTTTCCCCACGTACTTGCGCAGCTTGGTGTTGATGTGTTCAACGGTGAAGGCTGGGAAAAGTATGATCGTGGTGAGGCCAAAGCGCCGGGTCCGGAATAACAGGTCAGATAAGTCTTTGCTCAACCACATTGCCAACAGAAACCGCACAGCGGTGCATCAAAAATGAAGTTGTACATTGCAGAGAAACCCAGCCTCGGTCGAGCCATAGCAACAGCACTTGCTGCCAGCGTTGGTGGCAGAGAGCAGCGCGGTGACGGGTTTATTAAAATCTCTAACGGTGATTGCGTCAGCTGGTGTATCGGCCATCTGCTGGAGCAGGCAGAGCCGCACATATATGATCCTGAATACAAATCATGGCGTATGCAGCACCTGCCTATCGTGCCAGAGGAATGGAAGCTACAGCCAAAGAAAGACACCAAAAGCCAATTGGCGGTGCTTAAAAAGCTGATTAAAGAGGCGGATGAATTAGTCCATGCCGGGGATCCCGATCGTGAGGGCCAGCTGCTGGTTGATCAGGTCATTTCCTATTTAAAGGTCAGCGCCAAACGACGTTCCGCCATTGAGCGCTTGTTAATCAGTGATCTCAATCTTTCGGCAGTTCAACGCGCGCTATCCAAGCTTGATCTGAACAAGAATTTCGCGCCCCTGTCTGCCTCTGCACTGGCGCGCTCACGCGCTGACTGGTTGTACGGTATCAACATGACGCGCGCCTACACCATACAAGGGCGCAAAGTGGGCTATGACGGAGTCTTGTCAGTGGGCAGGGTGCAGACCCCGGTACTTGGTTTGGTGGTACGCCGTTGTGAAGAAATTGAAAAGTTTGTATCAAAGCCTTTCTACGAAGTCAAAGCACACCTGGTGACTGAAAACGGGGAAAAGTTCACTGCTAACTGGAAGCCGAGCGAAGCTTGCGAACCCTATATGGATGAGATGCGCCGAGTGCTGGTGAAAAAGCTTGCAGAAAACGTCGTCAGCCGAATCTCAGATAAACCTGCTGAGATAACTAAGTATGAAAAGAAAAATAAAAAACAGCCACAACCGCTGCCGTTCAGTTTAAGTATTCTGCAAATAGACGCAGCGAGGCAGTTTGGTTTAAGTGCGCAGGTAGTGCTGTCGACCTGTCAGGCATTGTATGAAAGGCATAAGCTAATCACTTACCCGCGTTCTGATTGTCGCTATTTGCCACAAGGTCATTATAAAGAAGCCAGTTCTATACTTGATTCAATAAAAAATAATGTCCCGAAGTACTCCGGTATTGTGGATGGTGCGGACAGCAGTATTAAGTCACCCGCCTGGAACGATAAAAAAGTCACGGCCCACCACGCCATCATTCCTACCCAGCGCAAGGTCAGTGAATCATCGTTGTCAAAAGCAGAGCAGCAGGTCTATGGTTTGGTTGCAAGGCAATATATCGCACAGTTTTATCCGGTGCATGAGTACGCTGATACACGTGTTGAGATACTCATAGAAGGCGGCTTATTTATCGCGACCGCCAAGACCATTTTAAAGGAAGGCTGGCAAGTGCTGTTTCGCAGCGATAAATCTAAAGAGACAGAAAAAACTTTACCGCCATTGGCTGTGGGGCAACCGCTGCATTGCGAACGTGGTGAGCTTATAGAAAAAAATACCACGCCACCCCCATACTTTACCGATGCTACGTTGCTTGCAGCTATGACCGGAATATCACGTTTTGTCTCATCGGCAGATATTCGAAAGATACTGAAAGAGACCGATGGGCTCGGCACCGAAGCGACCCGCGCCGGCATTATTGAATTGCTCTTCAGGCGTGGCTTTATCGTACGCAAAGGCAAGCAGATTCATGCAACAGATGCTGGTCGGGGCTTAATAAAAGCCTTGCCGGAAGAGGCAACACTGCCGGACATGACGGCAGACTGGGAGGCAACGCTTAACGCCATCAGTCGTCGTGAAACAGCTTATGCTGACTTTATGCAGCCACTGGAGTCGCAGTTGCAGAAGTTAATAGGTGATAGTAGTTCCGGCTCAGTAGACTCGTTGCGTGGTGTTACCGCGAAACATGCCAGTAGTAAAAAGACATTTAAAAAACGCGCTAAAAAGAAAACCTCAAAACGAAAACCAGCTACGGGCAAAAAATGAAAAGCGGCGGCCAACTAGTAGTAGATGCATTGGAGTGTTTTGGCACTGGGCGGGTGTTTTGCGTGCCCGGTGAAAGTTATCTGCCAGTGCTTGATGCGCTGCATGACAGCGCTATTGCCACTACCGTTTGTCGGCAGGAGGGTGGTGCGGCGATGATGGCTGAAGCCTGGGGCAAGCTGACCGGTGAGCCCGGCATATGTCTGGTCACTCGTGGTCCAGGTGCTGCCAATGCCTCTGCCGGTGTTCATATTGCGTCGCAAGATTCAACTCCTATGATTTTACTGGTTGGCCAGATAGCGACCCGGCGTCGTCATCGTGAAATGTTTCAAGAGGTTGACTACCAGCAATTCTTTGGTGGTATGGCGAAGTGGGTGGCAGAGATAGAATCAGCAGAGAGAGTCCCTGAGATGATGTCACGCGCATGGCATGTGGCGACCAGTGGCCGACCGGGGCCGGTGGTGTTGGCCTTGCCTGAAGATACCTTGCAGCAACTGTCTGATGTCACGCCACTTAACGCATCTGTTGAATCGTTACGTCAAACAGAAATCTGGCCTGGTGCAGATCAACTAACACAGCTACAAACAATGATAGAGCAGGCGGAACAGCCACTGGCTATTGTTGGCGGAAGTCGCTGGACTGCAGAAGCGGTGGCACAATTTACCGCTTTTGCAGAACGGTTTGGTCTGCCGGTAGCGTGCTCCTTCAGGCGGCAAATGTTGTTTGATCATACCCATGGTCACTACGTCGGTGATATTGGGTTGGGTATTAGCCCTAAGTTAAAAGCAAGAGTTCAATCCAGTGATTTGTTGTTGTTGATTTGTGCACGATTTTCAGAAATTCCGTCGCAGGATTTTGAGCTGCTCAATGTGCCGCAACCACAGTGCCCGCTGATACATGTGCACCCTGATGCCGGAGAGCTGGGTAAGCTTTATCTGCCTGCACTGGCAATCAATGCCAGTCCTACAGCGCTCAGTAGTGAGCTTGTTAAGCTGACACCCTCGGGTGAGCACAGAAGAGCGGAGGATATTAATACCCTTCATCAGCAATACGTTGCGTGGTCTTCACTTGAGCATGCACTGCCTTCAACCACAACTATGCAAACGGTGATCGCACATATCATCAAGAGCGTTCCGGCTGATTCAATTGTGTGTAATGGCGCTGGTAATTACGCCAGCTGGGTGCATCGTTTTTATCCGTTTCAGCAGTTTGGTACCCAGCTAGCACCCACCAGTGGCTCAATGGGTTATGGGTTACCTGCGGCTATTGCTGCAAAGCTCGCACATCCGGAAAAAACGGTACTGGCCTTCGCAGGTGACGGTTGCTTTCAAATGACCATGCAGGAATTCGGTACTGCGGTTGAGTTTGGTGCGGCCGTAATTGTTCTGGTAATTGACAATGGTATGTATGGCACCATTCGAATGCATCAGGAGCAAAACTTCCCGGGCAGGGTGTCTGGTACAGACCTGTTTAGTCCTGACTTTGCAGCACTCGCAAAATCATATGGTGCGTTCGGTGCCACTGTTGAAAGTGGTGAAGCGTTTCCGGCGGCTTTTAACGCAGCTACTAAAAGTGGTGGTCCGGCACTGCTGCATATCAAGGTTGATCCTGATGCTTTGACTCCCACGCTTTCGCTTGCTTCTATGCAGTAGTCTTGTAACACTTAGTTGATCGAATCGTAGCCTGACTAAGAAGGTGTTACATGCCAAAAATCGCCAGTATAAAAGCCAGGTTGTTTAATGTGCCACTTGCAGAAGTACTGGTAGACGCGAAGCATGGTACGCATACTCACTTTGAACTGATCACCGTCACCATTGAAACAGATGACGGCCTAACCGGCACCGGTTACACCTATACGGGCGGCCGTGGTGGCCGGGCAATTCTGGCTATGGTGGAGCATGATCTCGCCCCGTTTATTCAGGGGCGGGATGCTCATGATATAGAATCCTTATATCAAGAAATGATCTGGCACATTCACTATGTGGGGCGCGGTGGTATCGCCTCTTTTGCTATTTCTTCAGTGGATATTGCCCTTTGGGATATTCGTGGCAGACGCACTGAAGCACCGTTATGGAAAATGGCCGGTGGTGCCGGTGATCGTTGCAAGGCCTATTGTGGTGGTATTGATCTGGCCTTTGATCTGGATAAGTTATTAGGCAGTATCAGGGGTTATGTAGACGCAGGGTATAACGGGGTAAAAATAAAAGTCGGTCAGCCAACACTTGATGAAGATATAAAAAGAGTAGCGGCAGTTCGTGAGCTTATCGGGCCGGATATTACTTTGATGGTAGACGCTAACTACTCTATGTCAGTGCCTGAAGCTATTGCAGCGGCGCATGAGTTTAAAAAACATAATGTACTTTGGTTTGAAGAACCCATTGATCCAGATAATTATCAGGGCTATGCAAAAATAGCCAAAGAGACCAATGTCCCGTTGGCCATGGGGGAAAATCTGCATACCAAATATGAGTTTGATTTCGCCTTTGAGCAAGCATCGCTGTCATATATTCAGCCAGACGCCTCTAACTGTGGTGGCATTACGGGGTGGTTGCGGGTAGCAGAGCAATCACAAGTGCACGGAATACCGGTGTGCAGTCATGGCATGCAAGAGCTGCACGTTAGTTTGGTTTCAGCACAAGCAAACGCAGGCTGGCTTGAAGTGCACTCGTTTCCTATAGATCAATACACCACCCGACCAATACAGCTTGAAAACGCGCTAACAGTTGCGCCTGACACGCCGGGTACCGGGGTCGAATTTGACTGGGAAAAACTCGATCACGCGCATCGCAGTTTTGGTTAATAACGGTATATAAATTTACTTTTTGTCACTAGGGTTCCAGCAAATGAAAACTATCGGCGTTATAGGTCTTGGCAACATGGGTTCAGGGCTTGCAAAGAATTTAATGGCAGCAGGGTTTAATGTGGTGGGTCATGACTTGCTGCCAGATCGCATGCAGGAATTTAAAGCGATGGGTGGCAATAGCAAGCGCAATGCTGCCGAAGTAGGCGATGGTGCAGATGCTGTGTTTATCATGGTAATGAATGGTGATCAGGCCAAGTCTGTTGTTGAAGAGTTAAAAACAACCATGAAGCCCGGTAGTGCAGTAATAATCAGTGCAACGATTCACGCCACAGAGGCCGTTGAAATATCAGAACAGCTGGTGGGTACCGGCTTTGATCTTATTGACTCCCCCGTCAGTGGCGGCAGGCCGGGTGCGCACGGCGGCACACTCACCTTAATGGCAAGTGCACCGGCGGCCGTGATGCAAAAGTGGGATGATGTACTGCAGGCAGTAAGTGGCACCATTCATCACGTCGGTGATGAGCCGGGTGTCGGGCAAACCGTTAAAGGGTGTCTGCAGTCAGTAATCGGGTCAATTTTCAGTTCCACGTTTGAAGCTTCAGTGCTCGCCGCCAAAGCTGGGGTAGATGCCGATGCACTGTATAATGTTTTTAGCACGTCAGCAGCTGGCTGTGGAATCACCAATGCAGCGCTGGGCGCGGTAATTGACAGAGAATTCCAGAACACTGGCAGCCACATCAGTACCATGCATAAAGATTTAACTATCAGCATGGATCTGGCGCGAACGCACGGGGTTCCGTTGTTTACGGCATCTATGGCAATGCAAATGTTTCAGGCCGGTATTACTCGCTATCCGGACGCAGATAACCAAACCGTTGCAAAAATCAGTGAAGAGATTGTCGGAGTTCATCTTGAGCGAAGTAAGTAGTATTGTTATTCGAATGACGAATCTCTAATAATTTGCCCGAATTCGGGCAAAATGTTTGAATAGAGCTCCTTATTCCCGCTAAATACCCGCCAATGTCGGACTTTGAAGCCACTGATCTAATCAAACACCTGGGTCGCATCACTGTTCTCAGTGAGCAACAGGCGAGTCAGGTGGTCGCTGAAGTGTTGGCGTATTTCAACGAAGACCCAGAATCATTCATCCGGCGGCGACATCGCGAGATGCAGCAGCAAGGGTGCTCAAACACGGAAATATTCTCAGCAATTCAGAGTGAATTGCCGTCGCGATTGTTTCCAGCAGCGAGCATCAGTGAGCGCCAGATACGTCGAATGATTTATGGCTAAGCGAGTGCGGAAATATTATGTGTGGAATTATTGCCTATACCGGTCACCAGCAGGCAGCACCAATCCTAATTGACGGCTTGCGTCGTCTGGAGTACCGCGGATATGACTCGGCGGGAATTTCTGTTGTCAGTCGTAAAAAACTGCGCACCTGGAAAGCATCCGGCAAGATAGCGGTTCTGGAGTCGCGCCTGCCAGAGGCGGTCAGTGCGAACTGTGGTATCGGGCATACTCGGTGGGCCACACATGGCGCACCGACAGATGAGAACGCCCACCCTCACAATAGTGCGGATGAAACGCTCACCATTGTCCATAACGGCATTATCGAAAACGTCGATGCACTTAAAGCCAGGTTGGGTGATGTTGAATTCCAGTCAGAGACCGACTCTGAAGTATTGGCACATCTGCTATCGCACACTATGGTGCAAAACAACTGCGCGTTAATGGACGCGATGCGTGAGGTGTTAGCCCGGATAGTAGGTACCTATGGCATTGCTGCTATCAGTAGTACAGAGCCTGAGAAAATCATTCTGGCACGAAGTGGTAGCCCGGTGATCATTGGTATTGGTGACGGTGAGATGCTTGCAGCATCTGACATGTCTGCCTTATCACGTTATACCCGCGAAGTGGTGCACCTTGATGATGGTGAGGTGGCGGAACTTACGCCAGAGGGGTTTGAAGTCACAAAGCTGGACGCAAGCCCTGCAGATAAATCTTCGATGACTCTCGTAAATAACCTTGAAGACTATGATCGCGGCGGGCATGAGCACTACCTTTACAGGGAAATAGTGGATCAACCGGATACCGTCCGGCGAGCCATCAGTGGCAGGCTGGATAAACGATTCAATACCGCACACCTCGGTGGGCTAAATATGGATCCTCGTGATCTGCTACAGGTTCAGCGTATAAAAATACTGGGCTGTGGTTCTGCGTTGTATGCGGGAATGTCCGGTGCGAGCATGATCGAATCTTTATCGCGAATACCCTGTGATGCTGAACCGGCTGCGGAGTTTCGATACCGCAATCCGGTTATTGAAGCGACTACCTTATACATCGTTGTCAGCCAGTCGGGAGAAACCTTTGATACCCTGGCAGCCACCAGAGAGATACAGCGCAAGGGTGGGTTTGTTCTTGGTATTGTAAATAGTGTGGGCAGTACCATTGCCAGAGAAGTAGACGGCGGCATCTATATGCATGCCGGACCTGAAGTGTCAGTGGCTTCGACCAAAGCGTTTACAGCAATGCTTAGTGTGTTTTCATTGTTAGCAATATTGTTTGGTCGTGCACGGGATGTATCTCCGCAACGAGGTATGCAACTGCTGCAGGCTTTAGAAGATGCGCCAGATAGAATTGCTGATGTGCTGGCATTGGAAACTCATATAGCCAGTATTGCGAGTAAATATGCTACGTGCCATAGCGCTTTTTTTATCGGTAGAACATCAGCGTTCACGGTGGCGCTTGAAGGTGCGCAGAAGCTCAAGGAGATTTCTTATATTCATGCCGAGGCTTATCCGGCTTCAGAGTTAAAGCATGGTCCATTAGCTTTAGTAACGAGCGAAACTCCATGTGTGGTGATACTACCGGAATCTGAGTTGCTTGAGAAATCACTCGGTACACTGGAAGAAATAAAAGCCCGTAGTGCGCCGGTTATTGTGGTGACTGATTCTGATAACTCACGGATTGATAAGCTGGCTAATGATGTTATTCGAGTGCCACGCAGCGACGAGCTGGTACAGGGAATGATTATGGGGGTGGCACTGCAGTTCTATGCTTATCATAGTGCTGTATC
>CALGJU010000219.1 GCA_937928685.1 uncultured Granulosicoccaceae bacterium
CCTGTGAGTTGTATTTTTGACCATGAAAATGCAATCTCCCAGCGCAACAGTAGCGCAGGAAAGACATAGAACAAGCAGGCCCACACAATCGTCTCGCCTGCAGCAAGCATTGCAAGCGCATAATTTTGATTGATGAGACGACGGTTGCTAGCCATTACGTATTGATCTATCTCTCTCAGGAATGCTGTTTATGATCGAGATGGAAAAACGCCTGTATAACAGAGCCACAGGCGAGAAGAAAAAATCAATACAGGTTGTCTAAAGGCACATATCATATGACAACGTTACCACTATTAACCTCTGCCTGCTTCCGCACTACTATGGTTCAATAGCGAAATGATCACATTGACAGCTCAGTGTATCAATTAGTATTTTATACAGAACTGATTCGGCAACCCAATTGTGGTTATCAGAAGCAGGTTCAGTATCATAGCTGTGATTGACAATGGACTGTCCGAACGAAAATCCTGCCACATAACCATCTACCCCGGACATCTCCCGCTTGCGTGATAGTTGTTGCGACACGTAAGCTAACAACAACAAACCAGCGGACGGACTACACCCATCAAGCTGAACCACCAAATCGGACCACAACTTTTGCGGCAAGGTGTACACCGCCTTAAAATTCCGATTTTTTATAAACTTACGCCAAACCCTGCTTCGGCGGTAAAATATATCATTGCCGGTAATACAAAGATGCTCTGATTGATCGGCGAGCTCACTCCGCCACGACGGTGTGACCACATGAACCGTCGCGGTATCTTGTACCCTATGATTTTTAAGGTAGTCATTAAAATAGAACTTACAGCTTGATTGATTCCTTCGCACTGCCGTATTGCCGGGAGCATTACCGACAATGGAAAAACCACCGCACTGCGCAATCAACTGATTGATGGTTCGCTCATCCGGATTCAAAACCCGATCAAGGTAATCCAGACAGCTCTGCTCAGCCAGAGTTAGCTTCGGCATGGGTAAGTGGCTGCGCCGGCAAAACATTAACACCCTGCAGTAATGCTTCATCTCACGATGAGCACCACCGCACTTCGTTAATATGTCAAAGGCCTCCTGCTCTTCATTTAAATGCAAATACAGGGAAGCCAGATAATAGCAAAGTGTTTTATTGCCAACCACACCCGAAGCAACATGAATCTCCCGCAAAACATCAATATTATAACGTCCACTCTTTGCCAATCTATCCAGCTGCACAAACAATGCATATTGATTGGGAAATAGGGTGAATTTCTTTATATTGAATTTCAAAAGAACAAACCGGCGGCATGAAACCTAACACATAACATCAAGCTAACCCGTACGACTGGTTGCAGCATGCGCCAGACATCTCAGAATACGAAAGTTAGAATCAGCCAGAAAAGCGAGTGGGTCATTACGCAGCTTGGCAAGCTTGCGTGAAAATCGGGTTTTCCGATCACGCATTCTCTCTACTGGGGAGTGCAGTGCATCTCTGCGACGATCTATCACCGGAGTATTGTCAACATTGAGTAAATCATCCAACCAATCGGTTCGACGCCCGTCGTCATACTTTGCTGCCTCCAGCGCGCGCATAAGATTAGATCTTTGATTTTCCGCAATCATAAATGGCAATTCAACATCGCCACTTAAGCGACTCAACAACGATCCAGTCTGATCATATACCGGACAGGCCAATTCCTGCAAATGATGTAGCAATACATTAAATGTAGCGCAAGAGCGAAAACTACTCGTCGCCACCAAAGAACAATTACATCGCATAAACACGGCATCTAACACACGCATAGAATCAAAAAATATCACATGCCGAGCCTGGCGGAATAGCAGATACTGTGAGTAGATAGAACTCCAGTCAGGTTCAACTACAGTGACTATGAGCTCTTTTTTCAAACGATCTTTTAGCAACGGAAAAAGAACATCTCGTGCGGAGTGGCCAAGAAATATCAATTGATCTATTTCTGCATCACTCTCTAGTAATTTTACAATACCAGTAACACTCTCTACTGAATCATAGTCACCCGAATCAATTAGGATAGAATTACTTAATTCATTGTCCGTATGCACATCGCCACAATACTGATAAACCACATTGACAGACTCGGGAGTGCACATGGGTATTTCGAAAAGTGATCTGGCGCTTTTGGTCGGCACAGCTATCTGATTAAACAACATTGAACCTGGAAATACAGGTTGCAGTTTAAGTTCTGTTTTGTTGAAACTATCGATTTGCGTCTGCTGATGAACTTGCCAGCTACACTTCGGGTGAGTATCCAATCGCATCAGTTTAAGTCGACACAGCCCAGGTGTGCTTTTAGTAATGGCAATCGACTACTGACAGCATAGCGACTGCCAAGTTCATTTATCGTTTCTGACATCCTACAAGCATCCTGACCATTTTGCGTCGCAGTCAGCGCCTGCAACAGGGCTTGACTCCAATCCGTACCAGCGCCAACCAATGTTGACATGGTGTTGTGATGATCATGCATGTCTGCGTTATAACTGGCGACAATCGGAGTACCTACCGCCACCGACTCAATCAATTTAACAGCCGATTTAGACTGATTAAATATTGTATTAATCAATGGTGCAATGGAAACATCAACTTTGGAGAGTAATTTGAGATAGCTACTGTAGCCCGTGAATGGAACATGAAACACATTTGGCAAACCGCGGTAGTCTCCAGCGTTCATTCTACCAACAATAAGCAGCCTTACATTGTCTTTCAGAACTTGAGACAATGTCGAATAGATTGACTTAAAATCTTCACCGTGACCACTGCTTCCCGGGAAATACCCCAATGTCAGCATTGACTCCTGTTTACCAGCTATCACGGATGATTGAAATACACTTGCTTGAAATACTCTTGCTTGAAAAACTCTTGGCAGTGAATTAGGCAATACGGTAACTTGAGCACTAGGAAATACTTCTTGCAGCTGCTTTTTAAGAAAGGTCGTTGAGGTGATGAAGTTATCGAAGCACTGTGCAGCACGCAAATTTTCATCAAAATGATCTGCGACTTTTTCAAGGCTTCTATTGCCGTTAATATACAGAGGACTATATTGAGCGTACTGAGCGCGAAATATCAAATCATCATAGTCTGCATGAACACGTACAGAAGCTTGCCTGCAACAATTCAGTGCATGAATAAAACGCTTATTGTAAGTTGGCCGGTGAAAAATCACATGGTCAAAATTCGCTAGTTTTTTTACGCTGATTCGATCCATCGGCATTACCACCGACTGCACCCCACCCGCTAACAGCGCATCAGCATAGTGATAGCATCGGTGTCTCGCAGAAGGGTGCTCCCAGGCACGCTGCCCAAATCGAGTATCTGTCAAGTAGATCACTGATGCCACTTGATTAGACTCCTATCAGCCTGGGATTATAAAAGGGCTATTTGTCAGTTCGTAACTGCCATCCTTCGTGAGAATTGATACTCGATCCCCCGGGGCTATTCTTCCAAGCTCATCTAACGCCAGCGTAAAACCACAATTACCATTCAAATGTATGCCTTTACGCTGCACGTCCTCGCGATACAGATCAGCTACTACCTGGCAACGCACCTCACCGTTTACAGATACCGACAAGCTGGCAGGTGAATCCGACTCACGATCTACTACCCAACCGATCATTTTGCCATCATTGATACTACCCACACTGCCGCTGAATCGCCTGAGAGTCTTCAAAGAACGGCATTCGATTAAGCTCTGCGCACTAAAATTATCAATGGCATATTGATAGAGCTCAATATCTTTTTGGTTCAGCGCTTTAATTTCCGCTAACTCTTCCTCATTGGCAATACTTTGCGCTGCTCCCTGGTATCTACCGGTATTGAGCTTTGCCATCGGGAAGTTTGTACCATACTTCTGATTAAACAGATCAAGGCTTGCTTTGTAGTCTTCAGTAATTCCATAAAAATCCAAATCGGTTGGTAACGCCCCTGACATGGAATGTGACTGCCGATTCTGAAATTGCTGCCTGGTATAGAAGTCACGCAATGTGCCTTCAAAATTGTAGTGTGAAGAAAAATGCACATACTCAGAAATCACCCGATCAACAGGCTCTCTAAAAAAGGAAATCACCGGAGAATCCGGAAATATTTCTTTATATTTAACCATGCAAAAGTGACCGGTTAAGAATTTATGCTCAAGACCGGTTTTGCGCAATACTGCCACATCATTGGTATCGTATACTGACGATCGAATGTCTTCTGATGTGCTCGGTGATTCTTTACCGTAATCATTCAACACCTGATCAGGCCCAAAGTACTGCTCAGCACTCATTCTGAAACTTGTGCCGGCTGTTTTCGGGATATGTAGATATATAATCGGAAATTGCACAGACCTGTAACCTCTACGCAGCGAGCGAGAAATCTTCTCGCACGAGAGTTAAGTTACGATTATACGCCGGGTCAGAATTTAGCAGTTCACCCCATTGTTGCTGCATGTAAGACGCCTCGCTATTAAAGCGAGTTTTTTTCTCCTGCGTATCCTCATGCCCACGACTCACTGATTCATGATGATACAACAACGCATAGGGAGACCATACGTTACGCAAATTCAGTGCGCCAACCCGCAGACAAAAATCCACATCATTAAATGCGACCTTCAAGTGACTTTCATTAAATCCACCGGCCTGCTGGTAGATTTTTTTCTCAACTGTCAGGCACGCGGCGGTTACCGCAGAGAGATTCTGAGTAAGATGCAGCCTCGAGAAATAGCCCGCTGACTCAGCATCGAAATATTTATGCGCATGCCCGGCCACACCTCCAATACCGAGTATCACACCGGCATGTTGGACCATATTGTTTTTATACAATAGTTTTGCCCCCACACAGCCAACGTCTGATCGCACTGCATGACTGACCATCTCTCGCAACCAGCCCTCGTTGATCACCTCAATATCATTATTCATCATGGTGATTACATCGCCACTGGCGTGACCCACAGCGAAATTGTTAATTGCCGAGTAATTAAACACACCATCATATTTAAGTATTTTTATATTGCCTTGCGCCTTTAACTGCTCGAAATATTCATGTGTTGCCGGCTCCACTGATTCGTTATCTACGACTATGATCTCATAGTCCGGGTAGTCAGTGCGCTGAAGAACACTGCCAATACATTGGGACAGTATATCCAGACGATCACGAGTGGGAATAATAATACTCACCTTGGGTACAACATCTGGCAGCCCCCAGCTCACCTGATAGGTATTAGGATATTTCCCCTGAGATACTGTGGCAGCAGAGTTCACTCTCGACAAGTAATCTCTAACTGCAGCGATACCACTATCAGTAGAGTAACTTTTTGCTTGCGCTGTGGCCGCTGTCGACTCCGGTGTCATACGCCAATGATAAAGCACTTTAGCAATATGCTTCACTTCATCTGCTCTGACCACTTCCATCACACGCAACAATAGGTCGTGATCCTGCGCACCTTCAAAACCCGTTCGCAGGCCACCTACCTGTTTGATTACAGATCGCTTCAATGCCACCAGATGGCAAATGTAGTTTTGCGACAACAATAGATCGGGATTCCAATCCGGCTTAAAATGCGGATCTATACGCTCACCTGAGCTGTCAACCTTATCTTCGTCGGAGTAGATCAGCTTAAGATCCGGCTGCTGCACTACATTAGTGGCAACTTCAAACAGTGCATTGTCAGCAAGAATGTCATCATGGTCAAAGAATACACAGTAGTCACCATTGGCAAGCGCAAGCGCCGAATTAGTGTTGCTTGCGATTCCAGCACCACCCTCTGAAAACACAGTACGTATTCTGTTATCTGTCTTTGACCAATGCTTAATCGCATCAACAGTATCTGTTGAACTCGATCCATCATCCGATATACACAGCTGCCAATTCGTGTAACTTTGATTAATCACGGATTCAATAGCTTCATTTAACCATCCGACGTCGGTGTTGTAGGTCGGCATGATCACAGAAATCAGTGGCTTACTATTTTCACTACCAATTGCCGTCAATTCCTCTTTCGACGGCAATATTGCCGCTTCATTCTTTTCAATCCACTGATTGTAATTGTGGCTTCTTTGTGGCGCGGAAAACAGAGCTGAGTAGTGGCACTCTAAAACCACCTGATAGCCTTGGCCGGTATTTTCAGCCTGCTGCTTCAGCATCTCCCTTGTCCCGGCCACCGTGTCCTCATGTTTTGATGGGCACCATCGCATAAGCTTACGGAGCATTCTCGCTTCTGCAAATTTAAAAGTCACAGGGCTCATAAGAAATTTACGCACTGTAAATTCACCAGGGCTACTGTGTGGATCAAAACGAATCCCGTGCGCTTTGCGATCAAATCTTACGATTCGCTTGGCTGTTTTTCGCGATTGATAGGGAACCTCTATCGACTCCTCCTCAAGATAACCCTTGCCTTGATCGATGTAGAACTTGGCAACATCAAATACATTACTACTTTCAATATCGAGTGTGATCATATACCAGCCGGTATGTAGATCGAAGATAGGGAATTCACACGAAAATTGCGGATCGTTACCGGTAGACGTCCATTGCCCGGTATTGCCCTGATAGGCCTCGCGAATGTCGTTCAACGGTTTCAGGCGGGGCTTGAGACGTGGCGCTAACCGCACAACAGGTGCCAGCACGCGTTTTATAGTTTTTATTTTTGACGTGTTGTTTTTCATTGACTCTTTCGCAGACACTGGTTCGTGATTGCGTCAATTGTTATCGGTTAAACATTTTTCAGCAGTTATGTTGATCAAGCACAAGGACACTAACCACTCATTAAGGCAAGGTGACAGTCGCAATCTCTGCGCCCATTTCCAGGAAATGGGTTATTTAAAATGGATATTGTGAATTGATGTGAATTGCACACAGCGCCTTATCCAACGTTTAGATGGAAAGGGCTACTCGTGTGGCAACGGCTATTTTATAAAGAATATCGGTAATGCTGGCCGCGAGTTGCAGGTTCTTTGTCGGCGCTTTGGGTAAGATCAGCAACTCGTCACCCGCTTCGACCGGTGTATTGCCGGCACTGACGACCCGGCCATCCTGCTTCACCAACAACACATTGCCACGATTCGCGTTGCTCGAATATCCTCCAGCACGGGAGATGTAACTATCAACCGAGTCACCCTTTTCCCACAAAAAGGCACGTGGCAGGCGAACTTCACCCGTGACCAATACACTTGGGGTCCTGCGTGGAATAAAAATAGTGTCATCATTTTCAAGCACAATATCGGCGACCCCTTTACTGGCTACCACTACAAGGGTTCCCTGAGGCTCAATTCGTGACACTTTTTTGACAAACTCTGAAATCAGCTTGGCTTCCTGAACCCTGATTCTGGATTCACTATCAGTACTGGATGGTGCCGTATAATATTCAGACTCAAGTCGTTTTAGACTGTCCTCAATTGCACTCTTTTGCCGGCTCGCAATGCTTTTGCGCTTTATATATATACGTTCATACGCGCTCAGCTCCGGATCAACTTCTACCAAATCCAGTACCTGCCGCAATGTCGCACGTCGATTGACCGTGATTGCCGAAGCCCCGTTAAAGGTGCCAGCTATGTTCACGCTGATGTTCTTCTCGTTTACATCAGATCGAAACGAGACCATATCGCCGTCACCGATAACACGTTGCTTGAACTGTGCAAGAGGTAAGTACTCAAATACACCCTCGCCGCCGCGCACCTGGCTAATAGCAGCGTGGGTAACACCTGCCAGTGGCGACGACAGATCAATCACATCACTACCCGTGATAGTGTCTGATGTGAATTCAAAACGGTTTGGTTTTGCCGCGTCACCATCCACATATACCGTATGCATAAGCGGCTTGACTACAATCGCATCACCATCTTTCAAAACCACGTCGGGAATCAAACCGTTGCGAATAAAATCATAAAGATCCACTACTGCAATGGTCTTTGAATTTCTAAGTATTTCAATTTTACGAAAACTACCGCTGGCTGCATCAATACCACCAGCTTTATCAATAAAATTCAACACCGAGCTGCTTGGCATTCCAGAGTACTTACCGGGTTTATGGACATACCCTGTGACATATACACTGGCAGACTGGGCAGTAATAAGATTCGTATATACCTCAACATCATTCGTATACACGCGCGCAATAGCAGCTTTGACTGTGTTATTCACATTGGCGTTTTTTACACCGCCAAGCCTTACAGGGCCCACATCAGGAATAAATATATTACCCTGCGAGTCCACCACTTGAACCTGATCGTACGCGGTAGCACCCCAGATTCGCACTGCCACTTTATCGCCAACACCGACAATGTAATCAGAATTGAGCCCTAACGTCTCTGAGGCGGAAAACCCACCACCAAAAAGCGTGTGACCAAAGGGCCGGATTCGAGTACGTAAATCATCAATCTGCTGCGGTTGTTTTCTATCGAACAGTTCACTGCTTTCACGCACCGCTTCACCAGGCGCCTCAACTGTGGTCTGAGCTCCTACTGTACCGGTGAGCACTACAGCCGCTATTACTACAAGAAGTTTATGCATACTCTCTTTCAAATAGTTAGATCGCAAAATCAATATGCTCCTTGATTGCTGCCCTGAAAAGCGCAAATATGGAGTACAAAAGTAACGACAGCAAAATAGTACTCACTGCATCTATCAGTCGATCAGGCTCAGTCGATGACGTTGGCAGGCTGGGCTGAACAAAGGTTGCAAGATATCGCTTCTTGGTTTGCGACTCGGCGCGGGCTGATTCAAATGCCTGTAACGCCGCGGCGTACCTCTGCCGACCCAATTCCTCTTCAACCAACAATGGCTTAAACTTCTCAATTGCACTTCCTACCCCTTGCTCAGCAGACAAACGGGATCGCTCACGCCTCAATTCCGTCTCAATGCCGTTCATTCTGTTAGTAAGTGCTCTCATTTCAGTAGAGGTGCTACGCATATAGGCAGATTTTTCCGTATACAGCGCTCGCGTTTCCGCAAGCTTAGCTTCAAGTGCTGCAATCAAACCAACGATCGAACTGGCGTCAGTTCCTGGATTGATAGATCCATTGTTGTTGGCAAATGCCGACAATCGATTCGATATCTCACGAGCATTTGAAACTGCGTTATCAACTTCCAGTCGAGCCTGAACCAAAGTATCTTCTACAATGCGATCCGACAGACGATTAATCAGCAACTCACTGCGAGCAATCACTTCTCTGTTAATGTCGCGAGATACTTCGGGTGTAAACGCTTTAATTGTGATTGAAATAATTGAACTGGTTTCCTCATACTTAACACTTATCATTGTGCGAAGGTAATCGAGAAACTCCTCATCAGTAGCATTTGCTGTGAGTCTTGAAACAAAATCAATGTTTCGATCAGAGTAGTGGTCTCTTAGCGCAAATTTTTCACCAAGATGACGGGCCATTTCCATAGAGCGAATGTAGTCAGATACCACAAGCACATCCTGCGTATCCGAATTACCGACCGGCAGTAAACCACCAAGCACCATACTGGAGACAGATGGACTACCACTTCGGAGCACCACACTGGACTCTGACACATAACGGTCTGAGGCAATCAAGCCGAAATAGCTGACTGCAATCAACACAGGAACAAGCGCTGCAACAATGATTCTAAGGGCAACAGGATTCAAGCGGCTTTCTTCTTAAATAGTATTTTTCTATACAACATAAACGCATCATCCAGATCATCAAAGTAGTGAAGCTGGCCCTGGTGCAAAACAGTGGCCACATCGCAGTTTTTGCGGATTGTCTGCTCATTGTGCGAGACAAGAATCACCGAAGAGGTCTGCCGCCTTTCTTTAAATATTTGCCGAAATTTTTCTTTTAACCTTGCATCGCCAGTCTCCAGTGCCTCATCAACCAAGTAGTATTCAAAGTCCAAAGCGTAGCTGAGCGACATAGCAAACCGGGATTTCATACCAGATGAATACGATAACAACGGGCGATCAAAGTAATGTCCCAATTCGGCAAATTCGTTGGTTTTTCTTTCCACTTCTGCAAATGGGGCACCGTAAATACGAGCCACAAACCTTGCATTTTCCCTGCCGGTAAGCGCTCCTTGAAACCCACCAGAGTACCCCATCGGCCACGACAGCCTGCTGGTTCGAATCACTCGGCCCGTATCAGGCCGATCTGCACCACCAATGATTCGGATTAAGGTACTTTTACCCGCACCATTGGCGCCGAGAATACCGACGCTCTTACGATAGGGGAATCGGAAGGAAATGTTGTCCAGCACCCGGTGAGTTTGATCACCCAGGCCATAAGATTTAGTGACATTTTCAAGAGCAATCACGAGTTACTTCCGTTGTCGCTCAAAGAAGCCCAACAACATCAGGCCAAAACTGTTCAACACCAAAGCAAATACAATCACATAGGGAAGATCGACGTAACGACTACTAAAACTAAGAAACAGAGATGATCGAATATATTCGATACAGTGCAACAAGGGATTATACAAAAAGATGTCGCGCACTTTTGGTGGCAACATACTGGCTGAGAAAAACAATCCCGAAGTTAAAAACAATGGACGGCCCATAAATAGCGAGGTAATTGAGGACAAAAACTCATACCGGATAGTGATGGCCCCTAAGACCAATCCAATTCCGAATCCAATCGCACAAATCAGGAACACCCCAATCATTGCTCCGAGAATATCTTCTATCTCATAGTCATAACCCAAACAATACAGACCAACCATCAATACAATGAACACTAAAATGGATACCAAAACAGTCACGATCATCTTGGCGACCAGGATATCCATTCTGGTTACTTGCGGAAACATCATTAACGATTGCTGTCCTTTGGTACCGCCGAAAACCTGAGAGTAGACATCTCTGAACATAAAGAACGGACAGAACCCTGCAACAAAAAATAAAGGCGCTGCAATTCCTCCTTGAGCACTACGACCGATAAGTTGAAAACCGGCAACAAAAACCGATATAAACATCAGCGGCTCTATCAATGCCCACAAAAATCCCAATCGCCGATTGCCATAACGCGACTTCAATTCGCGAAGTATCAGCGCATGCAACACGCGACACTGCACCGTAAATGCACTATCGCGCTTTACAAAAGAAGGAGCGGTATTTGACTGAGATTGCGTCATTGCGAGATCTGTATTTATCGCAACGCTGCTGCGGCCGGTATTTCTACCCAACCATTACGCGAGTCATTACAACCGATCCCTGTAGCGTCCCGGCCATTAACCTGCTGTCGGAAACGACGGCACACTCTACCGTTTGCCGAGAAGTACTCCGATTCAACAACGAGCTGTGTTGTCATACCAGTCGCACGATCAACAAACTGCTGAGCCACTCCAAGCTGTGCGGTTGCCACTGCCTGCATCTTGCTATTGTCAGCCTTCATAGACATCACTGCAGGCTGACTGAAGACGCTCTTTTGTTTGTACTTTTCAGGGGTAGTGGTACAACCGGCAACTATCAAAGTGCACGATATTAAGCATAGTAATTTAACCTGTGAAATCATTTTATTCTCCACTACTGAAAATTTCGAGAATGCCACAGATAGTTTCCTTTTCACCTTCACGCGCAGATATAACTACCAACGCCCGAACTTTGTTTTCACGCATTAAATTTTCTGCATCTTTAATCAATGCATCAGCAGATACACATATAGGACCCAAGGTCATATACTCGCTCACCGGTTGCTCCATAACGGTAGCCCCGGATAAAAGCGCACGACGCAAGTCACCGTCAGTAAAAATGCCCAATACCTTGTGATCCGTATGAACCACCACCAACCCAAGGCGGGAAGACGTCATGGCCATCACAGCAGAGGAAATGCTGTCATGTGGGGCACACAACGGCACATCATGCTGACGCATCACATCACGTACTTTCGAATGCAGACTTTTGCCCAGCATGCCACCCGGGTGAAAATGTGCAAAATCAGCGGGAGCGAAATTCTTTGCCTTCATCAATGCCACAGCGAGCGCATCACCCACCGCCATCGTTACCAGCGTGGAAGTCGTGGGAGCCAGGTTATGAGGACAAACTTCACGCTCTACCGGCAGCACCAATGTCACATCAGCCGAATCACCAATACTTGAATTTGGCCGACCAACGAAACTTATAATTTGATTGCCGAAGTACTTAATAGAGGGGAGTAGCTTTACCACCTCTTCTGTACCACCGGAGTTAGAAATCAGTAGCACCACATCAACAGGGGTAATCATTCCCAGGTCCCCATGAATGGCGTCTGCCGGGTGCACATAAAAAGAAGGCGTACCGGTTGACGCTAAAGTGGCGGCAATCTTTTGACCCACAATTCCCGACTTTCCCATACCGATGACAACGACACGGCCAGCTGATTGCACAATCAACTGCACTGCAGCATCGAACTCAGGCCCCAATCCTTTGGCTATACTCGCCAAAGCCGCTGATTGGGCCAGAATGGACTCACGTGCTATCTGTATTGTGTCGGCTTCGGAACTTTCATTCTTCTTACCGACTACTGGGATGACTTCCGTCAATTGAACCCCCGCTCTCGTTGCACTGCAGCTTATAAAACCAAGGAAAACGGATTGCAATTTGTGCGCCGGTCGACACACCTGGCGCACTACTTACTACGCCGGGGACGTGCCAGCGTAGGTAAACCAGAGATAGAAGGCAGATCGGGACAAATCTGCTAATAACGGATTCAAACTAAGGCTGATTGAGAATCAATCTCAGCCGACTTTGAACCACAGTGCGGTCAAAACTATGCTCGCCACCGGCATTCAAGGCTTGCTGGTAATAAGTTGCCGCATCACCAACCTGACCCAGATTATCCAAGCTGACAGCCAGGTTAAAATAATTGTCAGCACTGGTCATCCCAACAGAATCGGCAGCATGCGATTTACGGTAGGCATCAGTCGACTCAGCCCATCGACGTTGCTGACTATAATAGTGACCCAACACCGCGTACAAACCCGCTCGATCGCGTGCCTGCTGCTCTACCAGTGCGAGCAGCTCATATTCGATAGCGTTTTCAGCTGACGCCAACATCAGCAGCGCAGAGAACGCTGTTTTGTCGTCTGGATTTAAAGACAATAAATGCCGGTAGCGATTCTCTGCCAGTTTATTGTGACCCTGAAGACTGGCTATCGCTGCGACCCCGAGGTTCGCATCCCGGCTGTAGGGATCTAGATGCATTGCTTTGTCGTACCATTTGCCGGCACTTGGATAGTCACCTTTTATGTAGGCGTTGTAGCCATTAACAACAAGTTCGGTTAACTCGCGATTTGAGATGCTAATTGCGCCACTACCATCGCCACTCTCACCAGAATCATCTATGCCAGCTACCAGCAAATCAGCCCCAACGAATACCTTATCTATACGCTGCGGAACCTCAGACAACAGGTCTGCCACTTCTATGTCATTCTCTGTCTCAGAGTGCGCAGGCTCTACCATATCAGCAATGATTTGCGATTCCTCAGCAACTTTCCACGAAGGCTGGG
>CALGJU010000220.1 GCA_937928685.1 uncultured Granulosicoccaceae bacterium
CAGGATTTCTGGCCTGCTGACTATGGTCATTACGGCCCCTTCTTTATTCGTATGGCATGGCACAGCGCCGGCACCTACCGCACATTTGATGGTCGCGGTGGCGGTGGTTCCGGTTCGCAGCGTTTTGCCCCTCTGAATAGCTGGCCCGATAACGTCAATCTGGATAAAGCGCGTTTATTGCTTTGGCCTATTAAGCAAAAATATGGTCAAAAGATTTCCTGGGCTGATCTTATGATTCTTACAGGTAACGTTGCCCTTGAATCTATGGGCTTTAAAACCTTCGGTTTCGGTGGTGGTCGTGCAGATATCTGGGAGCCGGAAGAAGACATCTATTGGGGCCCTGAAGGTGAGTGGCTGGCAGATGAGCGCTATAGCGGTGATCGTGAGCTTGCGAATCCGCTGGGTGCGGTGCAAATGGGTTTGATCTATGTGAACCCTGAAGGTCCTAACGCCAACGCTGATCCATTGGCATCGGCCAAAGATATTCGCGATACATTTGGTCGCATGGCGATGAATGATGTAGAAACGGTTGCATTGATTGCCGGTGGTCATACGTTTGGTAAAGGCCACGGCGCTGCCAGCGCAGACCATGTTGGGCCTGAGCCTGAAGGTGCAAGCCTTGAAGAGCAGAGCCTTGGCTGGAAGAACAGCTTCGGTACTGGTAAAGGTGCTGACACTATCAGTAGCGGTCTTGAAGGCGCATGGACTCCTGAGCCTATTAAATGGGATACCGGCTACTTTGATACTTTGTTTGCTTATGACTGGAAAAAGTCGCAAACACCTGCAGGTGCAACACTGTGGATACCCACTGATGAAGCAGCTCACCAGTTGGTTCGTGATGCGCATGACCCTTCAAAGAAACATGCACCGGTCATGTTTACTTCTGACCTTGCGTTAAAAGAAGATCCGATCTACGGACCAATCTCAAAGCGCTTTCATGAAAACCCGGAAGAGTTTGCCGAAGAGTTTGGCAAAGCATGGTACAAGTTGACGCATCGAGACATGGGGCCACGAGTTCGGTCGCTTGGTCCTGAAGTGCCAGCTGAACCACAGCTATGGCAGGACCCCATCCCTGATGCAAACGCATCTATTGCTGATAAAGAAATTATCTCTATTAAAGCGAAAATACTTGATTCCGGTTTGTCGGTATCACAGTTGATTTCAACAGCCTGGGCTTCCGCTTCTACCTATCGCGGTACAGATATGCGCGGCGGTGCCAATGGTGCCCGTGTACGTCTTGCGCCACAGAAAGACTGGGAAGTAAACAACCCTGCGGAACTCGCTACAGTAATTGCAGAGCTTGAGAAAATTCAATCAGGTTCTGAGATGTCTCTTGCTGATGTGATCGTATTAGCAGGCTGTGTGGGTATTGAAGTAGCAGCAAAGAATGCTGGTATTAACGTACAGGTACCATTTGCAGCAGGCCGTGCAGACGCTACACAGGAAAATACAGATGTTGAATCTTTCGCAGTGCTTGAGCCTGCTGCCGATGGGTTTCGCAACTATGTGAGTTCCAAGCACATGCGTCCTGCTGAAGAGTCCCTGGTAGATCGTGCGCACCTTCTATCACTTACTGCACCAGAGATGACTGTATTGGTGGGTGGTATGAGAGTGTTGAATGCAAATACCGGTCAGTCAGCACATGGTGTATTCACTGATCGCGCTGAAACGTTGACCAATGACTTCTTTGTTAATCTGCTTGACATGAACATTGACTGGCAGCCGGTTTCCGGTGGCGTGTTTGAAGGGTCTGATCGCTCAAGCGGCGCTAAGAAGTGGACTGGCACATCGGTTGATTTGGTGTTCGGTTCAAACTCAGAGCTACGTGCTTTGGCAGAAGTGTATGCCAGCAGTGATGCGAATGAAAAATTCGTCCACGATTTTGTCGCTGCATGGGACAAGGTGATGAATGCAGATCGCTTTGATCTGAAAATGGCCTAGCGCGATTGAGTAGTTGCTAGTGCCACTGAACATCTGATGGTCAGATGGCAGAAAGCCCCGGTTCGTTAATTCGGCCGGGGTTTTTTTATTTTTGTTAATTTAAAACAATCGGCTGATTTCTGCTTCAATGTTCTTTTTTGTCTGCATACCGGTAGTGGTGTGCACGTGTTTGCCTTTTGCATCAAAATACAACAGGGTGACATGCGGCACGTTGTATTCTTTTTGCAGAGCGCTGCCTTCCGTTGTTGTGATATCAGCAAGCCGGTGCTTTACCGACTCCTGGCTTTTCATTGAGTTTTGCACAACGCTTTTCAGCCGCCGGCAGGTGGGGCAACCCGGGTCATGAATTTGTACAATCACCGGTTCGCCCTGACCGATAACGGACAAGTCATGTAACTCGTGATTGCTTGCCTCCCTGGCACTGAGACCGAAGGCGGTGGTGCCGATTATCGCAGCCGCTATCGGCAGCCCGATCAATCGTCTGCGAGTCAGCAACGGCGCTGAACTATCTGGCTGTGATTTTTTGGATTTATTGCGTTTTTTGCTCATGGCATCCGGCGCTTGAATTTAGGGTTATCTAATGAAACGAGCGGTCTGGCTGTCTGATTGCGCTGCGGAGTAAATGTTTCGCCAGCGGTTTGCTGCTGGTGGCCTGTTTGCGAAGTAAGGATTTTGTAATGCGGAGCTGAATCTTCCGTGTCTTATAAAACATTGGAGAAAATGGGGCTAATCTGCAATTAAACTGCAGATTAGCCCGAAAATAGCTATTATTGATGTCTATGTACAAGCGAGATCTAACAGCAGCAGTCTTAGCTGCCTCTGGGCAATATCCGGTAGTTACCTTATTGGGTCCCCGGCAATCCGGGAAAACAACGTTGGTGCGAGCGGCTTTTGCAGAGAAACCTTACTTTTCTCTCGAAAACCCCGATACACGTGCCCGTGCTGAAGTAGATCCTATTGCCAACGATAGGCAGAAGTGATGCCGGTTGAGAATTATCGACTTCTTCGTTAGCGTAGGATTTGCGCCCAGGCCGAATGGTTGTGAATAGATTCGAAGTTTTCTACTTCCAGTTCATAAGACTGAATGTGGTCGTTCTTGTTTAGAACGGCGGCCACTTCGCGAATCAGGTCTTCAACAAAACGCGGGTTTTCATAGGCATGCTCAGTGACATACTTTTCATCAGCCCGTTTTAATTGACTGTATAACTGAGCAGACGCTTGCTCTTCAGCGCTGACAATCAGATCTTCCCACGAG
>CALGJU010000221.1 GCA_937928685.1 uncultured Granulosicoccaceae bacterium
GGCTGTGGCAACACCGGCCGCGCGTTTTAACCGGGAGCTTGAAGAGACAGTGAAAGATGCTGTTGTGAAAATAGCGACTAAGGTCTCGCAGTTGTACGGCGCGATATAGATCTGTAACTAATAACTGTAACGAATAACAAAGAAACATCCCTTTAGCGCTCTGTTTGATACAAGCGTTTCGCATAGCCAAAGTTACCCTCCGTGGCATACCCGTAGCGTAAACGAGTAGATCTAGCCTTTAGACTACGTAGTTCACTAGTGTTGAACCTGTAAAGTCACACAAAGAATTCAGATTGAGTCACATCAGCGCTATAGCAGCCAATCAGACGGGTGGAGTTGATTAAGTTATTTCCCGGCGAGCCGCCGCATATCAGAGTGGTGTAGCTCAATGCGCCTGGTCAACGTGATGCTGTTCTAGAGGGGCGTCTGACCATGGGGGAAAACATGAGCAGCGGTATAACCTTGAACAGCGGTATAACAAAGTGCGATAAAAAACAACGATGATCACTAAGAGACCGTTATTCACTGCAAGTGATTTATTAGGCAACCGACGCAAGCTGTTGGGCGCTTGTATGGTGTTACTGGTGTTACTTATTGGCGCGACCTGGCTCATCGTCAATAACAGTCAACAAAAACTCATCGAGTTTAAATCACGACAAATTGCCAATGTCGTGGCCAATCAAGCTACAACGGCCAGGTCCATCTACACAAGGACTGTGGTTTCCAAGCTCAAAAAAGATGGCTTCCAGGCTAGCACCGCATCAGATAACACTGTCGGAGCGGTTCCCATTCCGGCACAATTTCTTAAAGCGCTCGCTCATGACTCTAGCGAAAATAGTGGTGGCAGTTATCAGTTTCGACCTCTAAGTAAATGGAATCTCAGTGCAGAGCAAGGCTTGAACGATGATTTTCAAAAGTGGGCTTGGGAGAAACTGGAGGAGCAAGATCGAAAAGGATCATCGGGGCGAATAGACTGGGAGCCTATATGGCGCATCGAGCAAGTGGGTGGCATAGACGCACTTCGCTACCTTGTAGCAGACCCGGCTTCCAGCCAATCTTGTGTTGACTGCCATAACGCAATGGAGAAGACGCCGCAGATCCGTGCGCAACGTGTGCAAGCCGGGGTTCCAGTGGGCAAAACCTGGGAGCTGAACGACTTGATGGGGGCGCTCGAGGTGATTGTGCCGGTGCATGAGTCGTCGGTATTAGCTGCCTCTCAGACAAGGAACGGGCTACTCATTGTGTTGGCAGTATCATTGATAGGGATTCTATTGGTACTCGGAGTGTCGGCCATTGACCGGGCGCGTGCCCTCGGACTCACTCGCAACCTTGAACATCAAGCACGCAATGATTCCCTTACAAATCTTCCAAACCGAGCTGGATTTGAACACGTCGCTAGCAGAATAATCGGTGCGTCTGATAAAGAAAAAGAAACACATGCTGTTATGTTGCTTGATTTGAACGACTTCAAGCGAATAAACGATACGCTCGGTCATCACATTGGTGATGAAGTGCTGGTCAAAGTAGCACAAAATCTTGAGCGGCATCTGCCGGGCAACGCGCTTGTCTCGCGTTTGGGGGGAGATGAGTTTGCCATTTTAATACCTGGCGCTGATGCAGAAACGGCATGCGTTGTTGCCACTACCATTGACCAGCAACTCGACCAGATAATTGAAATTGATGAATACCGATTGCATTCACCGGCAAGTATCGGTGTAGCGTTTTACCCGGCTGATAGTCAACAACTCGACGAACTGCTTCGTTGTGCCGATGTGGCAATGTACTGCTCTAAAAGAAACAGAGGTGGTTACCGCTTCTACAATGAAGAGCACGATAACAATCACCTGAACACCCTTTCTGTTATCAGCGACTTCAAAAGCGCTTTGAATGAGGGCGACCTGTCGCTTGTCTATCAGCCGAAATTCAATATCAGAACAGGAAGCATCTGTGGTGTTGAGGCGTTGTTACGCTGGAAGCATCCGGAGTTTGGGATGATTCCCCCGGTGCGCATTATTCCTATTGCCGAGCAAACAGGGCAGATCGGCCAGCTAACAAAGTGGACACTGGAGACCGGCCTTGCGCAGTTAAAAAAATGGCTGGGTAAGGGTTTTGATATTAACCTGGCCATTAACCTGTCTGTCGAAATGCTAGATAAAACCAGCACGGTTGATATGATCCTCAGCTGTTTAAGAAGTGCCGACATACCTGCCAGTAGACTAGTCATTGAGGTCACTGAGTCAGCTATGATGAGTGACCCGGACCTGGCTCTGGAACTAATTACAATGCTCAGTGACAATGGCGTGATTATTTCTCTTGACGACTTTGGTACCGGCTATTCCTCATTGTCCCAGGTGCACAAGCTTCCGTTAGATGAATTAAAACTAGACCGGTCGTTTCTCTTAAACGCGGATCAGGATAAAAATAAAGCGATAATAAAGACAGCAATTGAACTGGCGGCAAACCTCGGTCTTGTGTTGGTGGCAGAAGGGGTGGAAGATCTCGACACGCTGGCATTGCTCTATGACCTGGAGTGCGAGGTTGTGCAAGGGTACTTGTTGAGCAGGCCCATCAGCCCCGAAGAGATAGACAAGCAGTTTAAACTACTGGAAAAAGCCGCAGGTCAGTTGGCGATTGAGTTATCGGGGATTGCCTACGTATCAGCCGCTGCTTAACGGGCTATAATATGATGTTGCGTGAATTTTCTCTTGCGAAGCATGAAGTATTACTGATATTACTCTTTTCTGTTTAATAGTAATTTTCGGTTTTCCTGATCGATCTGAAAGCGGAATTGACCTAACACGTTCATGCCTAAAAGACCGTCGATATCTTGTACGGAACTGAAATCAAGCACGGCGACTTTAGTGTTTGTAAGTAAATAAGAACCCAGGTTTATTTCTGGCATTAAATAAACGGTCCCTTGGGCGACGCCGCTCGCGGTATGAAAAATTCTTCTCTCTTGTTCGATTGCAGCACCACTGGATCTTAACGCGTAAAATGATGCCTGCGACAAGGTTGTCATAGAGGCTCCGGTATCGATTAATAACTTAACAGTATCTTGTCGATTTATAGTGAGATCGACCAGGTATTGATTTCCCCTTTGCTGCAGTGCGATAGCCTCTGAGTCCCCCGGGGCGGTAGTATTGCTGGTGGCAGTAGTTATGCCACTGGTCGATAGCTCTAATAAGGCGGTCGTCGCTTTCTCTCCAATCTGGCTGTCGTTTACGAGGTGTTCCAGTAGCTCGACAGCCGAAAACTTATCACCATTATGCAGGTGGGCAAGTGCTCTTGCGTATTGGTGAGAAGATGTCATCAAGCCAAGTGTTTCTATGTGCGCATAGAAATTAATCAGGGATAGCCAGTCTTTCTGATTGGAATAAGTCTGATGTATATCATTAACAAAATTGTTGAAATGAGTGAGTAAAACTTGTTGGTCAGCAATATTATAAGTGTAGTTTTTTGCAAGCAGGTAGACGTCGGCTGCTTCAAGGTAGCTACCATTGGCCTCATTGAATTCTGCCAACAACACCAGCACATCAAGGTCATCGTAGTAAATTGACAGGTAGTTTCCTGTCAGTTCCGAGAAATCACTATTTTTGCGATTGCTCGATAAGGTGCCTAAGTGATCCAGAAGCTCTCGCTTCAGTTGGGCGGTTGCTCTTTCATCGTTGCGGGTGGTTTCCTGATAAAGAGCCATCGCATCATAGTATCGGCGTTCTTGTAGAAGCCTGGTAAATAGTTCATAAGCACTGGTATCTGCGAGTGCTTCTCTGGAAGCCTCTGGTTGGGCGGACGCATCGGTATAATCTACATTGAAGGAAGTCGTATCGCTCGACGCTGTAACCTTTGAATCCAGGGCGTGGGCGGGCTGCTGTCTATTGTTGTCCGTTCGACTGATCAGTTGTTGGTTGTTGTCAGGCAGCTGGTTGGTCAATGCTGACTGCGGGTTCCCCCACCAGGTTTTGCCTATCCAGCCTGAGCTCACGCCAGCCAAAAAAACAATGGTGAGTAAAAAACGAGTATTCATTAATTGCTGGTGCTTCGTGATTCTACGGGGGCTTGCATCAATGCGGGCGACGCCTTATTGTGACTTTTATGAAAGACGGTCGGGATCGGACAAATTGCAGCCGATGGTGACGTCCGTACCCATCTTTTGTGTAAGTGAATAGGCATTGATTGTGACACTGGGAACGCCTGTCGGGTTCATTATGAAGTTATATTACTGTCGAATCCAATGCGTCCTGATGGCACTTTAAAGATTTGGTGGTGAGATTCAGGTACTCATGCAGATTTATACAACTTATCTCTTTGGGGTGCGTCAGAGCAATGTCCAATGCTGCGGCAAGAGTCTGCTTGCGAGTTTCAGTTTGGCCGTAACATTTTCTCTAGCGGGCGGTATAAATCACTATGGAAATTAGAAAGGCATGGCACCAGATCAACAGCCTGGCTTTGTTTGCCGGTATCGCAACACAGGTTGCCTGTTCCGTCTCGGACCCCGGTAGTGCACCCTCAGAGCTCATTGTCGTTGAAGTCGATGACGCAGGGGCGCTAGCTCAGGACAACAATTTGCGCGGGCGAGACGGGGGCTATAGTGGCACCCACAATGGTCGCAATGTGTGGGTGTTTGGTGACACTGTCACCATCAATCCCAATAGTGACGGTCAAAACTGGTTCAGTAATTCCTGGTCTTCAGTCGAAGCCACTACCGCATCGAATGGATTGCCTCGACTTACCCTGGGCACCGATGAGTTTGGTGAGCCGACAGAACTATTGCCGTATACCGAAGAGGAAGTTCAGTTCAACAACTTGCATAGAGATGCTCCGGGATGCACTGAGCCCTGCGGAGCCCGATGGGCGTTGTGGCCCGGTCCGCTCGTTGATGATCCGCTCAGGCAGAGGTCGCTTGTGTTTTATCAAAAAATCAGTGGCCAACCCGGTGAGTTAAACTTTCATAGTGTTGGCAGCGCGTTGGCGGAATGGCCATACGGCGCCAGGCACCCGGTTCGTCCGGTGATCGATAACATGGCTGAACATCCCACTGTTATGTTTCCCTCGAGTGGTCCGGGTTGGCATAACGCCGCTTTGCTTGAAGACAACGTGCTGTATGCGTTTGGCTGTGAAAGGAATGATACGGTGTTTCCCTGCAAGCTTGCTCGAGTGCCAATAGAGCAGGCGATGGAGCCGGGCGCATGGCGCTATGCGGCGGGAACGGGGAATTGGGTCGATGACCCATCACAAGCAGTTGAGCTCTTTCATGGTGCAGACATTATGTCTGTTTCGTTCAACGAATTTCTCGATCGATATATCGCAGTCTACAGCAAGCCGCTAAGTCGTAAAATTGTCATCCGTTCTGCCCCAACGCTTACCGGACCGTGGAGCGTGCCGACACATGTGGCCAACGCGCAGCCCAGCGCTAACACTAATGGCTGGGTCTACGACGGCCTGCATCACCCGCATCTGCGTGCGCTGGACGAACCAGTGATGTACGTGACATACACGCGTGATCCCGGCACGGAGTGGTTCGCACGTGAGATGCGATTATTGAAAGTGACGCTTGCACCGATTGTGAACTAACTCAATCTGGCAGCATTTGTTTGTCCGGAAGTCACCGCATTACGGCAGGGCTTCCACTAGAGGTTATAAATACACCCATCCTGACTGCACCGATGATATAGCTCTCGTTAAAGTCAAGGTGTCAACCATTTGGCCAGTGTCTCAGGACGGGTATTTTTTCAATAGTAGTAGGCTAATCAGGTGCGCGACTATTTAGTGGCAAAGCACATAAACAGGCCAGCTCCGCCGGTTTTGGTCAGGTCTTCCTGTGAGCAACCTCGAGAGTTGTGTGCAGCATTCCATGATGTGTTGCCACCGCCGTGTCGGTCGTGGTGTCCGACTGTGGCGCTGCCTTCACCGGAGCTCGTCCAGTTGCTGCAAGTACGGTCTTCAGTCTCACGCGGAAAGTAGGCTGTGCCGTCAGCCATGGTACCCGTGAGGATATCGTGCACGTTCGGCTTGTCGCCACGGCCATTAACCAGGTTGCCGTTTTCATCGACAGCCGTTGATTTAACTATATTGGGTGCAAGATGCAGCTCGTCAAGATTGCTGGCGATAAGATCACCTTTAGCGTTGTGCCATGGGCCGGAGCCAATACGATCACGTGCTGATACACCACGTTTGCCTTCTTCCTGAGTGCTGAGATAAGCAGCCCAGGTTTTACCTTCAACGCCAGCCGCTTCTGCCAATTTGGTGCAGTGTTCATCCGCCCCTTCCAGTCCGCCCAGATCACCCCCTTTGCTGGAGCCTACGCTGGTGATAAAGAAGCTCATCGACGAGTCTTGGGCTTGCAGCGGCATGGCGCTGATAAGAAGAGTAGTACTGAGGGCTAACAGAGTAGATTGTTTCATATGCGCGATTCCATAATAGTTAGATTTGGTTGCTGCGTTCTTGCGCCTCAACCCGAACCGCCATTATAAACGCTGGAATGTGTACGAAATATAGATACGATAACTATTTTTGCCTGAGTTGTTGTAGCTTTGGGCCTGGTCCTTTTTGAAAGCTCGCTCCACAACACAACAGCATTGACTGCGTCTAACGTACGCAGTGGAAGTAGAAACTCCGTGGAACGCAGTTGAGAAGAAACGGTGCGTTGAGAGGGATCGAAATGGTGTTTTCACGGGCGATGAGTATACTGGAAAGTAGTGAAATGGCTATAGCATCAACATTGGGTGTTCAACATAGGAGAGTTATAGAATGGCAACTGATGAAATCGCTGAGTTGCAACAGCAAATAATGGAAAAAACTTCTCGCCTTCGTGAGCTTCAGGCGGGTTTGCCGGGTGAAGAAGTAAAGAACTACACATTCGACACGACAGAGGGCACGGTAACGCTGCGCGATCTTTTTACTGGTAATAGAAAGATGCTGCTGATACACAATATGGGTCAAGCCTGTCGTTACTGCACGCTGTGGGGTGACGGCTTGAATCCGTTTGTCACGCATCTGGAATCTGCCTTGTCAGTAGCTATGGTTTCAAAAGACTCACCGGAAGTGCAGCGTAAATTCGCCAATTCCCGCAACTGGCGGATTCGTATGGCATCGCATGGTGGTGGCGAGTACATGACCGAACAGGTGGCAGCCGAAGGTATGGGTAATATGCCGGGGGCAGTTGTCTATGAGCTAGCGGGTGAAAAAATACTTCGCAAGGCGAGTACCTGGTTTGGCCCCGGTGATTTATATTGCTCGCAGTGGCACTTTTTAGGGCTTGCCGGTATCGGGCTCGATGAGTGGACCCCGCAGTACGCTTATTGGCAAAGGCCGTTGGCTATGGAAGATGGCGGGGCTAATTTGCCGGATTGACGTGGGATTGGCGAGGCGCTTGCTGTCAATCGATAAGTGTTTGTATCTGGCAGCAAAGAAATGTTATCGAAGGGCACATTTTTCGCTCGTGCTTAGATAAACACAACGAAACACAAAGGCCCGTGCTGTCTAGTGTACTGGAACAAATAGATTGCACATATGAGTCAATCAATCAAAGTGTCTTTTGTTCCAGTGCACTAGCAGTATTGCATGCAGTTATAAAAAAACGTGTACCATTTCTGTGGAATAAAGTGCGCCGACTCACGACTATTTTTCTTTGGCGACTGTAGGTGGTGTGTTAGATATCGGCACCACGCCTTCGCAATGTTGATAAAATCCAATTGAGCCCTCTGTACCATCAAGCCATTGGTTGATACCTGATTCGGTAACTTCTGCAAACGCGTTAATTTCCATTGGTCCGTCGTAGAGTCCGTGTTCATCTACACCCCATTCAAATTCGGCTTCAAAGTTTATTGTTCCAAATGAGTAGATAAGCCGACCGTTGCCATCTTCATAGTGCTCGTACTGATAAGTTTCGCCAGTGTCGCATGACAGGCATTGATCTGTGTCTTGTGCAAGATCCACCACGTAACCTTTACAGCCGGGAAAACTCTTACCAGCAAAATCTGCAGGTACCCACTTAATGCGCTGGATGGCTATTTTGGACCCGGTTCGTGGGTCAACAATAGACTGACTGGCAATTTCAGCAGGGGACTGTGGGGCACTATTGCTAGCGTCGTTGTTGTTGTTGTTGTTGTTGTTGTTGTTGTTGTTGTTGTTGTTGGTCACCAGGCAAGTTGCAAACTGTTCCCAGCCGTAGCCGTCCCCGTCCGGGTCGCTTTCTGTGGTAACACAGATTTCTGCTGCGTGAGATGTGGTGGTTGCGAGGGCGTAAATAAAAATCAGGTGTATAAATTTCATGAGGCGATCCTGTTAGTAGATGTATTTAGTGGCGAATCGTTCACTGATTACCCGTAGTGCGTCGGCGCTCCAGTGCACGCCGTCTTTAGTCGGTTGGTCAGCCGCTGCTACCCAGTCCGTTAACGGGTCACCATCACTGCCTAGTTCCTGAACTTTCGCGTTAACGCTGGACCACTTGGTTTCCTGTGCAATGAATTGCCCCTGGTTTGCATCAAACCACGTACGTTGTCTTAGTCTTGATATGAGATCGTTTAGCTTCAGCATCCATGCGGTTTCATTACCATGGTCGGCTTCGCCTTGAGACCAGGCGATCAAATCAACCTTTGGTTTTCCCAGTGAAGCCAGAGCGGCTTGAACTATCGCATTTACTTGCTGATCAGCTATGCCGTTGGCGTCCCACCAGCGGATGGGCTTACCGGCAGTACCGGTGGGAATGACGGCAACTTTCCGGCTGCCATCCAGTTCAATGATGTGCTTCGCGATCTGGAATGCAGGGTGGTTAGAGCAAACGCCGCCACGCCATGGGAACCATGCTTTTTGCCATTTTTGAGTACACAGATTGCCGACCTGCCAATCATCAAACTGAGTCCAGACAATGACACGTGGGTCGACCCCATCTTCGCTCATGTCTACCTGAGTATCTTCACCTAGGGCGTTGGATTGCCCCATCATTAGAATCACATCGGTAACGCCTGAAGTATTGGTCGGCGGGAGTACGACGGAAACCGTGCAAGTTTTCGTACCGTCCCACCCGTAGCCATCACCGTCTGGGTCGAGACACGTGGTTGTGGTAACCGGGGCGGCGATGCAGGTTTGAGTGCCGTCCCTACCATAGCCGTCACCATCAGTATCGATACAGGTAGTAGTTATGACCGACGGCAGCAAGCACGATTGCGTTCCATTCCATCCGTAGCCGTCACCGTCGCTGTCGATACAAGCGGTGGCAGGAGTTGGCGCTGGCGCGTTAACAGTGCAGGTGTTAAGGCCGTCCCATCCGTATCCATCACCATCGGAATCAACGCAAGGGAGGGCGGCTGGTGCTGTCGTAATAATACAGCTTTGACCGTTTTCCCAGCCCCAGCCATCACCGTTAGAATCTGAGTCAGTGAGGCAGGCTGGTGCTGCGAACAAGGAGCCGCTGAAGAAAATGCCTGCCATTAACAGGGTGAGAGGCGTTAATTTGGATAAATTCATGTTCGCCATTCCCGGCTTGTGAGTTCGAATTGTTGGCGAACCTTAGCTTAGCTGACTATGGAAATATACGTCATGACATGAAATTTTATAATTCAGGAGAATTAGTTTGGTTCAAAGGATGCAGAGAGTCGATATATACCTGCCATGACATATATGCCGGTTACGAAATAGCAGAGCGCCAATCAGTTATAACGTGTTGTGGCCTACCTACATTCTTGAGGCCTACGCCAGTGCGTTTTGTTCCGTCGAAAATATTAGGTTTGTAGTTTGAACAGTCTGAAGTCGGGTTTTACCGCCTCAATCTAAAGAGAAGAAATGCTTCTCCGGTATGGGCAGTTATATGCCGACGCCCTCAGGGAAACCTGGAGGTGCTGCGTTATAAATCAGATAACTAGCAAGTCTAGCTTGAGTGGTATGCACATTTAAATGCAATGATCAGAAATGTAGACAATGATTGGCAACGGCGCTCAGCTGTATTGTTAACGCTGGACCCGCGCCGGCACTAGTGCACTTCTTTCAGTTTCAGCCAAATCCGCGTTACCCTGTGATTTCATATAGTGCAGTGCCTCTGTGTACAAATTGTATGTATATACAGTATCCAAAAGTAGCTAGAAATGCAACTGCCGACATGAATGACGTAATGTTCCAAATTATCAGGCAGCTTTCTTGAGGGTATTTTATTGATATCAAAGGATTTATTAGTTTATTCGCTGATGAGCTATATTGTTGTTATCATTCAAATTGAAGTAATACAACGGGTGAAAGATTTATGTAATGCACTGTATGTTTTTGAAAAACGTGGAAATATTAGGTGTATCGTTCTAATGTCTGTTTGTTGTTATCAATCAAATTGACGTAATTTTGCGCTGCAGTGTATCAAGGTGGGCTACATGTGCTTGAAATACTGGAGAATTTTCAGCTATAGGGCTTAAGATTTTTTTGTTGTTATCGATCAATTTGATATTGAATATGAATGTTAGGTTAAAAGGATCAAGATGGACATAGAGCAGAGATTGGAAGCGCTTGAAGAGGAGTTAGTTCAACTCAAAAAAAAGAAAAAAGATACTTGGGATAAGATAGCAATCGCAAGTACGGTACTAATACCACTG
>CALGJU010000222.1 GCA_937928685.1 uncultured Granulosicoccaceae bacterium
GGGAGGAGGATTCGAACCTCCGAAGCATATGCAGCAGATTTACAGTCTGCCCCCTTTGACCGCTCGGGAATCCCTCCGCGCAAGAGCGGAATTATGATAGTCCAGCAAGCCAGTGTCAACAATTTGAAGGCAACTGTTTACTGATTTTTCACCAACCGCCCCAACTAACCGCCCAAAAACCGCTCTGGCGATAGTTATAGACCATATTTCGTACTTTTGAACATTTGGGTTTAATGCCAGCCGCCACCCGCGATCAACCTAGTTACTGGAACAAATGAGAGTGTGCATTTGAGAGTTTGTCGTTTGGTTTACAACAAGGCGAAGCTCGCAGGCAATAGTTTAAAATTAGACACGTTGATTGATCGACTCATATGTGCAATCTATTTGTTCCAGTACACTAGATAAATGTCCGGAATGGATAGACGAGATAGCCGCTCAACTTCTCAATCAACGACCTGCTGCGCAGACGCTCTGACGTAACTCGATACGAAGTGGCAAGATCCCGGGAGAACTGCCTTGCCAGCACAGTCAGTGACTCCTGACCGGTCAAAGAAATATCAACCTCAAGATCATGGTAGAAGCTACGATGATTAAGGTTCGTCGTCCCGACACAAGCCCAGCGATCAATGAGCAGGGTTTTGGCATGCAGCATCTCGGGCTGGTACTCATAGATCTTCACGCCGTAGCGCATCAATCCAAAATAAAACATTCGACTTACACAGGAAACCAGACTGATATCGTTCTTACCCGGCAAAAGCAATCGTACATCACAGCCTTTTTTCGATGCATTAACCAGAGCCGTCACAATGCTTGTGCTTGGAACAAAATACGCCGTTGTCACCCACACCCTGTCAACAGCATTTTCAATACGGGCGACAATCTCAGCATTGTGCCGTCGCCTCAGGCGACGAGTGCAATTTACCCGCACAAGCGAGCTATTACGCAACCCTGAAAGCAATTTTCTACCCCGCAGTAAACCGGGGAATGACCCATCGAGGTAACTCGATCGGCGCCAAATCACCTCAAAAGAACTGCAAAGCTCAGACACTTCTGCACCACTTACCCGAACCGCGGTTTCGCGCCACCTCTTGTGCAGATCAGTTACGTTACATGATCCAACAAAAGCTGTGAGCTGATCCACGACGATTATTTTCCGGTGATTTCTTTTGTTGAGCCGACTGGCAAAAACCAGCAAACGGCTCAGTACAGACTGTTGCCGGGCACCGCCGAGCACTCTCAAACCGGAAAACCGGGATCCGGGCAAACGCAATATAGGGTGGTAAACACGAGCAGCAATTTTCTCCTGCGCCAGGGAGCGTAGAAAACCCGTAGACCAGGCCGGAGAACCAAAACCATCAACCACAATACGTACATCTACGCCACGGCGCGCGGCACTGCGCATAGCTTCAAGCAACCGCGACCCGAGAGCGTCCTGACGAAAAATGTACATTTCAACCAAAACAGAACTACGGGCCGCAAGAATTGCCGAGCAAACGGAGTCAAAATGCTTTTGAGTATCCGAACAGACTTGTTCGCTTATCCACATATCGTCACGCCAATGAAAAGCGGTCAGCACCTACCGACCTGCATCGTGTGATTTTTATACCATTTTTACTGGTGCGAACCCATCACTCAAAGCACATTAATACTGCGCTATGCACCAAAAGTGACAACTGAACATCAGCGAGTTATTTAATGCGCCAGAATTTGACTCAGAAATTCCTGGGTTCGCTCTGACTGTGGATTATTGAAGAACTCTTGAGGCTCGTTTTCTTCTATTATTTCGCCGCCATCCATAAAGATCACGCGATTGGCAACCGTTTTAGCAAAGCCCATCTCGTGCGTCACACAAAGCATGGTCATGCCATCGTGAGCGAGTTCTATCATGACATCCAACACCTCTTTAATCATTTCCGGATCAAGCGCTGAAGTCGGCTCATCAAACAACATAATCTTGGGGTTCATACACAAACTACGCGCGATCGCCACACGCTGCTGCTGACCACCAGACAACTGACCTGGAAACTTATCCGCCTGCTCTGGAATCTTCACCCGCTCCAGATAGGCGCGCGCCACATCCTCAGCCTCACCCTTTGGCATTTTGCGCACCCAGATAGGCGCTAACGTGCAGTTTTCAAGCACTGTTAAGTGAGGAAACAAATTAAAGTGCTGAAACACCATTCCCACTTCGCGACGTATCTGCTCAATGTTTTTTAAATCACTGGTGAGCTCCACCCCATCAACCCAAATCTCACCTCGCTGGTGCTCTTCGAGTCGATTCATGCAACGAATCAAGGTGGACTTGCCAGACCCTGATGGACCACAAACAACAATTCTCTCACCAGCTTTAACATTGAGATTAATGTTTTTAAGCACGTGAAACTGCCCATACCATTTGTGCATTTCACTAATGCGGATCATCTCTTGATCACTTACCTGCATTGATGCCGCGCCTTGCGCTTCATGATCAGTCATTTGCTTTTCTTTCCTTCAATTCCAATCGAGTATCGGCTACAGAACGTGAGATATTTATTCTCATATGCGATGCCCGGTGTGCAGCTTGTTTTCAAGGTAAATCGAATAGCGCGACATGCTAAAGCAGCAGATAAAGAAAAATATCGCGATAAATACATACACTTCCGTAGCCAGACCTTGCCACTTGGAGTCTGACAATGATGCTCGACCAATACCAAGCGGATCAAGCAGGCCGATGATCACTACCAAAGTAGAGTCTTTGAAAAGACCGATAAAGGTATTCACAATGCCGGGTATAGAAATTTTCAGCGCTTGCGGAAGCACAATTAAACGCATTGATGCCCAATACTTAAGCCCCATGGCATCCGCCGCTTCGTGCTGCCCCTTTGGAACCGCTTGCAAGCCACCACGAACTACCTCCGCAATATAAGCTGCGGAAAATATCGTCACCATAATCAGCACCCGCAGCAAGAGATCGAATGTCGTACCGGGCGGCAGGAAGTAATTCAACATGGTCGACGCCACGAACAGCAGTGTAATCAGTGGCACACCTCGAATAAACTCAATAAATCCGGTACATATCCATCGAATAAAATGCAACTGCGACTGCCTTCCCAGTGCCAACAGAATTCCCATTGGCAACGAAAACACAATTCCCGTGACACCGATTATCATCGTCAGCATAAAGCCGCCAAATTGATCAGTATTCACAGACTCCAAACCAAAGCCACCGAGCAACAACCAGGCTGAGACAAAAGGGAATAAAACAGAAAACCACAGCATAATTCGACGCTTCGGCATCTTCTCCCACAACACGGGCAAAACTGCCATCACAAGCAGCAGGAATGTCAGGTTAACTCGCCACCTTTCTTCGATTGGATAAAACCCGTAGGTGAACTGCCCGAGACGCTTGTCGATAAAGCCCCAACAGGCGCCCTCACCCAATGCCCGGCATTCATCGCGGGACCCCGCTTGAAACACCGCATCTAGAACCAACCAATTGAGCAACGGTGGGATAACCAGATAAAGAAAATATAGCGTTGCCAGCGTAAGCACAATATTGAATGTTGAAGAGAAAAGGTTTTTCCTCAACCACAACAAGATACCCGTCTGACCAATTGGAGGCTTGAGATCCGGATGCTCACCTGGCACATAGTTTTGTGTCGGAGCGTTTGACGTATTGGGCATGTTATCGCTCCACCAGCGCGATGCGCTTGTTATACCAATTCATGAAGAACGATATCGTTAGCGAGAAAAACAGATAAAGCGCGAGCACAATTATCATGCACTCCATCTCACGCCCTGTTTGATTAAGCGATATACCCCCGATAGTCGCCACTATATCCATGTAACCAATGGCAATCGCCAGTGATGAATTCTTGGTGATATTCAAGTACTGACTGGTAAGCGGCGGAATAATAACGCGCATCGCTTGCGGTATAACCACCAGATTCATGGTGCGCTTGCGTGGCAGCCCAAGCGCCATTGCGGCTTCTGACTGGCCATGATCTACGGCCACGATCCCTGCGCGAACGATCTCCGCAATAAATGCGGCGGTATACATTGAAAGCGCCAACCACAAAGCCATAAATTCAGGCTTAATCGCCATACCACCTTTAAGGTTAAATCTACTTTGAGTCGGGTATTCCCAGTTAATAGGCATCCCGCTTAACACGTAGGCAAGGATCGGCAAACCTACAATAGACGCGAGCATAACCCAAAAAACAGGAGACTGTTCCCCGGTGGCTGCCTGCTTTATCCGAGCACTTCTCCGATACCAAAATGCAAATACAATCCCAATGACAAATGCCGCCACCACCAACCAGAACAACGGCTGAAATAAAGGCTGCGGCATATAAAATCCACGATTAGAAAGGAAAAACGTCTCTTTGACGACAATGGCTTGCTTAGGGTGCGGGAGCGCATGCACCATCAGCCCGTACATAAAAAGAATATGCACTAATACAGGCACATTGCGAATAAATTCGATGTAGCAATAAGTAAGCTTATTAACCAGGACGTTTTTTGAAAGTCGCAACACCCCAAGGATAAACCCAAGCACGGTGGCTAGAATTATTCCGCAAACAGCGATCAACAGAGTATTAATAATACCGACCGCCGCTGCACGTGCATGCGAGCTCTGCGAGTTGTATTGGATCAGGGTTTGATTAATATCGTAGTTTGATTCCTGCTTAAGGAACCCAAAGCCGAATGGCTTGCCAAGCTTCTGGAAATTCTCAACGACATTACCAGCCAAATAAACCACCACTGCACAGAAAAGCGCCATGGCAATAACTTGTATTATGATGCCGCGTGATTTTTTATCAGTCCAGAGCTTCCCTAAGGAGAAACTGGATTTCGGCGGTTTAACGGGCGGAAGCCCGGATTGTTCTAGCGTGTGCGCCACAGATTGATCCTGTTGCGGGAGCGGATTGGACAACTTTATAGCTGCTGAAGTGCTTTACCCGTTTCACTGGATTCATCATCAACGCAAGAACCCGGAAGCAGTCACTTCGGTTAGTCTAGCTTAAAAAAAAGGGTGCGCTGAGCGCACCCTTTACCAACTAACGACTAGCGGAAAGGAGGAGAGTACAGAAGTCCACCATCAGTCCACTGGGCATTGATTCCACGATCAAGGCCGATCGGGGTATCTTTACCAATGAATTGCTCAAAAACTTCACCGTAGTTGCCTACCATTTTAATCGCACGCCAAGCCCAGGCCTTATCCAAACCGATCATCGCGCCTAAATCACCTTCACTGCCAAGCAGACGATTAATTTCAGGGTTATCAGTACCTGTTGCCATTTTATCAACATTAGCAGACGTCACACCCAACTCTTCAGCAGTGATCATTGCATTCAGAGTCCAACGAATAATGTCAGCCCATTCGCTGTCACCATGACGAACCAACGGTCCAAGTGGCTCTTTCGATATAATTTCCGGCATCAAAGCATGCGCAGAGGGATCTTCCAGCGCAGAACGCGTTGCAGCAAGACCAGACGCATCAGTTGTGTATACATCACACCGACCAGCTTCATAGTTAGCCTGACCTTCAGAATTGGTTTCAATTGGAACCGCTTCATACGAAATGCCGTTGGTTCGGAAAAAATCTGCAAGGTTCAGCTCGGTAGTGGTTCCTGTTTGAATACAAACAGAGGCACCATCAAGATCTTTTGCACTGGATACGCCCAGCTCTGCTGGAATCAAAAAACCCTGTCCGTCGTAATAGTTAACACCGACGAAGTCGAGCTTAAGATCGGTATCGCGACTGAAAGTCCAGGTAGTGTTGCGGGCCAACATGTCAACTTCACCAGAAGCCAGCGCAGTGAAACGGGTTTTGCCGGTTGTGGTCGTGTATTTCACAGCTGAAGTATCACCAAAGATTGCAGCGGCCACGGCTTTACAAACTGCCGGATCAAAACCCTGCCAGTCGCCTTTATCGTCTGTGAAAGCAAATCCAGGAACACCCGTGGAAATACCACACTTTACATGGCCGGCAGATTGAACATCAGCCAGCGTGCCTGCTTGTACAGTACCGCCAAGCAACAGCGACGCAGCAGCGGCGGCTACAGCATTTTTAACTAAATTCATAAATTGAATCTCCATGACATTAGTCGTCCGTGACATTAGGTTGCCCGCGGAAATGCGGGGTGTTGAACGGAACCAGACCGTAACACAAGGTTGCCGCGCATCCAACCAACTCGACCCTTACTGCTAACTAGGAGCCGAATTGCCGTCATTTATGCGTTAGGTATGCGCTTCAATTCCGAAATTAAGACAATAATTGCACGGTACACTTAAGCAAAACACTAATTACATCGCACTTCGCCGTGTATACTATTTGCTCGGGTGTAAGCCCATTCAGCGTCCACTTTACCCCAGCTAACCTGTCTGCTTCCGGTATGTCCAGATTTTTCCCAACACTGCTCGTGTGCACCATACTGTGGTTGCTCTGGAGCGGCATTTTCGAGCCACTTATGCTGGCCTTCGGTGCAGCATCGTGCCTGCTTTCCGCCTGGATCACCTCACGCCTGAAAGTTGTTGATCCAAATGAACGCAGACTATTGATATTTATAAGAATGATTGGCTTTTTACCCTACATTGCAATAGAGGTTGTCAAATCAAACATAGATGTAGCGAAACGAATCTGGCAAAAAGACATGCCGATCTCCCCTACCATCATGACGGTGCCAGCCAGCCAGAAAACCGCGCTGGGCCTCGTTATTCACGCGAATTCGATCACGATGACCCCCGGCACACTCTCAATAGACGTTGGTGCAGATGAAATAGAAGTACATGCTCTCGCCCGCGAAACACTGGACCCGCTGCTCAACGGGGAGATGGATCGGCGCGTTAGAAAGCTGGAGGGTAAATAATTGTTTACAGTCGCAATGATAGCAATACTCCTGACCATGCTTATGGCACTGGTCCGAAGCTTCATGGGGCCGACGCTCTACGATCGCATTCTTGCTATCAATACCGCTGGCACCGCCACTGTTCTCTTTATAGCGGTCCTGGGCTTTTTAATGGGCCGCCCGGACTTCCTTGATATCGCCCTCGCCTACGCGCTGATCAATTTCATCGGCACCATTGCCGTGCTTAAGTTTTTTAAACATGGCAATCTTGGTACTGCAGACCCTGCAGATCAGCCTCCACAAAGCGATATTGAAACTGGTAAAGCTGGAGAGTCAAACACGTGAGTATTGTGTTAGACATCGTGAGCTTCGTACTGTTAGTGCTCGGCAGCTTTTTTTGCATCACATCGGGTGTCGGCTTGCTTCGTATGCCTGACTTTTTTACCAGGGCGCACGCAGTCAGTATTCTCGATTCAATGGGCTCAGGCCTGATACTTTTGGGCTTGGCACTGCAGGCACCTGACTACTTGATCGCACTAAAACTAATGTTTATATTTTTCTTTTTACTCATTACAAGCCTTGCAGCCATACATGCCTTAGCGCAGGCGGTGACTTTCCTTGGAATTAACCCGCGTCTTGCCAATATTGTTCAAAGACTGGACAAAAACACATCCGCCGATAAAACAAAGGATCTCTAGCCATCGAATTCCTGATTAACAGTGTACTGTTGACCATGATCGTGGCAACAGTCTTTATCATCGTAAAGCTTGATCGACTGATGACAGCAGTCATGATGATGGGCTTCTTTAGTTTATTAAGCTCTTGCATCTTCATGATACTGGATGCGGTAGACGTTGCATTCACAGAGGCCGCAGTAGGTGCTGGTGCCTCAACCATCTTTTTTCTGGCCGCACTTGCAATCGTTGGTCGCACCAGCAAAAAGAGAAAGAAAGAAAAAACACTTATGCCACTGGCTGTTGTGATTTGCACGGGTGTCGTCTTAATCTACGCAACCTTTGACATGCCGTACTTCGGCACTGCTGATGCCCCTATTCATCAACACGTCGCGCCGCGTTACCTACAAGAGTCTGGTGACGAAGTAGGCCCACCAAATATGGTGACTTCTGTATTGGCTAGCTACCGGGGTTACGACACCTTTGGTGAAGCAGGTGTAGTATTTACCGCGTTTATCGGCGTTTTGTTGTTGCTTGGTGCCGGGACTCGGAAATCAGGTTTAGAGCGGCCCGTCCCACCGAACGTTAAAGTAGAGTCAATGCGTCAGAAGATCGTGTTGCGTGAAGTTGCAGATCTATTGATCGCTCCGGTCCTTATCTTCTCGCTCTATGTACAATGGCATGGCGACTACGGCCCGGGGGGCGGCTTTCAAGCGGGAGTTATCTTTGCCAGTGTTATTGTTCTCTACGCATTGATTTACGGCATCGTGCCTGCGCAACAGTTATTCCCACCAAGAAAGCTCGCCTATTTTCCAGCACTGGGTCTACTACTTTATGCAGCCGTCGGCATCGCCAGTATGGCCATGGGCGGCAACTTTCTGGACTATGGTGTTTTAATGCCTGACCCTCATGATGGACAACACTACGGCATACTTATTATTGAATTAGGCATTGGAATCACTGTGGCAGCTGTGATGATAAACATCTTCTTTTCTTTATCAGAGAGATCGTTGTAGATGGTTACCGGTCTTTTTAACTACTGGATAGTCGTCATTTTGATGATGGCAGGTTTGTACATTGTTATGTCGAGCGGTCATCTGGTAAAAAAAATTATTGGATTGAATATATTTCAAACCTCAGTTTTTATATTCTTTATATCCATGGGCAAAGTTTCAGGTGGTACCGCCCCCATACTTAAAGACGGAATATCAGTCTTTAGCAACCCGTTGCCGCATGTACTTATTCTCACAGCTATTGTAGTAGGTGTTGCCACCACCGCCCTTGGCCTGGCTATTTCAGTGCGAATATATGAAGCCTACGGCACCGTGGAAGAAGATGAAATAAGCGACATGGATAAAGAAAACAGACAACGTGAGACATCTGTCAGCACGGTGGTGCTCGACAAGCAATGATCGAACAACTACCTGCAATTCAATTACTGCTTACATTATTAGCGGCGCCCATTTGCTCGATGCTCCGCAATGGCGACCAGTCATGGCGACTGGCAACATTGGTCAGCTGGGCTTCTGTCGCCGTAGCCGGTGCACTACTGCATCAGGTGTGGGATGGCAATGAAATAAGCTATCACATGGGTGGCTGGCCACCACCTTGGGGTATCGAAGTGGTGGTGGATGAATTGACCGCTATTGTTTTGCTACTCGTCACATTGTTTGGCGCGCTGGTAATGACGGCACTGCGTGAATCGCTTAGCACCATCATGCGCCATCAACGCCAAAGCCTTTACTACACCTCATTTCTTTTGTGTATGGCATCTTTAATTGGCATCACGCTTACCGGGGATGCGTTTAACGTCTTTGTATTTTTAGAAATATCCTCACTTGCCACCTACACCCTGATTGCCCGAGGCCGTGATCGACGCGCACTGACAGCCGCTTTCCGCTACCTGATCATGGGTACCATCGGGGCAACGTTTATACTTATCGCCATTGGTTTCATGTACATGTTGACTGGCACTCTCAACATGGCCGACCTTGCCGAGCGCCTTCCCGAACACCGTGACAGCCGCGTGTTGCACGCATCATTCGCTTTCTTTACCGTCGGCATAGCGCTCAAAATAGCGCTGTTTCCGCTGCACTATTGGTTGCCGAACGCCTACACCTATGCACCAAAAGCCACCACCGCGTTTCTTGCAGCAACGGCAACCAAGGTCTCCTTGTATGTGATGATACGATTTGTTTTTGATGTCTATGGCGTTGAGTTTTCTTTTCAACAGATGCAACTCGGCACACTGCTTGTACCACTAAGCCTGGCCGGCATACTCATCGCCTCACTGACGGCCATCTTTCAATCTGATGCCAAACGATTACTTGCGTGGTCAAGCGTTGCACAGCTTGGTTACATGTCGTTAGGCATAGGTCTGCTGAACCTCAATGGACTCACCGCCTCTATCACTCATATGTTTAACCACGCCATGATGAAGGCCGGTTTGTTTCTAGCGCTTGCGACGATGATTTACCGGGTTCAGTCAAGCCAGCTCACCTCATTGGCAGGTATCGGCCGCACCATGCCACTGACCACAGGTGCGTTCACTGTGCTGGGCATTGGATTAATCGGCGTCCCGTTCACTGCAGGCTTCATCAGTAAGTGGTATCTCATTACCGGCGCACTGGATAAAGGCTGGCTTCCTGTAGCAGTTTTGTTAATTGCCTCTTCACTGATGGCGATCGTCTACATCGGCAAGATGATTGATGTCATGTATTTTAAACCCGCGCCAGAAGAATTCTCTAATGTTCGTGAAGCGCCGATGTCCATGTTAATACCATGCTGGATTTTCGCACTACTGACCTTGTATTTCGGCCTTGATACACGAATCACAGCAGGTTTAGCGGGGCGTGTAGCTGCCAACTTGCTGGGTGCTTCATAATGAATCACACACTCATCTATGCAAGTTTTCTTACCCCGCTCATCGGTGGCGCACTACTCGTGTTGTTGCGCAAAAACGAAAACATTCGCGATGCGGTCAGCATTATAACCGCCACAATTCTGTTCGGCATTGTGCTGTGTTTGTACCCCACCATTCTTGCAGGTAACACTCCATCAGTCACACTTGCAGAACCCATACAAGGGCTTGGCTTAACTTTTACCGTTGAACCACTCGGGCTTCTATTTGCAACTGTCGCATCAGGACTTTGGATACTCACCACCATTTATGCCATCGGCTATATGCGTGGTGCCAATGAACCCAACCAATCGCGCTTCTTTTTATGCTTTGCTATTTCGATAGCGGCAGCCATCGGCATTGCGTTTGCGGGCAATTTGCTCACACTATTTGTATTCTACGAAATGCTCACCCTGGCAACGTACCCGCTTGTTACTCACAAAGGCAACGAAGATGCTCGACGTGGTGGCAAGTTATACCTCGGCATCTTGATGTGCACATCAATCGGCTTATTGCTATTTGCTGTGCTATGGACATTCCAGCTCACAGGCACACTGGATTTTCGTGCTGGTGGTATTTTGCAGGGCAATGTCAGCCCGACAGTGGCATTAATATTAATGACGTTGTTTGCGTTTGGTACCGGCAAAGCGGCATTGATGCCGTTTCATCGATGGCTGCCTGCGGCGATGGTCGCACCCACACCGGTAAGCGCACTACTGCACGCGGTGGCGGTCGTTAAAGCTGGCGTCTTTACTATTCTAAAAGTAGTTATTTATATATTCGGCATTGATCTGGTGGCTGAAACCGGTGCTGGAAACATCGCCTTGTGGGTAGCCACTTTCACATTGGTTGCAGCCTCAATCATTGCACTAACCAAAGACAATTTAAAAGCACGACTGGCCTATTCCACCGTCGGCCAACTGAGCTATGTTGTGGTCGGCGCTATGCTCGCCAATGCAGCAGGGATTGTCGGTGCAGCAATGCAAATCGCGACCCACGCAATGGGTAAAATCACTTTATTCTTTTGTGCTGGTGCAATTTACGTTGCCACCAAGAAGACTGAAATCAGCGATATGCGCGGCCTGGGTTACAAAATGCCATTTACCTTCGGTGCCTTTTTTATCGGTGCTTTCAGCATAATCGGCCTGCCTCCCATGGCAGGCTCGTGGGCAAAATGGCATTTAATGATGGGCTCTATCGATGCCTCACAATGGGTGATCGTAGCGGCACTGCTATTGAGTTCGCTTTTGAACATAGCCTATCTGATACCCGTCGCTGCACGTGCTTTCTACATGTCACCTGAGCAGGCAGTCAACCCAGGCCGTACAGTTATAGAGGAAGCACCACTTTTTTGTGTTGTGCCTTTATGCCTGACCGCTGCTGGCTGTATCTTGTTATTTATATTCGGTGACGCACTCGATCATTTAATTGGTCTGATTCCACTCACAAGGGCCGCTCCATAAGCAACGCTATGAATCAGAATCAACATACAAACAATGACTCTCAAGAGCGTTCGTATTGGCTGGACAAACCCGCCACGCTGAACTTGATTATTGCCGTCCTTGTGCTCAGCTGCATTGCATTATTTGCCGTGGACTTTTTCTATCACAAGCACGGTCACTTTGATTTTGAACAATGGCCGGGCTTCTATGCCTGGTATGGCTTTCTTAGCTACTGCGCTATTGTATTAACCGCCAAACAAATGAGAAAGTTGATCGGTCGCCGTGAAGACTACTACGAATCCGTAGACTCAGATATCAACAACGAACAAGATCATGACCAGTCTTAATCCTGCCGTAATATTTCTACTTGCAGGGCTTTTCACGCCGTTTGCAGCAGTCGGTGTACGTCGCTACATTACCCTGGCTGCGCCGTTGATCGGCTTAGCGCTATTGCTCCTGACAAATCACGGTGATCATGGCCAGATTGAGATTTTCAATCTACAACTAGTGACTTATCGACTGGACAAACTCGCATTTGTCTGGGCACTGATTTTTCATATTGCAGCGTTTATTGGTGCTTTGTATGCCTTTCACCTTAAGGACGCCACACAGCAAACTGCCGCCTTGTTTTACCAGGGCGCCGCGATCGGTGCAGTACTTGCCGGAGATTTATTAACGCTGTTCGTCTGGTGGGAGATCACCGCCATTGCGTCAGTATTTTTAATATGGGCACGCAAAACTGATCGAGCCTACCACGCGGGCATGCGTTACCTGATTATCCAGATTGGTTCCGGCGTTATCCTGCTGACCGGTCTATTGTTATACAACAAAGATAACGGATCACTTGCGTTCAACCACCTGGGACTTGAATCATTAGCGACCTGGTTGATCTTCATCGCCTTCGGTATCAAGTGTGCGTTTCCGCTTTTGCATAACTGGCTGCAAGACGCCTACCCTGAGGCCACCGTTACCGGTACGGTTATCCTTTCTGCGTTTACCACCAAGCTGGCGGTCTATGCGCTGGCACGCGGCTACGCAGGCACAGAGATCCTGATCTGGATCGGCGCGACGATGACAGCCTTCCCGATCTTTTTTGCGGTCATTGAAAACGATTTACGGCGCGTGCTGTCGTACAGCCTGAACAACCAGCTTGGCTTTATGGTGGTAGGTGTTGGCATCGGCTCTGAAATGGCACTGAACGGCACCGCAGCCCATGCTTTCAGTCACATCCTGTATAAAGCACTATTGTTTATGGCGATGGGCGCTGTGCTCTATAGAGTCAAGACAATCAAAGCGTCGGAGCTGGGCGGCTTGTACAAAAGCATGCCATGGACGACTGTATTCTGCATTATCGGATCGCTATCTATCAGTGCCTTTCCACTGTTCTCCGGATTCATTTCGAAATCGATGATTCTGACAGCGGCGGCTGTTGAACATCACACCATTGTCTGGCTCATACTGCTGTTGGCTTCAGCCGGGGTCATGGACCACTCAGGCATTAAGATTCCGTTTTTTGCGTTTTTCGCACACGACAGCGGAAAGCGTTGCGAAGAGGCACCGAAGCACATGTTATGGGCCATGGGTATTGCAGCATTCATGTGTATTGCGATTGGCGTGTATCCTCAGGCGCTGTATCAAATATTGCCATATCCGGTGGACTACGCGCCCTACACCACCACACACGTGATTACGCAGCTTCAACTACTGCTATTTTCAGCGCTGGCGTTTGTGTTCTTATTTAAAACCGGCTTGTACCCGCCAGAGGTAAAATCGGTCAATCTCGATACTGATTGGACGTATCGTGTCGCCGCAGTTGCTGTAATGAAACCGATAAACAGTCTTACCAGCAGATTTACTCAATCTGTTTTTGGCGGACTGCACACCATGTGGCTAATGACCGTTACCACACTTGACCGAATGGTTGGTCCCAAGGCGTGGTTGTCGCGCAGCCTCGATTCAACCGGCATGGTGGCAGCGACGATGGGATTGCTGTTCATGTTCCTACTGTTGTATTTGTTTTAACTGCCGTCTAAAACCCGCCCCGAAAGCAATACCTACAATGGTATTGATCTAAATCAACACATATGTAATATTTTGTGGAAAAAAAACAACACCAAGTTACGAATCGTTGCTAATTCGCAAACAATAGCCCTGCATTGCCACCCAGTAACCCCTACTTAGGTGGCGCAACCGCTGTTTGCGATATAGTGGTGTTGTGTAAATCATACATAGTGACGTTCTCCAGTTACCAAAATAAAGAAACGCACTCTAACAATTATCTAAAACTGCCCTACCCCCATTGGAGCACCATAATGAAAGTATCCGCAACAAAAACTCTGTTAGCCGCGGCAATAGCTGCGGCACCACTGATGGCAAGTGCCGTACAACTTGAAGACTACCTGGTCGCCAACAGCTCGTACGACGAAGCATACGTCTCTGGTGGACTGACGGCGATTGAGCCAGCTGGTGACGGACCCAACGAACAGCTTGGTTACAACTACTCTATCGACGCTGACTACACCAAGTCCTTCAGCACACTGCCACGCTCTTGGAGTTACAACGTTGGCTTAAATGCTGGTGGTAACCGTAAAAGCACTACAAAAGAGCTAATCGACAATCCACTATTTGACGAAACCGATCCAGCTTCAACAGAACCAAGACAAATCGAAATTGATACAGAAGCAACCGATGACTGGAAAGCCACTGCCGAAGGGGTAGTTGATACCTATTTCCACGAATCACAATATCCAAAAGCATTCTGGTTCGGCCAGGGCTCATTCAAACATCAGGACAGCCTTCCTGATGACGATATCTCAGCCACTGTTGGTTTGGGCTACGGTCGTGTCTACAACGCCACTCCACTCGCAAAAGTCATTCGAATTGTCGAAGAACTGAACGAAGAAGGCCTGCTTACCGGTCCAATTCCAGATTCAGTAGCACTTGAGACGGCAGAGATCATTGACCGGATCCAGGAATTCAAGAGCAAGTTCGGTGAAGATGACTACAAGCCAGACTACTATGCCGCGATTGAAGCAGCACTGGCCAGAAGTGGCGCACTTCGCGACGGCAAACTAGGTGCATTGGGCGCACTTACAGCAGATAAAGTACTGGTAGATGAGCCAATCAGCACTCGTAAGCATGGTTGGGTAGTTCGACTGGGTGCTGGTTTCCAAGCCAGCGATCTTTCAGGCCTATCAGACAACGATCCTAAACTGCTAGCCCAGTTTGAATACGCAAAACCTTACGGCTATAAAGGCCAGTTCATCAACCTATTCAGCTTTGAACCAGTACTTGGTGATGAGACACTGACCAAATTCCGCAACGACATGAGCTACACCCATGAAGTGACAGATATGATCGACTGGATCAACACCTGGAGCATGGACTATTCAGATGGTGAAGATGAATTCGGTAATTCAAGGGAATCCACCAGTCATAACCTTAGCTCTCGCTACGCGTTTGATTTAGGCAACAGCCTGGATTACTTCGTAGGTCTTCGTCTGGCCCAAACAGACATCGATCCGAATGAACCTGGTTCAATTGGTGATGATCCTGAAATCAAGTTCGAAACTGGTTTTAACTACCGCCTTAAATAGGTAGCTGTAGAAGTAAAAGAAACGGGGGCTACGGCCTCCGTTTTTCGTTGTATGCTGTCAGTTAATAAACCTATCGTCTCTGCCATGAACAAGCCTAAAGTCATCGGCGTACTCAAACTCAACACTCACTTTCCAAGACTGGCGGGTGATATCGGAAACCCTGACTCTTTCAGATATCCGGTCCTGTACCAGACAGTGACCAGCGCCATTCCGGCAAACATCACCATCGCAGAAGCGCTGCCACCGCTGCTTCAAAAAGATTTCTGCGACGCTGCCACCCTGCTGATTGATCAGAATGTGTCGATGATCACCACGTCTTGCGGGTTCCTGACAACAATGCAACATCAATTATCAGCCCTGAGCGATACACCGGTAATTTGCTCTGCTCTGTGTCTGTTACCACTGATCGCTGCAGTTCATGGCGGCCCGACTCACGTTGGAGTATTAACTTTTAATCGTGAAACACTCAACGAAAAACATCTAGGCGCTGAATCAACCGTGTGCGTTGAAGGACTGCTGCCACAAGATTCGCTAAGGCAGGTCATCATTCAAGATGCTGCTGATCTCAACCGTGCCACGGCCCAGAAAGAAGCACTGGCAGCGTGCGATCGACTGTTAACACTGCAACCGCAACTGCGCGCGATTGTGCTCGAATGTACAAACTTATCACCCTATAAACAGGCAATAAAAGAACACAGCGGAATGGCCGTCTACGATATTGTCGATGCCGTGCATTGGCTGGTGGAATCACAGCCAAGCTCCTAGGAGCTTGTCCGAGAACTAGGGTCGTAGCGAGGTGGTGAGATTTTGAGTCAGATATTTCGATCGATAGAGGCGAATAGTCATTCTTCTTTAACGATATGGATCGTAATAGCTGGCCAAAATATCGCGACCGCAGTAGATCATAGTTCTCGGACAAGCTCCTAGCATCTATTGCCGGGTACTGTGTCAGCGACGACCCTAACCAACAGTAACCACCAAACAAAGCAATTACTGACCGTTTAGGCTAAGCTGACTTTGATTATAATCATCGAGCCTATGCATTGAAAGATTGGATCAGCCGTCGCTCCCAGACGCGCCCCTCTACAAAAACACGCTTTAACGCAGGCACTATTGAAAGCCACTTTCAACGTGACCGTGCGCGTGTCATTCACAGCGCGTGGTTTCGTGCTTTGCAATCTAAAACACAAGTGCTGGGCCTTGGTGAAAGTGACTTCTATCGAACCCGCCTGACCCACTCACTTGAGGTGGCACAAATAGGCACAGGCGTCTGCGAGCACCTGCGCCGGACAGCCACCGTCGAACAAAGTGAATGGCTAGCGCCTAGCAGCCTGATGGATGCGGCCTGTCTTGCACATGACATCGGACACTCCCCATTCGGACACGGTGGTGAAGTTGCGCTGAATTACATGATGCGGGACCACGGTGGATTTGAAGCCAACGGACAAACATTAAGAATACTCGCACGTCTTGGGGAATATTCAGAAAACAGTGGACTTGATTTAACCAGGCGCAGCACCCTGGGCATTATAAAGTATCCGGGGTTCTGCTCAGAGCTTGCACAGTACAAAGAAAACTCAGAATCAAAAGCACCACTCAATCTAGATGACTGGCACCCACCCAAAGGCATCTACAGTGACGAAAGAGATGTTCTTGAATGGACCCTTGAATCCTTTAGCAGTGCCGATCGTAAATTATTCGTCAGCACCAAAACCGCCCCTGGTGGTGGTCATTTAAAAACATGCTATAAGAGTTTTGACACTTCTATCATGGAGCTGGCTGACGATATTGCCTACGGGGTTCATGACCTCGAAGACGCAGTGGCCATGTCTCTGATCTCTCCAAACCAATGGGATCAGAAATTCCTGCAACTGCTACCAGATGCTGATTCCAATCCCATCAGTGCAAAGCCCGATTTCTACACAGAGAACCTGTTCAGCGGGAGCAATAAAAAACGTAAGCACGCCATTAGTAAACTGGTTGGATGGTTTATTGATGAAATCTCTATCATCGAAATTGCGGAGTTTGAACATCCGTTGTTGCGCTATCAAGCATCGATGAGCCCGGACGCATCGGCACTGCTCAAACTGATGAAAACCTTTGTTATGGAAAACGTTATTCTGAGACCCGAATTGCAAGCACTTCAATACCGCGGACAGCAGGTCATACTGAAAATATTTGACATTTATCTGCACAATGGCGCACGCCTACTGCCAACACAAGTATGGGAGGAATCTCAGGATAGCGAAAATCCGCAGCGAATCTTGTCGGACCATATATCAGCCCTGACAGATGCCTCTGCGACCAGAATTTACCATCGATTGTCCACTCCGAGCGCCGGCTCAATTTTTGACCGAATTTAACCGCAGCTGAATCACACTGACCCACAACTAATCCGCACACGACACTATTTTCCAATCCTCACTGTCAGTCCTCACTAAACCAGCGTTTTGCTTGATCTCATAGCGCGTTTGCCACATGCTGTCGGTGTCGCAATGCCGTCGCACTAATGACTGTCGGTGGTGCCTTGCGCTAACAATCATTGCTGCCAAAGAGAGGATTACAATGAAACTCACTACTCGCTTACTTCGTACTGGTCTTGCAGCCACCGCCTCACTTGTGCTGGCCGCCACTGCAACTGCTGCCGATATCGAACCTGCCGTGGTTTTCGATATGGGTGGAAAATTCGATAAATCATTTAACCAGGGTGTCTACGACGGCGCAGAACGATTCAAAAACGAAACCGGCCTGAAATACCGGGAATTCGAAGTCACCAACGAAGCCCAACGCGAGCAAGCGTTGCGCAGAATGGCACAACGTGGTGCCGACCCCGTACTGGGTATAGGCTTTGCGCAAGCGCCAGCGCTTGAGAAAGTCGCCAAAGAATTCCCGGACGTACGCTTCGCCATCATCGACATGGTGGTCGATCTGCCAAACGTTCGCTCCATCGTATTCAAGGAACACGAAGGTTCATTCCTGGTGGGAGCACTGGCAGCCCTGGCTTCAGAGTCTGGCAAAGTCGGCTTTGTCGGTGGCATGGACATCCCTCTCATCCGCCGCTTTGCCTGCGGTTATGAGCAAGGAGCCAAACACGTCAATCCTGACGCCGACGTAATCCAGAACATGACAGGCACAACACCTGCTGCGTGGAATGATCCGGGCCGCGGTGGTGAATTGACCAAAAGCCAATTCGAGCGCGGTGTCGATGTGGTCTATGCCGCAGCCGGTGGCACAGGTGTCGGGGTGTATCAGGCCGCCAAAGATGCCGGCAAGCTGGCCATTGGTGTTGATTCAAACCAGAACTATCTGCATCCGGGCACCATGCTGACCTCTATGCTGAAGCGCGTTGACGTTGCTGCATACAATGTTTTTATGGATGCTAAAAATGACGAGTTCACAGCAGGCATTCAAGTGCTGGGCTTGGCCGAAGAAGGGGTTGGCTGGGCAATTGATGAGCACAACGAATCAATGATCACCGGCGAAATGAAAGCCAAAGTTGACGAGCTATCTGAAATGATCAAGTCCGGTGACCTCACTGTGCACGACTACACCAGTGACAACACTTGTAAAGTTGCGGGATAATACTGCTTTCATTGCTATGTGTACCACTCACTGATGCAAAGCCAGAAGACACAGGGGGAAGACAGACCTCTTCCCCCTGCTAATGATCAGCTCGCTATTGAGCTAAGAAAAATCTGCAAGCGATTCGGCCAGGTACAGGCCAATCGCAACATCGATTTACAAGTCCAGCCGGGGACCATTCACGGTATCGTCGGTGAAAACGGCGCTGGCAAATCCACACTGATGAGTATCTTGTACGGCTTCTATCAAGCTGACAGCGGTGAGATACTTATCAATGGAAAACCTGCAAAAATTAAAAGCTCCAGAGATGCCATAGATTCGGGCATTGGTATGGTGCACCAGCACTTTATGCTGGTAGAAACATTCACCGTACTCGAAAACGTATTGCTCGGCGCGGAACAAAGCGCAATGCTGGACAAGAGTGAACGCAATGCTCGCGACGTGTTGGAGCACCTGTCTGAAGAATACCAACTGAGCGTGCCACTCGATGCGATCACGGGCGAACTGCCGGTGGGTCAGCAGCAACGTACTGAAATTCTAAAGGCGCTTTATCGTAATGCCGAAATATTAATTCTAGATGAACCGACCGGTGTACTCACACCGCAGGAAGCTGACCAACTGTTTCGGGTGTTACAGGCACTTAAAGACCGCGGTGTAACTATTATTCTTATAACTCATAAACTGCGTGAGATTATGGATATCACTGACAACGTCTCAGTGCTTAGGTTAGGCGAAATAGTTTCAACACAGCGAACCGCTGACACCAGTACCGCCGCATTAGCCGAGCTTATGGTCGGCAGAAAGCTTGAAACGCAAAGTTTCGAAAAAGTCGACAACCCCGATGCTGAAAACGGAATTGAAGTACACAACCTGACAGTCAAGGATGATCGTGGTCTGACTCGCATTGATAACATCAGCTTTAACGTCAAAAGAGGTGAGATTGTCGGCATTGCAGGAGTTGCAGGAAATGGCCAAAGCACGCTACTGGAAGTGCTAGCCGGCATACAATCTCCGGGCAGTGGTGAATTTGTGATTAACGGCCACAACGTCACACCGGATACAACAATCAGCCCGAAAGAAATGCGTGAAATTGGCGTACAACACGTACCGGAAGATCGCCTGAGACTCGGATTAATAAAATCTTTCAGCGCAGCAGAATCATCTGTTTTGGGATATCAGAATCGAAAAAAATTCAATTGGCGTATGTTCCTGAATATAAGAAGCATTCGCGCCGCCTGTAAAAAGTTAATGCAGGCCTTTGACGTACGCCCCCCCGATCCGAAATTGAAATCATCCAGTTTTTCAGGTGGCAATCAACAAAAGCTGATACTTGCACGTGAACTTGAACAATCACCATCCGTGTTGTTAGTAGGGCAACCCACACGTGGCGTTGATATAGGTGCGATCGAATTAATTCACCAGAAAATCATTGAAATTCGCGATGCTAATTGTGCCGTGTTACTGGTGTCGGTGGAGCTTGATGAAATCATGACACTCAGCGACCGGATACTCGTTATGTTTGAAGGTCGAATCGTCGGCACGATGAACGGCAGCGATGCCGACAAAACCACCCTCGGTTTAATGATGGCAAACGCCATGGACAATGCCGCGTGAGCACCAGCAACGTTGAGCTACCCGCATGGATCGAAGTTATTTTGATCCCCGTACTAAACATCTGCCTCGCACTATTCTTTGCAGGGTTAATTATTTTTGCCATTGGTGAGAGCCCGCTGGAAGCAGTAGGCATCATGCTCAATGGTGCATTTGGTTACGATGAAGGTGTCGGCTACACGCTCTACTACACAACCAACTTTATATTTACCGGCTTAGCCGTCGCTATAGCTTTTCACGCACGTTTATTTAACATTGGCGGTGAAGGTCAGGCTTACATTGGTGGCCTGGGAGTCGGGCTGGCGTTCTTACTGCTTGACGGTTATCTCCCTACTGTTTTACTGCTTCCCATTGGCATCATCGCCGCCGCGTTGTTTGGTGCTGCATGGGCTTTTATACCCGCCTGGTTGCAAGCTTATCGCGGTAGTCATATTGTCATCACCACCATCATGTTCAACTTTATCGCATCAGCTGTGATGGTTTATCTGCTGGTTAATGTACTGATTAAGCCCGGCAGCATGTCACCGGAGACGCGCGAATTCAGCCAGTCATCATGGATGCCTTTTATGCATGAAATGCTCGCTGTTGTCGGCATTGATGTCACACGCACACCGCTCAACCTGTCTTTCATTCTTGCGTTGGTCTGCTGCCTTCTTGTGTGGATATATATCTGGAAAACCCGTTGGGGCTATGCACTCAGAACAGCAGGGCAAAGCGAAGCCGCGGCGGTCTACGCTGGCATTAAGCCGAAAAGAATAATCATCATTACCATGTGCATCTCCGGTGCGCTGGCAGGTATGGTGGCCGTCAACGAAGTAATGGGCGTACACCACCGCGTGATACTTAACTTTACTGCAGGCTACGGCTTCACCGGCATTGCTGTCGCCTTAATGGGACGCAATCACCCGGTGGGAATTATACTGGCGAGTCTGCTGTTCGGTGTGTTGTATCAGGGCGGTGCCGAACTCGCATTCGAAATGCCGAAAATTACCCGTGAAATGGTAGTAGCGATACAGGGACTGATTATTCTGTTTTCCGGCGCACTGGCACTGATGTTACGTCCCGCCATGGTAAAAATATGGCTGGCAATAATGCCTGCACGGGCAGTCGCACAGCATGGATAGCCTACTTAACGCGCAAACTGTGTTGTCGACGCTTGATGCCACGTTACGAGTATCAACCCCGCTTATTCTGTGCGCTATGGCGGGTCTGTTCTCTGAGCGCTCAGGCATCATTGATATCAGTCTTGAAGGTAAAATGCTTTTCGCAGCCTTTGCCGCAGGCGCGGTAGCAGCTGTGACCGGCTCACCGTGGCTGGCACTAGCCGCCGGCATGTTAATCAGCACCGTGCTGTCACTTCTCCATGGCTTCGCCTGCATCACTACCCGAGGCGATCAGGTCGTCAGCGGCCTAGCAATCAACGTCCTCGCGTCGGGACTCACAATTGTTCTGGGCATCGCATGGTTCTCGCAAGGCGGTCAGACACCGGCGCTGGCATCTGACGCGCGCTTCATGCCATTGGAATTACCCTTCATTGAACAGATCGGCAATCTTCCGTTTATAGGACCCTTCTTGGAGATCGTGATCAGCGGTCACAATCTGCTGGTCTATGTAGCGCTGATCGCAGTTCCCATAACCTGGTGGGTGGTGTATAAAACCCGCTTCGGTTTGCGTCTGCGAGCAGTGGGAGAAAACCCGTTGGCAGTCGACACGGCTGGCATTTCTGTCAGCCTGCTACGCTACAAGGCTGTGGTAATTGCAGGTGTGCTATGCGGGATTGCGGGGACCTATCTGGCGATCGCACAAAACGCCGCCTTCGCTCGTGAGATGACCGCAGGACAGGGCTATATTGCACTCGCAGCAATGATATTCGGCAAATGGCGACCGGTCCCGGCCCTTCTGGCGTGTTTGATGTTCGGCTTTCTCGATGCAGTCGCTATACGCCTGCAGGGAGTGCCACTGCCTGGTATTGGCGAGGTGCCAGTGCAGCTCATACAAGCACTGCCCTACCTGCTGACCGTGATCCTGCTGGCCGGATTCATCGGTAAAGCGGTCGCACCAAAAGCGATTGGAGTACCTTTTGCCAAAGAGCGATGATCCAAACCATGCAGCCCTGATCAGCGCCGCACAACGTGCCATGCACAACGCCTATGCGCCTTATTCCAATTTTCAGGTAGGTGCTGCGATCTTAGCTGAAGATGGCAATATCTACGCGGGGTGCAATGTTGAGAACGCCGCTTATCCCGTCGGCTGCTGTGCCGAAGCAAGTGCCATAAGCGCCATGGTTATGAGTGGGCAGACATCTATCGCAGCAATAGCAGTGGTTGGCGCTGGCGATGAGCTGTGTACCCCGTGTGGCGGTTGTCGACAACGAATACGGGAATTTTCCAGTGAATCCACACCAATTCTCGTTTGCGATCAAAATGGTCTGCGCCACGAAACAACCTTAGGTGAATTACTGCCCCTTTCTTTCGGGCCAGACAACCTCCAACCCTAACCTTTCGATTCCCGTTTGTTATAGCAGAGCTGCTGTCACCTTTTTTGCATGATCGAATACCGAACGCCCACAACACCTTGCTTCTACAGCAACCTTGTGGCTTTCGAGTGTTCCTATTCGTAAATGATCAAAAGCATGCACCACTATGAAAGGTATCGTATTTAACTACTTAGGTGAAATGGTTGAGGAACAATTTGGCCTTGAAGCCTGGGACTCATTGTTGCAAAAGACCGGGCTTGACGGGCAATTTATAGCGTCTGAAACCTACCCTGACGAACAACTATTTGCTTTAGTGGCAGCCGCCAATGAAGCGACGGGTATCGAAACCAGGGAACTCATTCGATCTTTTGGTCGATTTATGCTGCCAAACTTCAGAAAGCAGAACCCGCAGTTCTTTGAGGGTCATACCGACTTAAAGTCATTTCTGTTAACCGTAGATCGAGTAATCCACGTTGAAGTTCGAAAGCTTCACCCAGGCGCTGAGTTACCTGAATTTACCTACGATGACGAATCTGATTCAGAATTGACCATGCACTACACTTCTCCAAGAAAGCTGTGCTTTCTGGCCGAGGGGCTGATCGACGCTTCAGCAGAACATTTCAACACCCGCTACGAACTTGATCACGCACAGTGCATGCATGACGGTGCTGACTATTGCACTTTCAAAATCAAAATTCTCACTTAGTAAAGTGGATATAGAAGTACTTCAACGAGCCTATGAAAGAGAGCGTGAGCGCCGCAAGCAGGCTGAAAAGCTTCTGGAAGAAAAGTCCAGAGAGTTATACTTGAGTTATGAAGAGCTTGATAACTCTCATCGCCAACTCGAGCAAACTCACGACGATCTGCAAAAGCAACAAACAGAACTGGTTCAACTGATCAACGCCTATGCATCAGTGACCAATGATCTGCAGCTCGCAGCAGCGCTACAGGCAGATCTCCTACCAGAGCCCATCGTTCTCGATACACACGCAGCGCGAGGTTATTTCCAACCAGCGCAATACGTAGCAGGCGATGCCTATGACTACTTTATGCTGCCAGACGATGTGTTCGCTTTTTATATCATTGATGTTGAAGGTCATGGAACAGCGTCCGCGATGACTTCATTTGCTATACACAGCCAGCTAAACCCCAAATATAACGGTATCTGCAGGCGCAATCTCGCGGCACATGATAACCACTCAGCGGCGGTATGCGCTACCGTGAGTGATTTAAACAATGCATTTTATCGTCAGAACTCAGCTAGCAAGTACTTCACTATGATTTACGGGCTGCTCGATCTAAAAACCGGCGAGGTCACCTGGTGTCAGGCCGGGCATCCAGCACCAATTTTCAGCACCAAAAACGGAATTAAGGAAATAGGTGACGGTGGCTTTCCGGTAGGAACGTTAGAGGATCCCGCCTTCGAAGCTTCCTCTTTTACCTTGCAATCGAAAGATCGTTTAGTGCTTTATTCAGATGGAGCTGTAGAGTGTTTTTCGAAAGAAAAAGAAATGTTTGGCAAAGCCAGGCTATTTGACCTTTTGGCTCAAAGCAGCAGTGAAGCTCCGGAGCTATGCGTTAACAATATACAAAGCTCCTTGCTTGAATGGAATGCCAGCGATCAGTTCGAAGATGATGTCACCATACTCTTTATCGACTATTTAGCGCCACCTTCAGAATAAATCCGAACTTATCCAAATGTTGTGCAGCCCCTGCCGATCTTCAACAGCCTGGCCTGCATTATTCATGAGAATTCCATGTCTAAGATCTAGGATGCTGCTCTTCCAATACGCACGATCGGGCCAAATTGTATATACCGTAGTGACTCAAGCACAATCGCATTCGTATTTGCGGTTAGTGCTTTATTGATCTCGCCTGTCGCTTCGTATATTCCAGCATACCACCCTTTGTTTTCATCATAGTTCTTGCCGATATAATCAAAAAGCTTGCTGGTGTAGTCGGTGTCGTATAGCGCATACCAGGCTAAAGCCGCCTTGCTGCTGAGCGTTCGGAACTCAGAAGCATCATCACCTTTCTCAGTCACAGCATTCCAGGCCTTGCCGTCGGCGAAAACCGCGTTGTAAACAAAGTATGGCGGTTGATCAATATTGTCCTCACTAACAGCGGTCAAGGTACCCGTGTTTTCAAAGCGAGACTGCTGTGCCTGATAGACACCGTATGCCAGTGATCTTGAATTGCGATCCCACCCGAATTCCAAACCATCCAACACATAAGGTTCAGAGACAATAAAGTTCAATGCATCAAATTTGTCCGGAGTACGGAGATCAGTGCCCACTGCTACGCCGTCAATCTCTACATATTCAAAATGCCGCTCGTAGTTTACGGCCTCAGACAGATCAAGCCCTGCTAACACTAGTGACTTCGCAGCGTACTCTTCGTAGCCAAGGCGCCCTTCCTGCAAATACAAAGTGACACCTTCTACATTGACATCAGCTCCCATCATCTCAGCGTTATTTACAATTGCCTGCATATCCCAACTAGACAAGACCTGATCAATCAGCTGGGTATACTCCGGGTGCTGCCATACCAACACGTTGAATGGCACCATGATTCTGCCAATATCTATAGCAGACCACCCTACACCGCGCTCAGTGGTTTGATTGTCATACGTGGTCATAGATGCTGTCGCTGTGCTGTACACCTTATTGGGTAACTTATCTTCAAACAGAGGCAATGCAGCCATTGTCTTTAATACCTTTGTAAGGCGATTACCGAACTCTGTGTTGTCGATAATTTCTAAATCATAGGCAGAAATCATGGCCAGCAAATAAGACGCTGTGTCCCACAGCGTGGCTGCAGTATAGCCATCAACGGAGTTGACGAGACCTGTATCCGCATTGGTATTATTTTCAAAGTACGTCCAGGCTACCCTGGCCATTCGCACTTCATCATCTGTCAGCGCGCGCTGCTCACGCAGCGGAATATTTTTTTCTTCAGTCAGATTGATAAGACCAGCCGATGCTATTGCACTGTATTCATTCATCACATTGGCCTTTTGTGGCTTCCACTGTTCCAGACCAAACACGGTACCAAACGCCAGTACGATCCCGATCAGGAACACAATACTGCCACGGGCTTTTTTAAGGTTGTCTTTGAAATGACTCATGCGGCCTTCCTTATGATCGTATCAGCGACAGGTATTGCACTATCGTTTAACTGTTCAGTATCACGTGGCTTCCAGATCGCTGAATAGACCATGCCACTCATCGCGATGACGTTAATCATGCCCCAGAACGTGTTCAGAAACAGTCCATCAAAACCATACGCAGCGCTGCCGGATATCTGCCTAACCCATGCATAAATTAACGCCCCAAGCGTTAACAGAATGACAAATATCTGTGGCCAGACAAGATGAAGAAATACACCATCCTGTCTGGATTTCGGTGTAACGGGAAAGCTGATTTTTTTACCACGTATAACGGTCCACAACGCTTTTAAGTTGATCGGGAAAAACGCCAGATAACTAAATTTCGATTTAGTTGTCGCAAGCCCCCAGAGTGCCAGCATAGAACCCAGCTCCGTCATAAAAAGAAACGGAAATATGTGCTTATAAAAATCAAGTGAGTAAGCACTGACCGGAGCGATGGAAAACAGAAGATAAATTATCGGTGCTGCCAAAAACACCACATTCCAGATAGCACCAAAGTATGACCATACGGTTGAACCATACAAAATCCGCTGTGGCCAACTCAGGCCTTTTCTAAACAGAAAATCGTCATTCACAGCGATGTCAAGCGTACCACCGGCATACTTAAAGCGCTGAATCGTCCATGTCAGCAGATCTTGCGGTGACAACATTTTTGATTCTACTTCAGGATGCATCACAGACTTCCACTGTCTGGAGGTATCAGAATGCAGTTCAATAGAAGTGTATATATCTTCAGACACATGAAACTTGTACGGGGTAAATTCCCGCTCTAGAAACACTTGCTGACCAATGTGCTGCACTACAGAATCGTCTGTGCCTGCCTCACCTGTCAGTTGTTTTAGCCGGTTGCTTCGTTTATCTGTTTCATTCAGCACTGCACTGCCAAAGTTAGTCAAAGCGGTGCTCATTGTCGCTTCTCTGCGATGGATCGAACCCGCGCCGCAGCAAAACGATGCATTTGCCCAGTTACGTCGACGCTGGATAACGTCGTAAAACATTTTCGGATCATTAACGAACGGATCTTCTCCAACCACAATTTCACCAAAAAACCGGCTAACGACTCTGTCTATGGCTCGACCGGGCGCTCCAAAACGTGTCAATATCTCAGACAGAGGGCGCCCTTGCGGAAGATCAAAAAACCATTGCGGTGTTTGCACCCACGCCACATTCGGATCTTTAAAGTAGCCGAGCGTATGTTCAAGGATGGTCGGGAACGGACGTGTGTCAGCATCACAAATAACAATAAAATCACCACTGGTCTGCTCCATCGCATTACGCATATTACCGGCTTTAAAACCGATATTATTATCACGGGTAATATAGTTGCAGCCCAATTCGTCTGCCAGAGCTCGCATGGCAGGCCTGTTACCGTCATCGAGTACGTGGATGCGTATATCTATGCTGTGGGGGTAATGAATTTTTTTTGCGTCTTCAAGGCTTAACCGTACCAGTGAGACGTCTTCATCGTAAGTTGGAAAAAAAACATCCACCAGTATAGGACGTTGAACAAATGACGGTCCCTCATCTGATACCTGGCATTCACTGATGCAGGCGGGTGCTGATTGCTTTGTGGTATCAGCCACGTGCCAGATATTGAAGACATAAAAGAGCAGACCAATGTACGCCCCGGTCTCTGCAATTACCAGAGGCAGCGAAAACCATAACGCCTCAAAATTCAACGAAGAAGTCCACCTCCAGTGGAGATACCATGCCCCAGTAAACACCGCAATCAATAAGCAAATCTGACCGATTGCATGAACGGTGGGGTTTATTTCCAGCGGCGGCGGTGGCTTACGATCTTCAAACTTTTTAAAGTAGGGAACTGAATTATCCACAAGTCATTCACACCGTTGCCGGTGAAAGATCGAAATTCAGCTTATAGATATTCTTACCGTGCGATCTTCTGTAACTGACTTCGTCACAAGCTGACTTAATCAACTGAATACCCCAGCCGGACTCCGGAAGGTCAGCAATACTCATGTCAACACCAGGCATTCTAACGTTATCCCTGGCGTATTCATTGGCTACTGCACCGTCAATCTCCTGCCCACGATCCGACACGGTCACAGTAAAGGTCGGATCCACAAAGCGGCAATTTAGTTCAATCAAGCCATCTACAGGAATCCGTTGCGAATAGTTGATTATGTTGTTCAATAACTCCACTACCGCGAGCTCCACTTGATTCAATGAAGTTTCTGCGTCATCACTGGACAACACACACAGATGTCGCACCAGCTTTCCCACGTTTGCAATTTCTTTGCAGTCGTACTTTATGGCAATTTTTATATTCATGGCTACCCCATGGAAACGGAAGGTCGAGCTACGCTGCCTGCTTGCTAAAGCAGGTATCAAAGTCATCGTGAATCTCGAAAATTCTGTCCATATGAGTGAGAGTAAAGACTTCTTTCACATTGTCGTGCACGTTACAGAAAGCCAGACCGCCATTTTCCTGCACCGCCTTATAACATCCAATCACAGCACCAAGTCCGCTGCTGTCCATAAACTCGACATTCGCCATATCAATGACAATCGATACTTTGTGCTGTTGGGATAAATCAGTCACACACTGGCGGAATTCGGGCGCCGCAATCGAGTCCAGACGGACGATGCCCGGTCGAACCACAACGCACTTTTCAAAAAGTTCATGCTCAAAATTCATATGAGGTTTCCTGTCACTACACGGCGATGTATCAGTCCAACGGCTAACACTCAACGCACTTGAGCCTGTTTAGTGCCTTTTCTTTGACATTGCCTCGTGCACCAAAACGCAACCTGCAAATAGTGAAACCAGTGGCACAAACAGTTGAGACCTGATTCACTCTTTCTACCACCCGGCAATCCTTAGGCACCAGAAATGCACTAGCAAGGTCACGCCTTGAAAGATGTTCTTTAGGACTCCAGATGCAATCGGAAAACCGTTCAAAACCAACACCATACAAAACTATATCTAAATCAAATGAATCACATAGATATAAGTCCCCGTGGTCATTGATTGCCGGTGGAGCGCTGGTATTTGCTTTGATTTTCACAAGCGGCTACAACGCCAGACATCTGCTATCCGGTAGCGATGAAAACGGGTTGACACAACCCAAACTGTCCGCGGCCAAAAGCGGTGAAGAAATTTCTATTGATCAGCTATTCAAGCAGAACAAAAACAGCCACGACAGCTGCAACGCAACGGACTCCACTGCCCAGTCCTGTCTAATTCAACCTGTGGCAAATAGTTGTACTGTCGCAGACGAGGAACTATGTCATGCAGACCTCGATGTAGCTAAAACCGCATGGAAGTATTTTGAAAATAACTACAACCCGGAAACTGGATTAGTTAACGCCGTTGACAACTACCATTCAACCACCATGTGGGATACCGGCTCAGCGCTGGCCGCGACCATTACCGCCTACAACCTCGGGCTCATTGACTCCCGGTCATTTGACGAACGTATTATGGCCATGTTTAAAACACTTTCAAGCATGCAGCTCTTTAACGGTGAAGCGCCAAACAAAGTTTACAACACCAAAACAGTACAGATGGTTGACTATGGCAATCAGGCGAGCGACCTGGGAATCGGCATATCGATTCTAGATTTAGCCCGCCTTGTATCCTGGCTCAATACCCTAAACTGCATGCACCCGCAGTATCACAGTGCCATCAACGCAACACTTTCCCGGTGGGACTATTCACGGTTAGTTAAAGACGGAAGCATGTACGGTATGGCTCGTGAGGGCGATAACATTGAGGTACTGCAGGAAGGCAGGCTGGGCTACGAACAATATGCAGCCAAGATTCTGGAGCACGTAGGCTTTGATTTATCAGTGGCATCAGATTACGAAAACGAATTCAGAAGTAACACCGATATTCTCGGTGTATCCATTGCGCACGATACGCGCGACCCACGGCAATTAGGTGCAAACAATTACGTGGTCACTGAATCGTACGCAATGGATGCAATGGAGCTGGGGCTTGATGATAAAAACAGCAATTTGCTACGCAATATTTTTGAAGTGCAAAAGAAACGCTGGCAGCAGACCGGCATCGTTACCGCTATCTCCGAAGACAACATCGATCAGGAACCCTGGTTTTTATATAATTCAATTTTCAATTCGGGCCTCGCCTGGCAGACCACCAACAGCAGCAACACCAGCTACGATCACCTGAAAACTGTATCTGTAAAAGCGGCACTGTCAATGGCTATGCTCTACCCGGAAGACGAATACAGCCAGGTACTTACCAGTGCTGTTGCACACGCTTATGATCCTGACAAGGGCTGGTACTCCGGAATCTATGAAAACGGGGCGGGCTACAACAAGGCTTTTACCGCCAATACCAACGGTGTAATTTTAGCCGGGCTGCTATACAAAAAATACGGTGCACTTATCCCTCATTGTCAAAGCTGCAGCCGCCCCCTCAAAATTAAAAGCCCGTTATTGGAAAAAGGATCTGGCCAAGAGCAGTGTACCGTCTGCACCATTGCACAAAACTAGCTGCGTAGCAGATGATTTAACGCAATTCGTCGATCATGGCATCTCTTTATAGGCAACTATATGGTGTGCTCTGCTGCACGGCATTGTCTTTGTCATTCGCAGGCCCACTCAACAGTGACACGCTTTTATCTCACATCGAAAATCTTCATTGCGCTGGTGATCAGGAAACTGCTGCAGATTACATAAACAAAATACACCAGCTAGACCTGTTTTCACCCGGCCTGCCGAACGAATCGCCCGACACTCACAACCCATCGTTGCGCGCAGTGACGCTTGATAGACTGCTTATCACCTTATATGAAAATTCGAAAAAGCACCCTGGCAATAAAGATCTGATAGAACAGACGGTTATAAGGTGGAATTACTGTAGCGTTATAGATAACGGACAACTATACAACCACACCAAGGATCAAAGAGTTGCATCTTCATATGCCGACTCTCACAAAAACTGGCGCGGCTTTAAATCATTCGGATTGATTCCTACAAACGATAATGTGGAGCGCTTTGACTTTACCACCCCCTATAAAAATTCACTCATAAGACCACTTGCAGATATACAGTTGCTGCAAAGCTATATAAACCACTGCCTTCCACACCCTGACGATGAACACTTGTACAGATCTTTCGGCAGCAACTTTATCAGTCGTCTGGTGCCGGTCGAAAGAAAAACCAACATTAAAACAATACACCACGAAACCTTCGAATGCGGCCCGCGTCCACTCACGTCCGTGGCTCCCTTACCCACTTACCCCGGTACGGATAACAACCAGCAAAACGATAAACCAAAAGCGACAATGACATCCAAACCAGTGAACATCACTGAGCGCCCATCACAACTGGCAAACCGAACTCAGGATGACACCAGTGACAACTTACAACATCATACTGTCGATTATAAAACACTGCCGACACCGATAGTGGCCGCAGCCAAACCCGTTAACGATAACGCCTCTGTTCAAGTAGACATTCCGGAAAGCGAACTTGTTGTGGCGAAAGAACGCGGTAGCACCCGAGTGCCCGTAAACGGTGTACCGGTCGAAATACACTCTATCCAGACACTAAAAAACACATCGGCTGATGTGGATGAGCCAACCGCCGTTGTCGTTATAGGCCCCTCTGGTGGAGGCTCCGTGACTACCACCAATATCAATAAATCGAGAGGGCTTAGTGGCTCTATAACCTTGGAAAACAAGTCATTCCAGGCCGATCAGACCAGTCTTAAACTGGCATTCTCTTATAAGCCTTTGCAAGACAGCTATTGGTTTTTACGCTCTGCATTTAATATCTCAAACCAGGCTAATCCGATCACCTATTCCTGGGGTATTGGGTACGACGACTGGCACTCAGGGACATGGGGAATACAGCTAAACCACTGGGGTCCGTTAAGCAGTGGTGACGGGCTGGATGTTGACAATGCCGTGCTTGAGGCTAGCTACAAAATAAAAAGTAGCTGGCTTACAAAAAACAAGCTGGCCAGTTCTATCGCCCTGTCTTCACCGATCTCAGGAAATCCTTCACTGAGCTGGGGTTGGTCCTGGAGCCCGTTTTCAGACTGGTTTACACGGACAACTTTCACTAAGGCAATAAGTGGCGGAGGACTGGACTGGTCTTATGGATTTGGCTTTACCCGCTATACGCCGTCATCGCTCAGTGTGGAATACAACAACTGGGGAGTGAACCGATTTCCAAATGCCAATTTCAAAGCAAACGGGCAGCTAAGCCTTATTTATCGGTGGGCGTTTTAGTGCAAATCCGAACGGTCGATCACCCCGACCGCCCGGACTTCAAAGTAGCTTAAAGATTTACTCGCGCTTTACGGAAAGTATTGCAGTTTTCGACTTTCCCGTTTCGCAGCCCTTCAGTAAACCATTGCTGCCGCTCGGCAGAGGTACCATGGGTATACATACTCGGGTGGGGCTTGTGCCCGGCTTTACGCATAATGGTATCGTCACCAATTTGCGCTGCAGCATTTAACCCTTCTTCAAGATCACCCTCTTCAAGAAACCGGGTATTTTTCTGAGTATGATGGGCCCACACTCCGGCATAGCAATCAGCCTGCAACTCTGTAAGTACTGACAAGCGATTCGCGTCAGTCTTGGATACCTGACGCTGACGGCTTTGTACCTTCATTGAAGTACCTTCAAGGTTCTGTACATGGTGAGCCACTTCATGGCCGATGACATAGGCCATTGCAAAATCACCTGCGGCACCCATTTTCTGCAGCTCATTAAAAAAGTCTGTGTCTATATAAACTTGCTTATCACCGGGGCAGTAAAATGGCCCCGCCGCCGAGCTCTGCGTTCCGCACCCGGACCTGACCGCGCCTTTAAACAACACCAGCTTGGGAGGCTGGTAGGTTGAACCGTAGCTACGAAAAATCTGCGCCCAGGTGTCTTCGGTGTAGCCCAGGATTGAAGACACAAATTGACCTGCCTGGTCATCTTGATTTGCACTGGCGTCATACTGCACGCCACCAGTACTCCCGGTTAAGCCGCCGCCACCTGCTGCACCACCAAGACCACCGGTCATGTTGATTAACTGCATAGGGTTAACGCCGAAAATAAGACCGGCAACAACCAATCCGGCGGTCATTAGTAGTCCCATACCAGAGCCAGCTTTTTTCGGCGCTCGACCACCGCCAGCACCTCGACCACCACGGCGATCTTCGATGTTTCTACTTTTTCTACCTTGCTGCCAGCGCATGTGTATCTCCAATCAAAACGAATTGGACGAATAATAATGCCTTATGCAGTGTGGGAACAGTGCCAATGTCGATTTTCGCCAGGCTAACGAAACCGCTGGATAATCCGACTAACAGTAGAATTACTGATGTGGCGTGGCTTCAATTTTCAAGATCCGACTCATTTCGCGGTAAAACCACCGTCGACGTAAATCACCTGCCCTGTGATGTAGTCGGAGGCGGCCGAAGCAAGAAAGACTGTGATTCCATCAAGATCTTTCATTTCACCGTTACGACCAATCGCCGTCTGGCTGGCATTACGCGCTGCGATTTCTGAGTCTTCAAAGACTGCGGCCGTCAGAGCAGTCGGGAAAAAACCCGGACCGATCGCATTGCAGCAAATGCCATCAGCAGACCAGGCCTCTGCCATGGCTCGGGTTAACTGGGCCACACCACCTTTACTGGCACCATAGGCGGCACTGTTAGGAAAAGCCCGCTCAGACTGCAATGAGGCAATATTAATCACTTTGCCGCCGCCTCGTTCACGCATCAGAGGCACCAACTCGCGGGCAAGAAAAAACGGTACAGTTAGATTAAGGTATAACGTGCGATGCCATGAATCTGCAGTAATCTGGTCAGCCGGTTCGCGCAAATTTATTCCGGCGGTATTGCAGAGAATATCTACACCACCGGTCACGGCAATCGCCTCTTTAAAAGTTTCTTCCAGATCCGCTGTTGCCAAATCACACCGCACGGCCACCCCGGGTCCGGGAAGCTGCTGCATGAGCTCATCTAATCGCGCAGCATCCCGGCCAACCGCAATAATGCTTGCACCCGCAGCAGACAATGCCTTGGCTTGCTGTTTTCCAATACCCGATGTCGCTCCCGTAACGAGCGCCACTTTATCTTGTAAGCTGAAAATGTCGGCTGAGTTATTCAAACCAGTACTCCCCTATTAACCAGCGAACATAGTAATCTTTTTCGTGCTATTCAGGGCACACCTGTACCACTCAAACTGCATACCTTATCGTCGGATGCTGCAAATCAGGCAGTTACGTCGCATCCATGGGCGTTGTCGTTCGTGACCTGATCGGCTGCCTCGAATTCTCATGTATGTTGCGCGCCAACTCCTGCCACGTGAATACGACAGAGCCATCCTGAATAGCCACACCAAGCTGCAACAGCGGTCAAAAAATATGAATTCAGATCCACACCCTACTGAATAGTTGCGTTTTTCTAAAAATTAACGTGATACAGATACCGAGATACGCCGCAATGGCACCTGATCCAGCATCAAAAGAAACACATCGACACCAATCTTTCGAATCGGAAACGAGGCTTTTTTCCGATAAAG
>CALGJU010000223.1 GCA_937928685.1 uncultured Granulosicoccaceae bacterium
TCGTTGTGATATGTGCATCGATGGCGAAAACAACTCGGTAAGCGAAGTAGAGTTTGCATCCTCCCCTATAGGCCCTGAGAACCCTCAAGGCAACGCCATCCAGATACTCGAACGTGAATTAAAATCAGAGTCAGAAGCACAGAGAGAGCTTAATCTGGCCAGCGCACGCTATTGGAAAGTCTTCAACCCCGATAAGCTCAATCAGTTTGGAAAGCCCACTGCCTATAAGCTCGCCGCTGGTGGCAACGCACTGCCTTTTTTACACCGCGATTCCGCCGTCGGCAAACGTGCAGCCTTTATGTTCAAACATTTCTGGGCTACCGCCTACAAGCCGGATGAAATGTACCCGGCCGGATGGTTCCCTAACCAAAGTTCAGGTGAAGAAGGACTTCCGAAATGGACAAAGGCAAACCGCTCATTAGAAAACACCGATCTTGTCGTGTGGTACACATTGAACTTTCATCACTTGCCAAGACCCGAAGACTGGCCTGTTCAACCGGTTGTCTATGCCAATTTTCACTGGATGCCCGATGGCTTCTTTGATGAGAATCCAGCGCTGGATGTGCCGCCGAATGATTTTCTGTAGCGGCTTATGGATGTGCACAGAATAACTGAGTTGAAGTCAGAGTGAAGGTTGAGCCAGTTCCGATCAATGTAACCCGACGCGTGAGCGAGTGGGCTGTCTGCTGTGATGTCTACATGGTCTCTGCTGTCAGCCCATAGCCCCGAACTGTCTTTACGCAGGTACCTTTTTTCGACGAGTGTTACTTGCCACTCGCTCACGCGTCGGGTTTCCGTGGGCGTCTATTCCTGATGCTGTATTTCATTGTAGACATCGGCTGCTTTGTAGTTTTTTTCGAAGTAACTAAGTTGTAGCGAGTGTGGAAGTTGAGCTTGTCTCGATCAAGGTAACCCGACGCCTGAGTTACATCTACTCAAACATATCCGGATTGGCAGCAACCACCTGATCATATACCGGTTGGAAATGCAGCCAGCCAAGATAATCACTACCAACATGTTTGGCTGAGTGTTTTGCCGCAGCATCATCCATAAGATCTGGCTTGCTTGCCGATGCCTCGATTAACAGTTGTACATGGCAACAACGGTCCATGGCGATAAACCAGAAGACCGCATCATCAACCGAATGCCTGCTTGCGGTTAAGATGCCATGGTTTTTGTGTAGCACTGTGCGATTGTCAGCGAACGCTTCTACCACTCCACCGCCTTGATCGGTAAACACAGTCACAGCACCACCGTCATCACTGACCACTGCGTGGTTTTCATAGAAGCAGGCAGCATCTTGATTGAACGGCTCTATAGGTCTTCCTGTAGAGCACCATGCTGTGCCGTGTGGTGTATGAGCATGGCACATCGCAACGATATCCGGATGGGCTTCATGCACTGATGCATGTACAACGAATCCGGCTCGGTTGATAGCGTATTGACCTTCCACAACCCGACCTTCATGGTCCGCCAGAATCAAATTAGACATCTTAACCTGAGAGAAGTGAACCGCCATAGGATTGGTCCAATACAAATTCGGATGCTCCGGATCACGGACTGAGATATGTCCGGCCATGCCATAATCAAAATTATGCATTGCAAACGCACGGCACCCGGCAACCAGTCTCTGTTTGCGGTGCTCGCGCTCCTCGGCAATGCTGTCAAACACAGGTTGGCGGGGAAATATCAGGCCCGATTGCTCTGGCTGATATATGGAAACCCGTTCGCCCAAGTCATTGCTTTGCGCGGCTCCGGTATCAATGGCGCTGGATGGCTGCATGTTCTTTCCTCACTCGCTTTGACGGCGCAAACTACGGCCGCACTACAATCGTTTATAAAATATACACTGCATTTAATTTGCACGCCAGCGTACTAAAAATATCGCGTAGTAATCACCATCGCTTTTAAATAGCGGCCCATAAACAGCTACCCATGACTCGCGGCGATGCCTTCCATCTTTTCAAGTGATTCACCCAACTGCGATCACCATGACAACTCAATCTTGTGTTCTATTTGTGCACCGGTGACAACCGGTATTCAAACCGACCGGCGGTTTAGCTCTGGGGGAATGTGGACTGCATGACGTGCTGGATATCCCTCGCTAACGCTGGCGGGTTTGCGAGGGCATGGACGCAATTATTTAAGTGCTTGTCATGAATTAGGCATCAGGCGCAAGTTCATTGGCAGGTGTGTGTGCATCAAACACAACATTAACCGCCCTCAAATATTTGAAGAGGAATCTGCGCCGATACGATCCAGTTTGGTATATCGACAATTTCACTGATTTTCAAATCTACTATAGCGCCACATAACAAATAGGACTGTTCACGAGTCAGCCCATGCTCTCTGACCAGCCAATCAATCATCTGTCTGGTAGCATTCTGAGCATTAACATAGAGATCGGGCCCGTGCGCCGTGGTACCAAAGTGCCCGGCGGTATCTGTTTTTGTCATCGGACTCAGGCGACGATATTGAAGCTCGGTAACCGGCGAGTTCTTGTTCAAATTGAATCGCATGGTGACAGTCATAGGGCATTCGATACCAGTGCCGCAGATCTCTCCCTGCCCCTGGTTGGCGTGGCAATCGCCGGTCGAGAACAAAGCCCCTGGTGTTAATACCGGTAGCCAGAACACACTACCCGTGGTCAAATCACGAACATCAACGTTGCCACCATTTTCCCGTGGTGGAATGGTATTTAATCTACCCGGCTCGCGTGGTGCAACGCCTACACAACCGGGCATCGGTTCAAACGGCAGAACGATATCAGCAACCCCGAAGTGGCATTTGTCGCCATCAAGCTCCCAAATATGAAAACACGGCTGTTTGAAATCCTCAGCGAGCAATCCGAAACCTTCACGAAACGCTGTCCAACCCCATCCCTTGTGCTGCATATCAAGAATTTCGATTTCCAACGCATCACCCGGTTGCGCACCATTGACGTAAACCGAACCGTTGAGCGCATGTACCTTACTGCGATCAGCGTTGAGGTAGTCATTCACTGTAGAGTGACGGGTGTATTGTCCACTGGCCTCCAAACATTCAAATACCACAGTATCACCCGGCTCTATGACAAGGCGGGGCTCTACAGAATTATCCCAAAAGGGCTGAGTTACGCTGTCGTCAAGGTAGTGAGTAGTCATGCACGGAGGCCTTTAAAAAGTAGTATGGTGAACTTGGGGGTGCTGTATTGCAGCATAATAAATTTTTAGAACACCCTGTTATCGTATGCGATCAAAAAGAATCCACACAGCAACATACGCCTATACCTTTCTCCTTCAAATCGACTCCAGACCTCACACCAAACGCGCTAGGAGTCTCTTAGAAGATTGTGCCGATTAACTCTTACAAACACAGCCAATCTACGTCCACGGCTCTCCATCTAACCTACTGTGTCGCACCTTTTTGTGCATATGCGATTTCGGCCAGATGATGGATGCGCAGTTGCAATTTAGCGTAAATGGTTTGAGCATTCTGTTGTTCGTATAGCAGGTAATCTTCAAATACATCGGGCTCGTCAGTCAACAAGGTTTTTATACTTGCTAGCGTTTTGGCACTAACGAAAATCACCCAGCTATCCAGTGATTCTTCGGGGTCAATAAAGTTATTTTCCGTGTTTGACAGAAGTTGGGATTCACTCTCTAAGGTAAAGTCGGACCAGGCATCAGCATCAGCGACCAACCCGCCACTGCCCAACTGATTATCAGTCAAATAGGGCAGTTTTATCACTTGAGCCCCGGGACTTGCAGATTCCCCAACTTCCTCCGATAGCTGTTCTTCCCCTTGCAAGCGTGCAGTGGTCACGGTCCAAACAATGGACTCTGCCGTTTGCAACTCCTTTGGTGCGACAAGTGGCGTATCAGGCATTTTCGAAGACAATTTCCGGCTATTGAATTGCGGCAATTTGTCGCTGCCCGAAAGCAATTCACACTCTAAACCGGCAGCCAATAACTTTTCACGATAGACGTTAAGCTGATCGACACAGAAATTGATCTGATTCTGCGCCCGCCATAATACCGTCGAGGGCTGTCCCAACTTTTGCTCGCTGATTGTACAAGGCAACACGGAATTTTGATCTTCGTACAACACTTCCACCACCCGACTGGAAGGCCCATCTTCACAATACAAGCGCTCTGCAACGTACTCTGCACTCACCATTGAAGGCAGCAATAGAGCAAACATTACCGGAGTGGCGTTTATTATAAATCGAAGCAACTTTAAATCCCTGACTTCATGCGCCTGCAGTGTAATTTGGTATCACTCTCACCGTAGTGGAAGGCGACGCAGTTCCTAACGCCATCATAGGCTTAACCAATAAGCTGGATGATTAACATGAGGTAAATAAACGCAAAGACCCCTACTAAAAATAAATACGGAGGTCAATGTAGTTAAAAACTATCGGTTAGACGGAGAATCAATCAGGCGCGGCGCTACCTTGCTTGCCCCGAATTGAAGCGGTTGTTAAGAGATCCGTAAAACAAGCGCCGCATAACAGCCGGGCATGGCGTAATGCAAATGGATGTAATCAACCGACAAATTAGAAAACAACTTTTCTATAGCCGTTTCAAGGATCTCACCCTCAACAGCATCTGCATTAATCATATTGTGCTGCGAATCAAATGCCCGCACAGACATCAAGCGATGGCGAAAAAGTGTTGGCACTTCTCCAGTCTGAGGCACCGCCTCTGCTATGCCCTTTCGAATAAAGATCGCGTGGCTTGCCTTGTAGGGCGTGTCCTCTGGTTGATGTTCGTAGTGTACAAGAATCACTTCTTCTCCAACCTTGGCATCTTCAAGGCTTACTCGACAAGGAGTTCCAGGAAATTCATCAACAATTTCTCGTCGTGCGTTTTGGACTTTAAGTTCCTCATCACTCATCGAAAATAGATGTTGGAAATTGCCTTCGCTCAGGGCGACTATTTGAAATGACATTGTTTTCCCGTACTAAACCGTGGCTATATTTACGATCACGATCATATCCAGTTAGTGATCGAAAGTATTACGGATTCTTGCTTTTTGGCTTAACCTCCAGACAACGACTGTCCACTTTACGCACCTGCACCTCGCCATGCGCCCTATCCGTTAGTCACTAGATCTTGATAGGGCAATTCAAATCCAGACCATCCGTTCTCAGCACTGAGCACCTCAAAAGCCCTACACCAGCTTCCCACGCGCAGCCACCGGGATAACATCAACAATTTCACCACCACGAACTGCCACCAGTTGATCAACCATGTTGACTGCCACACATACATGGTTCGGTATGACGCGAACGATATCTCCCACTGCCGGTTTGTTGTTGCACTTTGATAAATCTAAAAAACCATGCTCTTCTGCAAACTTGTGAATGCGTGCGGTGGGGTGTTCAATTATTCTGCCGAAGCCATCAAGCCCCCCGGTGTCTGCCGTGAGAGTCTTTGATCCGGCATCCAGAATGCCTCGCTCCGAACTGCCACGACTCACCACACTGGTGTATACCTGAAAGGCACAGTCCTCTATTGAGGCCACACCTGCCTCTATCATCATAAGGTCATTAAATATACAGGTACCGGCGCGATGCTCTGTGGCACCGTGTAACCTGCCAATGTTGACAAAGTTGGGGGTTCCACCTGTGGAGACAATTTTTGCTTCCAGGCCAATGCTTGCCAGTCCTTCCTTAACCTCGTCATAGAACACCTGCGTTCGCGGCCAACCGTCCAGCGGCGGGTAAAACAATAGACCTTCGAAATGCAACATCGGGTCGGTTTTGATTATCTCTGCAAGGGCCAGTGCTTCTGCCGGTGTTTCCACCCCTGCTCTACGTTGACCTGTATCGCACTCAATCAACACACCTAACGGACGCTCCGCCTGAGTAGCGGCCTTTGAATATTCTGCCAGTGATACTGCATTGTCAGCACACACCTTTAAGGGCAGACGCCTTTGCAGCGCAGCAAGGCGACCGGAACGAGCAGCGCCGAGTAGATTGGTCGCAATGATGATGTCTGTTATCCCACCATCAACCATGACTTCAGCCTCACCCAACTTCTGGCAGGTAATGCCCTGCGCACCCGCTGCAATTTGCATATTCGCAAGCAGCGGAGATTTATGGGTTTTAATGTGCGGTCGATTTGCTACCCCGGCTGTATCGCAAAGCGTCTGTGCTTTTGAGATATTGCGTTCGACAATATCCAGATCAATCACAGCACATGGCGTACCGTGAGTTTCAATAATTCTGTCTTTTAACGCTGCCAGATCTTCAGTCATTAATACTCTCGGGAAAAACACCCATCTTTAAAAGGCAGCTCGAATCCAGCTGCCCACACCTCAGAGCACTCTAACACGAGTGTGCGGTTCCCGGCATTTTACAAAAAACATCATAACTTTACGTTTCTCATATTCAGTTTTAACTACGCTCTTTTTCACGCATTTTGCTAAGCAATAAAAGACTATTTTTTCACAACGGTGGAGATCCGTTTGCAACTATTTGAACCTTCAGGCCTCCTGGGTGTAATGATGTTTGCCACTCGCTTATGAGTCGGGTTTCCTTTGACGAGCTGGACTTGAACTGCTCGATTATCCGTCGGGTTTTCTTTGACGAGCTGGAACTTCCACTCGCTCACGCGTCGGGCTTCCTGACGTATGGGCATGCGTTCGCTTGCGCGTCGGGTTATCGTTCTCAGCCTTGAAGCGCTCGCCTTTGAGAGCTAACTTTTTGGTGTCTCACAGAGCTCTACTGTTCCACCTTGCATCACCACTGGATGAAGCTTTAGCAGTTGATGAATTATTTCAACATCATCAGTTTCAAACTGCATGTAGCCAACTACACTTTCCGACACCAGCTCTTCCCGCTTTTCGCCAAAGTGCATTCCCTTGCTAACCGCACTCCCGCCGGTGAACGTACCACTATTTTTTGCCGCAGCAAAAAACCGGTTCCACTGCTCGACTGTCGTCGGTTCTTTTACGGCGCTGTAAATAAATAGTAAGTACTGCATCGCTTCCTCAACCTGCCCTGCATCCATTGGGCACTGGTTTTTCCGGTGTGGCTAAACAAGGAATCACTTTATCTTCATAGCCAATATCAAACAACATTCCCTGAGACACCTCGCCTGCCATTTTACGTTCGGGTAAATTCAGAACAAACAGCGCTTGCTTTACTTTTATCTCAGATGGATTTTCGCGTTCTTGCTTTATGCCGGCGAGAATCGAGCGGGTATGATCTCCAAAGTCGACCGTCAGCTTCATTAGCTTGTCCGACTTGGCAACCTCTTCCACATCCGTAATCGTTCCTACTCTTATGTCTAATTTATCAAGATCTTCAATTGATATTATTTCTTTCAATGGAGCCGGGGTCATCGCTTTTCTCTCTAATACTTTTTTGTAAGCAGGTTGGAATCAATATAGTGCACTAACACCAGCATTCCCAATGTTCATACGGCTGGTGATTGCGGCAACTTGATGATATACATGATGTAGGGCCGATTGGTGCGGTCAACTTGTATCCGCGCTACAAAATTACAGTCAAAAATTTCGAATGATATCTGTTGTTCTGTCAAACCTGCCTCACCAGACGGTCGCTCAAGAGGAAATGTGAATGAAGATCAAACCTAAGGCGCTCATCTTTGCCGCCGCCGCTTTTATCAGCACCACTGCAAATTCCGAATCCCTGCTGTACGGGGTGTTGATGCAATCTTTGTCCGATCCATTCTGGCAATCAATGGAACACGGGCTGAAAGAAGGCACTGAAAGCGTTGAAGTCGACTACTACCTTCAGACGGTTGACAGCAACGACGCAAAACGCCAGCTCAGTGCCTGCAATGCAATGCTGGAACGCAAACCAAATATAATGATCATTTCCGCAGTTGACCCTGCGGTTCTGCTGCCTTGCCTACGCGCAGCAAATAATCAAAATACCCCGGTAGTAGATTTGGGCGGCACGCTCAATCATCACAATATAGTGAACGCTCAAATAGAAATTGCAGCCAGTATTACACCGAACAATGAAGAGGCTGGCGCGCAGGCAGCTGAGTACCTGGCGCAACAGCTTGACATGGATACCACGGGCACCGTCTTACTGATAGAAGGAGCAAGTAGTACAGCCACCCGAAGCAGCATTAACGGCTTTACAGAACGCCTGGCCAAAACCGCTTCCCATCTTGATATAATACTTTCAACACCAGATAACCTGGACCGATACTCTGCGGCAAATGTAGTCAACAAAGCACTGGCCCAAAACACCCACGACAATCACCCTGCGGTTAACGCTGTTTTTGCGGTTAATGAGGATATTGCACTCGGTGCCACTGATGCTGTCTTTGCAGCAGATAAAGGAGACGAAATCATAGTCATCGGCATCGGTGCAAGTACGAGCGCATTACATTCAATCAAAGCAAGCAGATTGAACGCATCAGTGGCAATGTTCCCCTATTTAATTGGCAGGCAGGCAATAGAAGCAGCCTCCAGGGTGCTTGATGGTAAGAACGTAAAAAGTACGACTAGCGCGGCCCCCATGGTAATTTCCAGGGAACTGCTGAATGATGGCACTAACCAGATGCTTAAGTACTTACAATAGTATTTATAATCGCTTGCAATGCTGAACCCACACACGCAATTCCAACCCGGATACATCTTAGCTACCGCCGGCAAGGCGGCCTATCGCTAATTGCAATAGGCCTGCTGAACAACTCAGACTAGCCTGCGTCAAGCGTCTCCATTCGAATGCGTGTTACCTTGCCTTCTATAGAGTCCAGACTCTCAAGCTTGGTTATGGCCCTGTTCATTGCTCCCTCGACGATTTTCTTTGTCAACAGGATAATAGGCACCTTACTGGAGCCATCAAGCTGTTCTTTTTGAATGATCGCCTCGATACTTATCGACTCATCTCCAAGTACCTTCGAAATTTCAGCAACTACTCCGGGCTTATCTTCGACAAGAATACGAAGATAAAAAGCGGTTTGGAATTCTTCAGACTTCATTGGATGCGTGTCTATCAAGGCATCGTGCTGGAACGCGAGCGTTGGCACCCGGTTAGATACACTGGCAGACGCCACTCGTACAACATCCATAATATCTGCAACAACACTTGAACCGGTGGGTTCAGCACCTGCTCCAGCACCGTAATAAAGCGTTGGGCCAACAGCGTCTGCATGCACCAATACGGCATTCATTACACCATTCACGTTAGCTATCAGGCGTCGTTCTGGTATCAGCGTGGGATGAACCCGCAGCTCTATACCGTTACCGGTATCAACTGCCAGGCCAAGATGCTTTATGCGATAGCCAAGCTCTTGAGCGTAGGCGGTGTCTTCGCGGGTAATCGAGCTAATGCCTTCAATATGCACCGCGTCAAACTGCAGTGGCACACCAAACGCAATCGACGCCAGTATGGTGAGCTTGTGTGCGGCATCGATACCTTCAATATCAAACGTCGGATCAGCTTCTGCATAGCCGAGTTCCATGGCTTCTTTCAATACATCTTCAAACTCCCGATCTTTCTCAAGCATCTCGGTAAGAATGTAGTTGCAAGTGCCATTAATAATGCCTGCCAGCCATTGAATTTTGTTGCCTGCCAAGCCCTCGCGAATTGATTTGATCACCGGGATACCACCCGCCACTGCCGCTTCAAATGCCACACTTACCCCGTGCTCACGAGCAGCTTCAAAAATCTCACCACCGTGACAGGCTACCAGTGCCTTATTGGCGGTAACAATGTGCTTACCGTTGGCAATGGCTGTAAGGATAAGGGAGCGCGCCGGTTCATCACCGCCCATCACTTCAACGATCACATCGATATCGGGATCGTTGACGATAGACTCAGAATCATCCGTAAGCTGAATATCAGCCAGTAACGGGTCTAGCGTACGATTGGTGCTTCGCACAGACGCTGACTTGACAACGATATCCTGACCAGCGCGGCGGCTTATTTCTGCCGCGTTTCTGGTGAGTACGGTGGCAGTGCCCTGGCCGACGGTTCCAAAACCAAGAAATCCAATATTTACAGGCTTCAATTGATCAACTCACTCCGAGTTAGTGTGATGGGTTGCGGGAGGCTATTATACCCACTGTCTCCCTAAATAGATCCAGCATTGATCGACTGATGAAATTCACACTAGACAACCCCGACGCGGATTATGTATTTGGTCACTATGGTGATGGCAAGCTCAAGGTGAATCAAACCCTGTATGAGTCCAGCCTGGTGATATTCCCTGATGCGCTGCACACAGACTGGCCGGTCAATTCAATTGACGAGCTGGAGGTCGCCCATTTTGAGGAGATTCTCGCGCGCAGTCCCGATATTGTATTGCTCGGCACAGGGGTGCAACAACGCTTCCCATCGACCGATGTACGCCGCTCACTGGTCGCTTCAGGGCTAAATGTAGAGATTATGGATACTGGCGCCGCTTGCCGGACATACAATTTACTCGTCTCAGAGGGTCGTGATGTGGCGGCGGCAGTGATTGTTTATTAGCCTGTATTCATCAAAAATGGCACTGCTCGGCCTGATTGTGATGTGATTAACAGACTATTTGTTTCAAAAATGGAACAATGCGTACAGTTAATTAAGCACAAGGCGAAATCAATGAAAGACAAGAAGCCAGCAGAACTGACACTTACCGCCGCTTGGGATCGAGACACTAAAGGCAGAATCAAAGAAGCCTATTCCGGCGAGTTCCACCTGCAGCCGTCGCAAAAACGCGAAAAGCGCGTTGTGAACAAGCGTTCCAGCCTGCAGGACTTCACCTGTCGCTAATAGGCAGCTGGATTTGCCTACGACTTGGCCAGTAATTTAGTTACGAGCCCGGCAATTGCTTCAGAGCACCCGCAAGATCGTCGATCAGATCTTGCGGGTCTTCAAGTCCGATATGAAATCTTAGCAGGCACGGCACCGACTCCCATTTGATCAGCTGCCGGCCCAGCGGTGGCATATTGGCCGCCACCAGACTCTCAAATCCGCCCCACGACGAGCCGATCTGGAAGTACTCGAGTGCATCGACAAAGCGCCCGATCGCGTCAATATCTTCGCAGTGCAACACCAGACCGAACAGACTTGATCCACCGTCAAAGTCCCTCTTCCACAACGCATGCCCCGGGTCTGACGGATGCGGTGGATACAACACGGACTTAACCTCCGCGCGCTGAAAAAGCCATTCAACGACCTGTTGAGCAGATTGGTACTGTTGTTCAAGCCTCAGAGACATGGTGCGAAGGCCACGCAGTGCGAGATAACAATCATCAGGACCAGCCACATCGCCCAGATACCTGGCATGATTGGCGATTGCTCGGTGCAATTTTTCATCGGCCACAGTTATCAGCCCGATGACAAGATCAGAATGGCCCGCCAGGTATTTTGTTCCGGCTTGCACTGACACATCAATCTGGTTCTCAAGCGGCTTGAAATACAGTGGTGTGGCCCACGTGTTATCCATCACGGTAATTACCCCGGCGGCTCTGGCCGCGGTGCTGATGGCCGTTAAATCATGCATTTCAAAAGTGAGTGAGCCCGGCGCTTCTAAAAAAATAACAGCTGTATTGGCTTTTATGCGCTCTGCAATCGCTGCATCAATCGTGGGCTCAAAGTACTCAACCTCTACCCCGAACCGGCCCAACACTTCATCACAGTAAAGACGGGTTGGGCCATACACTGTATCTGTCACAAGAATATGATCGCCCTGCTTCAGCAAAGCGGCCAACGCTACCGTACACGCAGACAATCCCGATGATGTCACAACAGTTTTGAACCCTCCTTCAAGTGCTGCGACAGCTTCTGCCAACGCAAATGCGTTTCGGGTTCCCACCGCACCATAAACCACATCGTTATAAACGCGATCATCCTCAAACCGACCTAGGTACGTCGCGAAATCTGGAGAGACAATCGTCGATGCCCGGTGCACCGGGGTATTCACACCCAGCCCTTGCGCCGTGATCTTCTGCAGCCCGTGATGTATCAGTCCGGTTCGTGTTTTCATATTTTCTTCAGATTCCCACTACTTGCCAAATCAGGTAGTTTATTGCTAATGAGAATTATTCGTAATACTATCTTCGTTTGTAGGCGCTAGACATTCCCTAATACAGACTTCCTGAATATTGATCACACCGACCAAAGCCGGACAACAGACTGCCGTTTCTCCTGTGGTGGCTGCAAATATGCCGATGCTTACGGGCTCGATAATAGCAATTCTGGTCGCAGCCCTGATTTGCCTGCCGTTGCTCGCCGTGGTGTGGCTGGCACTCTCCCCGACTGAAAATATTTGGCCGCACCTGCTATCCACTGTTTTGCCGGACTATGTCCTCACCACGGCACTGCTGATGCTGGGCGTTGCGATCGGCACCACAGTGATCGGTGTCACCACTGCATGGTGTGTCACCAACCTGGATTTCACCGGGCGGTCACTTTTTGTGTGGGCATTGCTTCTGCCGTTTGCGGTACCTGCTTATGTCATTGCCTACGTCTACACCGATTTACTTGAATTTGCCGGCCCGGTGCAAACTGCCCTGCGAGCGGTCTTCGGATGGCAAAGCGCCAGAGACTACACCTTCCCTTCTATTAGAACGCTCGGCGGTGCCATGGTGATGATGGTGCTGGTGCTTTATCCGTATGTATATTTGTTGGCACGCGCTGCATTCACGGAGCAATCAACCTCACTGATAGAGGCAGCCCGCGCACTGGGTCAATCACGAACAAAAAGTTTTTTTTCTGTGTCACTGCCGTTGGCACGACCTGCCATTGCCGTGGGTGTCGCCATGGCCCTAATGGAGACACTCAACGACTTTGGAACAGTAGACTATTTTTCAGTACGCACGCTCACTGCCGGTATTTACGATGTGTGGCTGGGTATGGGTAACCTCGGTGGTGGCGCACAGATCGCCTGCCTGTTGCTTGTTTTTGTATTAGTAATTCTTTGGATAGAACGCAGTAGCCGCAGACGACAGCAACAATTTCAACCTTCTTCAAGTCGCTTTAAACCCGTTGACCGCTTGCGATTGCGCGGCTGGAAAAATGTTATTGCCTTTACTGTTTGTGCACTTCCTGTATTGCTGGGGTTTGTTATCCCCTGCACAGTGCTGGCACTTTATGCAATCAAAAACTTCGCTCTATCATGGAATGCAGACTTCAGACAGATCGCCCTTAACAGCGTTATGCTTTCTACCTGCGCGGCATCTATCACTGTGTTCCTTGGTATCTTTCTCGCCTACAGTATGCGAATCGCTCCAAATCGTGTTCTTACCTGGTGCACTCGCTTTGCGAGCACCAGTTATGCAGTACCTGGCGCTGTGCTTGCCATTGGAGTCATGGTTACCTTCAGCCGTTTTGACAATGCCGTAGACACATTTGCACGCTCACAATTTAACTACTCCACCGGGCTTTTATTGAGCGGTACCGTAACAGCAATTATATTTGCCTATGTGGTGAGGTTTATCGCTGTGGCCTACGGCTCTATTGAAAGCAGCCTGGGTAAGATCACACCGAGTATGGACATGGCCGCCCGGTCACTAGGCAACACACCGACCAAAATGCTTTGGAAAGTACATATACCCATGATGCGAAGCGGCATCATTACCGCAGCACTGGTCGTGTTTGTTGATTGTATGAAAGAACTACCGGCTACGTTAGTGTTACGGCCATTCAACTTTGACACTCTCGCCACACATGTCTATCAATTTGCGTCTGATGAACTGATAGAACAGAGCGCACTGGGTGCACTGTTTATAGTGTTAACCGGATTAATACCAATCATGTTGCTGAGCTTCAGCATTGACCGGAGCCGTGCGTTAACGCATAAGTAAGCACTAATCGGATTTACGGATCTCATTCCCTGCTTTACTTTCCGCTCTTGTGATTGAGCGCAACCACCCTGCAACTCGCCAGCGTGAGCGACCTGACGTACTAGATATCCCTCGCTGACGCTGGCGGGTTTCTCGGGACCTGCATACGGTTATACACAGACACTCCCTGCTGCTGTCCGTTTATCCGATTGAGCTGACGTAGTACGGGCTTCCATCAGACGCGCGGGATATACGCCGATGAACAAGGCGAGCTAGAAATGCCCTG
>CALGJU010000224.1 GCA_937928685.1 uncultured Granulosicoccaceae bacterium
CAGTCGCTTGGCTGAAAGCTAGTGTACTGGACCAAATAATTCGTTGCAGCCTCTATGACTTACTGTTGTACCGATTTATCTATTAAAATTAGACACTTTGATTGATTGACTCATATGGGCAATCTATTTGTTCCAGTACACTAGTGTACTGGAGGATTACGCTGCACGCTGTATGCTGCCGCCCCTGTCTGCAAAGCACTCTTCGAAACGCACCGGTTTCGCTATAGCAACACCCTGACCGTAACCAACTTTCATCGTCTTGAGAACATCAAGACACGCGCGGTCTTCGACCTGCTCTGCAATGGTAGTTAGCCCCATACTGGAAGCAAAGCTATATATAGACTTCACCAGTGCATAGTCGGCATTGGGGATAGTGTCGGAGGAAGTGGCGCCGTTTAGATTCGCGATCAAACTTCCATCTATTTTAAGCACGCTTACCGGCAAAGTTTTTAGCGCACTGAAAGATGTCATTGACGCACCAAAATCATCTAACGCCACCAGACAGCCCATATCATGCAACGACTGACAAAACTCAGCTGCAGCCGCAGGGTTATGCAACACATCTGTTTCCTTTATATCAAAACATAAGCGAGACACGTCAATACCCGACAAAATAATCTGCCGGTTTAGAAACTCCAAAAATTCCGGCGAACTGATGGCATGGACTGATAAATTTATGGCGAACTCATCGCTTGAGTATCTTGACGGCAAGCCGGATATTTTCGCAAGCGCACGATTTACCACCCAACGATCAATATCCAATGCCAACTCATATCTGATCGCTGTTTTCATGAATGCAATTGCACTGATGAGAGACCCATCATCTGCAACCATTCGCAAAAGAATTTCATGAGACGAAACGGATCCATCACTCAAAGCGGCAATAGACTGCACATGCAGGGCAAATTTTTCGTTTGCGAGCGCGTCCTTTATACGCGGCAACCAGGTCACGGTATCAGCAGAATTCTTCGAAGAATCCTCACCCACAACACGCTCACAGATACTATTTCTGCCCTTGTTTTTCGCGTCGTAGCAGGCAGCATCTGCAGATTTCATCACTTCATCGCGATTACTTTCAGCTGGGTCGAAGTGAACAAGCCCTATACTGCAGCGCACAGGAAAAGTGTGCTCCCCATATTCAAAGTAGAATGACTGAAAGTATTCTCTAATACGCTCTGCAACTATCATTGCATCTGCCGCAGCACATTGATGCAGAATAATACCGAACTCATCTCCACCCAGCCTTGCGACCAGGTCCTCCTCACGAACATTTTTCTTAAACGCAGCAGCTATGCGCATCAGCAGCTCATCACCAGCACCATGACCACAGGTGTCATTTACCTCTTTAAAGCGATCAAGATCGATGAAACACATACCGTAGCCAACCGATTCCGCTCGCGACTCCATGAAAAGCTCATCGATCTTCTGCTCGAAGTGAAACCGATTTGACAAACCAGTTAAAGAGTCATGATTCACCCTATGTTGCAACGCGAGTGTTAGAGATCTCTCTACACTAACATCACGAAGCACAACTACTTTGCCTGAATGCTTACCATCGCTATCTTCAAGGTCTGATTCTTTTATATTGACGTGGATCGAAGAACCGTCGGCAGATAACAGAGTCAAGCCTTCGTCATCCTTCTGCTTATCAGAAGAACGGCCACTGCGAGTCACCACCACCCCGTCTATTGTCTTACCTTGCATCTGATCAGTGGAATAACCAAGCAATCGTTCGGCTGCACTGTTAGCGTAGAGAATGTTATCTTTCTTATCGGTGGTTAGCACTCCATCGCCAATAGATGCCAACGTAACTGACGCACGATGACGTGCATGATATAGCTTTTCGCTCTCGATTCGCTGTAGCTTTTGCGCCTGTCGCCTTTTACCGTTCAGATGAACTATTGATAGAAACATCAACGGTAGCAATGTGGCCATAAACAACGTCGCCGCCGCAAACTTCAAAGACAGTCCTGTCGCTCGATTAACTTCAAGTATCAGTGTTTTGTCACCGACGTCAAAACTACTTAACCAGCGATTATTGTCAAATCGCTTTGAAAGCAAATCACTTGTCTGCACTTGCCCTTTTCTTTTATAGAGGACGTCAACCATCGAACTGGATTCAAACTCTCCCTGCTCGCTAAACATACTAAGAGACAATCCAAAATCACTGAGCGAGACACCACCGGACGATGCCATTTTTTCTACGTTCACCTCTAATAGATAACCGCCATTAAGCACCTCATTCCGGACACTTGTTCGTAGCATCATCAGGTGCTCCGGGCGTTTCCAACTTGTAGGTACTGGAGTGACTACTGATCGACCCTCCGCGCCCGGTTTTTGAATTATTGCACGCGCGCGTGGATACGATGCCAGGTCAAAACCGGTAAGATCTGACTGTTGATTGTCAGAATACAAGCGGGTTTTGACCACCGACAGCGGGTAGTGCTCTCTCAGTCTGGAACTGTTCTTTATCGGTGTCACAGTAGAATCGTTGTAGCGCCACATCGTTTCCGCATCAGTCTCAGAGGCCGCCAGCAAGCCTTCAAACGCCCTCAATTCGCTTCCCGGTACGCTTTCGAAGCGCCCGAGACTCACAACGTAGTCGTAATTGCCCAACACCTTCGTCAAGTGGACATTCAGGTGCTCCTGACCCCGGTACGTAGCTGAATAATTAGAAGCATCCAGAGAAGTTGCCAACCCATCGACCACACTCATGCCACTGCGCAACACAGCAACAATGTTTTGTGCTTCAGTCTCAAACTGGCGCTTGGATATCTGCAGGCCTGCCCACGATCCGAATACCAGCACCAGCGAGAATATGCAGAGCGAAACGATCGCTATGACAAGTTTTTGAATCGAATTGAAAGTAAGAAACATGCTGCCGCTCAGGTTTACATCTCATATGGTAAAAACACGGACGACTGCTCATCAGTATTCTCACCGCAAACACCTAACAATTTTGGCAAGTCCATTGCCACAACCTAAGAAATTTTGCGTCACGTACGCCATTTTCTACAACAAATATAACCAAACCTTGGCAAAAGACACACTTATATGCCCAACTATTATTACAAATGGACCATCAATGAATTAAGGAGAGGTTTTCAAGCTAATCGTTGGCTCCCGGAAATACTTCAACAGACACAAAAGCCATGTAACATTCATCTAAAATACTGACTACGCAAGCGCACCAATGAATGAAATAGACCATCTGGCAGCTGAACTCGCACGCTACGGGTATATTGCCGGAACCGAGCTCGCCACCACACTACACCTAGCCGAAGTGCTTGAAAGACCGATATTACTGGAGGGTGATGCCGGAGTTGGCAAAACAGCGGTGGCAATTGCACTGGCAAAACACCGCCAATGTGAACTAATACGCCTGCAATGTTACGAAGGCCTGGACAGCAACACTGCACTTTACGAATGGAACTACCAGCGGCAGTTAATGACGGTTCGGTTGCGCGAACAAGACAACACAGGAAGTGATTCGATAGAAGCTGAAATATTCAGCCGGGAGTATTTACTGCAGCGGCCACTATTGCAGGCTATTTCGTCAGAGCAGCGATCAGTTTTACTGATCGACGAAATTGATCGTGCTGACGATGAGTTTGAAGCATTCCTGCTCGAAGTGCTGGCAGAATTTCAAATCACTATCCCTGAAATTGGCACCATTAAGGCCACGCACAAACCGATAGTGATTCTCACCTCAAACGCCACACGGGACCTATGCGACGCACTCAGAAGAAGATGTTTGTATCACTTTGTCGACTACCCGACATTTGAGAAAGAGCTGCAAATACTGTCAACCCATCTGCCCGAACTTCAACACAACCTGGCACAGTCGATCATCTCCTTTGTTCAAAACCTGCGACAGCAGAATTTGAAAAAGACACCGGGCATAGCAGAAACACTTGATTGGGCCACAGCCCTATTACATATCAACATCGACAATCTGACCTCAGCACTGCCGGAAATTGAAGCCACACTGGGCTGCCTGCTGAAAACCAGATCAGATAACGAACTCGCTGACCGGGACTGGATTAGCAAAGTACTTAACGAAGCCAGTCAAATGCAAAGCACTGATACCACCGGACACACCGCTGCATCGTGACCGACAGTAAGTCAATAGCGAGCAGCGCAGACGTTGTTGTATCTAACCGTCTGTTTGGCTTTATCTACCTGTTACGCGATCGCGGCTTTCATGTAAGTTCGAGCGAAATACAAGCAGCCCATCTTATTGCCAGCCACTCTTTCATAGAATCGGAAACCCTTTTACACCACGCTTTGCGCAGCGCGTTTTGCCAGTCAAAAGAACAATGGCTGGAGTTCTCCATACTATTTAAGAAATACTGGCACCCGAAAGTAAAAACAGCACACGAACAGGCCGACAGCACCCACACCAGCAATGACAGAGGCACACAATCTTCCGGTCTGTCATATTTCTCTGAATCTCTGGCGCACGAACAAACTCTGGCAAATCACACCGACAGCCTGGATGTTCATTCCGGTGGTGCAAGTGACGCCCGCACTCTGTCTCAGCGTGATTTCAGGTTCGTCTTTAACCCGAAAGAAATGCGTCGCATAGAACTTATTGTTGACGATATATCGCGTCGTATGCAGAAACGCCTACGCCGCCGTGCAAGGCAGCATCGTACGCGGGGGCAGCTGGATATGCGCAGCACCGCACGCTTAAGCTTACGCACAAACGGCTGGCCATTTGAGCTGCAGTACCGTCACAAGCAAAAAACCCCTGCACGCTTTCTGCTACTGCTCGACGTAAGCCAATCGATGGAGATCTACAGCTACCTTTTTCTAAGGTTTGCGCGCGGCATATTACAGGCATTTAAAGACACCGATGCCTATGCCTTCCATACTGAACTCATCCCGATCGGCAATGAGTTAAAGGATAAGAGTGTTCAGCGACTCGAAAGCAAGCTGAGCGACCTGTCGAGCGGCTGGCTAGGGGGAACACGAATTGCTGAATCACTGCATTGCTTTAATCGCGACCATGCAGGCAAACAGGTCCATAAAAATACAATAGTCATTATTTTCAGCGATGGATACGACAGCGGAGACCCCGAGAGTTTAATCAACGAAGTGCAGGCATTAAAGGCACAATGCCGTCGCCTTGTCTGGGTTAATCCTCTACTCGGTCGGAGCACGCCTGGTGAAAAGCCACTACCAATAGAGAAATCATTAGCAGCCGCCATACCGCACCTTGACCTCTACACCAGCGCCCACAATCTGGTAACACTGAAAAACCTTGAAAGCGCATTCAGGTTGAAATAACGAGTCACAATTTGTCGTTACCTCAGACAAAAAAAAGCCCGCTGATGCGGGCTTTTTGATATTTCTTTACTGTTTCGATTATCGCTTAGAGTACTGAGTAGCTCGACGCGCTTTTCGCAGACCAACTTTCTTACGCTCAACCTGGCGCGCATCACGGGTCAGGAATCCAGCCTTACGCAGCTCAGAGCGATTCTCTTCATCATACTTTAGCAGCGCTCTGGCAATGCCGTGGCGAATTGCACCAGCCTGCCCGCTGTTTCCACCACCAGCGACAGTGATGTTGAAGTCGAACTTATCTGATACTTCTAAAGTATCAAGTGGTTGACGAACAATCATGCGCGCAGTTTCACGACCAAAGTACTCATCGAGTGGGCGCTTGTTGACGACAATATCGCCCTTACCGGCTTGCATAAACACACGCGCACTTGAAGATTTGCGGCGACCTGTTCCGTAGTAGTGTTGTTGGGCCATAAAAACTCTTACCTGATTTTCCAGCTTATTGTAGCTGGGTGGTTTGATCTCGCCTAGATCACTTGATCTAGTTACCTGCCTGCTAACTAACCTTCTGGTTACTTAGCTGCGCGTTGTTTGATTTCCATCGGCTCTGGCGTTTGCGCTGAATGATTATGTTCAGCACCAGGGAAGATTTTCAGTTTCTTAATCATTGCTCTGCCAAGCGCATTCTTTGGCAACATACCCTTCACTGCCAATTGAATTGGACGACCGGGTGAGCGCTCTTGCATCTTTTCAAAGCTGACTGACTTCAGATTTCCGATATACCCCGTGTGGTGGTGGTACATCTTGTCAGTGGCTTTCTTACCAGTAACAGCAACCTTACTGGCATTGACGACAACAATGTAGTCACCAGTGTCCACATGCGGCGTGTATTCCGGCTTGTGTTTGCCACGAAGTATTCTGGCGCACTCGGTCGCCAGTCGACCCAGGGTCTTACCCTCGGCGTCAATAATAAACCACTGACGTTTTACCTCGGCCGGTTTGGCACTAAAGGTCTTCATCGCAACTCCATAACCAGAATACGAACATTATGTTCGGAAAAGCCCTCCATTTTAGAAGACTCCCGCGCATTACACAACCCCAAAGTGCAGCTGAAATGCTGCTTTAGCAGCTATTCGCTGCAATCATTAAGAGATTATGTAGTTTTCAGAGCGATGTGGATCGGCTGAAGCTTGAGAATTTAAAACGACGCGGCCTGAAACAGGCCGCGTCTAACCACCGTAGGAGGATGGAGGAGGAAAATTGTACATGACTCATTATAGCACCGATTTGCTGCAATGCAACTCTACAGCAAGTATTTCACGTTGCGAAATCCTTAATAAAATCCGGCAATTACGAGTTTTTTCATTGTGAAACAATAAAACTATGTTGCAGTGCAGCAAAAGTACAGCTATTCACCCTCCATCTATACGTCGATCGCACTACTGTCACACAGCCAATGATCCGGGGGCTATTTCAACCCGGTGGGTTATCTCAACTGACTCTTCAAGCATCTTGGCGACAGAGCAATATTTTTCAACTGACAGCGATACCGCCCGCTTAACTTGTTTTTCTGACAAGTCAGTTCCATCTACCTGATAGACCATCTCCACCTTGGTGAAAACCGCTGGAACCGCGTCAGCCCTCTCAGCTTCGATCAGAACTTCACAGTCCCGAATATTTTGGCGCGCTTTTTTCAACATCAACACTACATCAAATGCGGAACAAGCACCGAGACCAATCAGAACAGACTCCATGGGACGGATCCCGAGATTACGACCACCGTGCTCTGACGAACCATCCAACACGATGCTGTGACCACTGCCTGACTCGGCAACAAAGCTCATGTGATCGAGCCACTTAACTCTCGCTTGCATTAGTTTTCTCGGTAAATGGACAAGTATACGGATGGATTATGTGAGTTGTATCAACTTAAGCCGATAAAAACACACTTTTGTCGATCTAAATCCCACTCTGTGAACACTTTTTGCTCCGTAGCCATTGTAACTGCGAAAAGCGCTAACCAAAGCGTCGCTTGAATACCCGGAGAACGGACCATGCTGCCACCACGTAACACCCCTCCCAAAGCGGAGTGGCTGGAAACACTACTGCGCCATAGCCATCGCAGACAGTATCCAGCGAAAACCACCATCATCCATCACGGTGATAAACCAGATACCTTGTACTACATGGTAGACGGGTCAGTCAGTGTTGTAATCGAGGATGACGAGGGACGAGAAATCGTACTCGCCTACTTGAACAACGGTGATTTCTTCGGCGAGATGGGTTTATTCGAAGACGACGCTGAGCGCAGTGCCTGGGTAGTGGCACGTAACAAGTGCGAAGTGGCAGAAATTAACTACGAGCAGTTTCGTCGTCTGGCAGAACAGACTCCCGAAATTCTGTTCGCATTGTCTACCCAACTGGCTGCACGTCTGCGCAAAACCAGCACCAAGGTACGCGACCTCGCATTCCTTGATGTGACAGGACGAGTGGCCTCGACGCTACTTGACCTGGCCAAACAGCCTGACTCTATTACTCACCCCGATGGCATGCAGATCCGCATCACTCGACAAGAGATAGCGCGTATTGTTGGCTGCTCTCGCGAGATGGTGGGCCGGGTCCTTAAAGATCTTGAGGACCGTGGGTTGATTCACGCTCGCGGCAAGACAATGGTTATCTACGGCACTCGCTAAGCTTGGAAGCACTCGAAGACAGCATGTAAATCACCCGCCATCGGCGGGTGATTTTGCGCCGTGTGCGAGCTTAGGCTTTACCAATCAGAAGAACAGCTCCCGCATTTTTTTACCGGGATCTGCCGCACGCATGAACGCCTCCCCCACCAGGAAAGCGTTTACGTTGTTCTGACGCATCAAAGAAACATCATCACCAGATAGAATTCCGCTCTCCGTTACCACCAGACATTCGTCCGGGACTTCAGTGAGTAGGTCCAGCGTCGTATTTAACGACACATCAAAAGTGCGTAAGTCACGGTTATTGATACCGACTAAAGATGGCGACAGCTGCAACGCTCTGGATAGCTCTTGCGCATCATGAGCCTCAATCAACACATCCATATTAAGGTGTGCAGCAAGACCCATCAGCTCAGCCATTTGCGCATCACCCAGTGCGGCGACTATAAGCAATATGCAATCAGCACCCATGGCACGCGATTCATACACCTGGTACTCATCGATAATAAAGTCTTTTCGAATCACCGGCAACTCGCAAGCGTGGCGTGCGGCCTTTAAATATTCAGCTGAGCCTTGAAAAAAATCATGATCAGTCAATACCGACAAGCATGCTGCACCACCTTCGCTATAGCTTTTTGCTATGTCAGCCGGATTAAAATCTTCCCTGATCACCCCTTTGCTTGGTGATGCTTTTTTTATTTCTGCAATAATTGCAGGATCACCGTTATTGATACGTTCATACAAACCATGAATAAACCCGCGTGGCTCTGGCGCAGACGCCGCCATTGCCGAAAGCTCCCTCAGGCTGACTTTCTCACAGGCCTCAGTGATCTCTTCTACTTTACGCGCTAGTATTTTTTTTAATATATCTGGTGTGTCTTGAGACATGGTTCAACCGTAAATTCAATGGAGGCTCGAAACAAAGCCATTAACAATATTGTTATAGATCGCCATTACTACAAGCGATCAAAGCATCCAGTTTCTCCGCAGCTCTTCCACTGGCAATAATTTCCAGTGCCCTTTCAACTCCCGCGGGATGAGATGCTGCCAGGCCCGCTATATAAATCGCCGCGCCAGAATTTAACGCAACAATATCTCGCGCCGGTCCGGGTTGATTGTTGAGCACTTGCTTCATCATCTCAAGACTTTCAACAGCACCACTTACTTTTATTTCGCTCAGATCAGAAACCGCCATTGAAAACATGGAAGGATCAATCTTACGGCTTGTCACTTTACCGTCTTTAAGCTCAGCTACATGCGTGGCAGATCCAATGCTGATTTCATCCATACCGTCTTCCGCATGTACCACCATCGCTCTTTCGCTGCCCAGCCTGGCCAGCACCTCAGCCATGGGAACCACCAGGTGATCACTGTATACGCCCATTAACTGACGCGGTGCAGAAGCGGGATTCGTCAACGGACCGAGTACATTAAAAATGGTACGCATACCAAGATCTTTCCGCGGGCCTATAGCATGGCGCATTGCACCATGATGCTTCGGCGCAAACATAAATCCGAGACCCACTGTATGAACACACTTTGCCACCTGCTCAGCGTTAAGATCAATATTGACACCAGCGGCCTCAAGTACATCTGCAGCACCTGAACTACTGGATACAGCGCGATTACCGTGCTTGGCAATTTTAATTCCCGCCGCGGCAGCAACCAATGCACTACAGGTAGAAACATTAAATGTGCTGATGCCGTCACCACCGGTTCCGACAATATCCATTAGATCACTGGACTGACAGCTCACCCCACTGGCAAGCTCACGCATCACTTTGGCAGCAGCTGCCACCTCTTCTACAGTCTCGCCCTTAATACGCAGCGCCACAAGTAAGCCGCCAATTTGGGCATCAGTGCATTCACCCGACATGATCTTGCGCATGGCCTGCACCATTTCATCACCGGTTAAAGCATTGCCATCTACCACTTTAGCAATGGCATGTTGAATATTGAATGTGTCAGTCATTGTTCTTTATATACCTTCCAGGCGGTTAGCTTTTGGCGCTATTTACCTTCAAGAAAACTCTGCAGCATATCGTGGCCGTGGTCAGTCAATATTGATTCGGGGTGGAACTGCACCCCCTCCACTGCCAAAGCACGGTGCTTAATACCCATAATCTCTTCGACCTCACCTGACGCTGTTTGCGTCCATGCCGTGACTTCAAAGCAATCGGGCAGGCTTTCTTTTTCTATTACCAATGAATGATAACGTGTTGCCGTGATCGGGTTGGGCAAATCAGTGAACACGCCGAGGTTGCTGTGATAAACCAAAGACGTTTTTCCGTGCATGATGCTACCGGCGCGAACGATTTTTCCACCAAATGCCGCCGCAATACACTGATGCCCAAGGCACACACCAAATAGAGGTATCTCACCCGCACACTGCTTAATCAGATCAACGGAAATACCTGCTTCCTGCGGCGTGCACGGCCCGGGGGAAATCACTACCTGCTGTGGATTAAGACCAACGATATGCTGCACTGTGTGCTGGTCATTGCGAAGCACATCTACTTCAGCTCCCAACTCTTGAAAATACTGCACCAGATTAAAAGTAAACGAATCGTAGTTGTCGAGCATCAGCAACATCAGGAGCTACTCCCGGAGCGGCTACGTTGCGGTAAGTTATCGAGCCCTGCAGTCGCTAACGCCGCCGCTCGAAATACCACCCTGGCTTTATTTAACGTCTCTTCCCATTCGCTCTGCGCTTGCGAGTCATACACCACCCCCGCACCCGCTTGTATTGATAGCTCACCATCCTTAATGACAGCAGTGCGTATCGCAATTGCCGTGTCCATGTTTCCATTGAATGACAGATACCCCACGGCGCCCGAATAAACACCGCGCTTAATCGGCTCAAGCTCATTAATAATTTCCATCGCACGAATTTTTGGCGCGCCGCTCACCGTGCCTGCCGGAAACGTTGCCCTGAGTACATCCATGGCGCCAAGACCCGCTTTCAACTTACCAGTGACGTTAGAAACAATGTGCATCACATGGGAATAGCGCTCTATCATCATTTTTTCGGTGAGCTTTACCGATCCGGTTTCAGATACCCGGCCGGCATCGTTGCGGCCAAGGTCAATTAACATCAGGTGCTCAGCCAACTCTTTGGGATCCGCCAACAGGCTTTCTTCATGTGCGATATCTTCAGCCTCAGTGGCACCACGTGGTCTTGTTCCCGCAATCGGCCTCACTGTGACTGCTTCGTCCTCAAGACGAACCAGTATTTCAGGCGAAGAACCGACGACCTGGTGATCACCTAAATCCAGGTAGTACATATACGGCGACGGATTCAACATTCGAAGCGCTCGATAGAGATCCATTGGATGGGCATCGAACGGAGATGTCATGCGCTGCGATAACACTACCTGCATGCAGTCCCCCGCTTTGATGTAGTCGCGAATACGCTCCACACCCGCCATAAAACTGTTTTGCCCAAAGCCGGATACAAAGCTTTTATCGTCAATTTTATTTTGTGAAACAATAGAATGCGGCTTTCGTGGTGCGCGCAACATTGACTCAATCTCATCAATACGCTGCCAGCCCCTATCATGCGAACCCGAGTCATCAGGATTGACGTGCACCAGAATCATTGCACTGCCATTGAGGTTGTCAAATACGACGACTTCCTCAGACACCATCAACAGTATGTCGGGCGTACCTAATGGATCAGAGAGTGAATCCTCAAACAGCGCGGGCTCGATGTAGTTGATTGTCTCATATCCAAAGTAACCCACTAACCCACCAGTGAATCTTGGCTTTGACGGTAAATCAGCTAACTCATCATTCCCAAACGATGCATGGTAACTTTCCACCCAGTCGAGCGGATGAGCGATTGTTTCCTGATGGACCACAACACCCGCACGCTCTATCGTCAGTTGTGAGCCGTGAAACTTGACTACCTCATTGCAGGGCAAGCCAATTATTGAGTATCGCCCCCACTTGTCGCCACCGGTGACAGACTCAAAAAGGTAGGTGTTGGCTTGGTTAGCGACTTTCAGGTAGGTTGAAAGCGGTGTTTCCAGGTCAGCGAGAATCTCGCGAACAAGAATTTTACGTTGGGAGAATGTATTGGTGTAATTGATCATTGGCTTCTGGGTACGATGAGATGGAGACAATAGTTGGAGTAGCGAACAGGCATCTTTCGCTTCGCCAACCAAACGCCGCTTGCCTTGCAGCCATTGTCATACGTGGAAAAATCATCTCAGCCCTTGTCACTGGCACGGCACCCAAACAGTTCCACGCATTTACCCACAAGCGTCAAAGTGAGTCAAGCTGCTGCTCGATTTTCGTGAAGGAATCTACTGTGGTTTTGGCCCGGACAGTCGCCGCCAGATGCGAAGAGTGCCGACACACGCTATATTACCTTTATTCTCTGAGACGAATATAAAACCCCATGTCCCTAATTCATCAAGATCACCTGATAGACAGCGTTGCCGATGCGCTGCAGTTTATTTCCTACTACCACCCCAAAGACTTTGTCGACGCAGTACACGCCGCCTACGAAAGAGAAGAGTCCAAGCCCGCCAAAGATGCCATGGCACAAATTCTAATCAACTCCCGATTGTGCGCCGAAGGGCACCGTCCGATCTGTCAGGACACCGGCATTGTCACTGTTTTTATTCGGATCGGCATGGATGTCCAATGGGACGGCGCCACAATGAGTCCGACGGATATGATCAATGAGGGCGTAAGACGCGCTTATCTGAATCCAGACAACAAACTGCGAGCGTCAATATTAGAAGACCCGGCCGGCGCACGGCGCAACACCCGCGACAACACTCCAGCGGTTATTCATATGGAGGTCGTCGAAGGCGATAAAATTGAGGTCGATGTGGCGGCCAAAGGCGGTGGCTCGGAAAACAAATCGAAAATGGTGATGCTGAACCCGAGTGACAGCATCGTCGACTGGGTAGTAAAAACCGTGCCTACTATGGGTGCCGGATGGTGCCCACCGGGAATGCTGGGAATCGGCATTGGCGGGACTGCAGAAAAGTCCGCCGTATTAGCCAAACAAGTGCTGATGGATGCAGTCGACATACACGAACTCAAAGCCCGCGGCCCCTCCAGCAGAACGGAAGAACTGCGGCTTGAAATATTCGAAAAAGTGAATGCGCTTGGTATTGGCGCACAGGGCCTCGGCGGACTCACTACCGTACTGGACGTCAAGATTGCAGATCATCCCACGCATGCCGCGTCACTACCGGTCACGATGATCCCTAACTGTGCCGCCACCCGCCACGCCCACTTTCTACTTGACGGTTCGGGTGCTGACCTTCAAACACCACCGTCACTCGACGACTGGCCGGAAATCACCTGGGACGTCGGCCCCAACGCACGATCAATTAATCTAGACACACTCACCGCAGAGGAAACCCACACCTTTAAGCCCGGTGAAACCCTGCTACTCAACGGCACTCTACTTACCGGTCGAGATGCAGCACACAAACGCATCAAAGAGATACTGGATCGCGGTGAACAACTACCCGTAGATTTAAGTGGCAAGCTCATATACTACGTCGGTCCCGTTGATGCGGTGCGTGACGAAGCCGTTGGTCCGGCAGGTCCAACAACCTCCACCCGTATGGATAAATTTACCGACATGATGCTTGAACAAACGGGAATTCTAGGCATGGTGGGCAAAGCCGAGCGCGGTCCAATCGGAATCGACGCCATTAAAAAACACCAATCAGTTTATTTAATGGCAGTAGGTGGGGCTGCCTACCTGGTTTCGCGCGCCATCACTTCGGCACGCATCATCGCGTTTGAGGAACTCGGCATGGAAGCGATCCACGAATTTGTTGTGAAAGACATGCCTGTCACTGTTGCCGTTGATAGTAGCGGTGAAGCAGTCCATACCACCGGTCCGGCAATCTGGCGAAAGAAGATTGAATCCGGCGAAGTACAACCCATCTACTTCAAGTAAGCCACCGCTGGACAGGATCGACCTTGCTCCGATCCTGTTCACCACCAGATCCAATCACAGGCAAACGCAGCCACCGAACAATCTACCCGCTATACCGCGACTTTTTCAGCAGGCACTGTGGCATAGTCCGCCTGCTCTAAGTGCTCTTCCAGACTTTTCTTATGTTCTTCCAGATCAATAATACTGCCAGTCGTCCCACTTGGCGCATTTTTAGCGCTCTCACCATAATGCTCTTCGGCTAACTCAGAAGGCCAGTTCAGGCCCGATTCATCAGCGAGATGAACATTGGTATACAAGCTACCATTGACTTGTGTTTTGTCTATTAGATAACGACGGAACCGTTTGAATAGATCGCGATCAATCTTGCCCGGGCTATCCCAGAAGGATTCAAGCGACCCTTGACTGGTAAGCCCCTCGATATCATAGATGGCATCGCCAAGTGACTTTACCGGGGTGTCGTGATACAACGATGATATGCCGACTGTGCTGTTTATCAGCACTGATCCCTCTGCTTTTTGCAGCAAGCCAGGCAGATCGGTATCGTGCACATAGTGCAATCGACCTTCCAAGCCATACACCAGTGCCATCTTCTTTATGATAGCCGCGTAGTTTTTATACCCTCTGTCATACGGGTGATGCTTTACGACCAGAGAGTAGTTTTCTTTTCCAGCACTTGAAAATGAACTTATAACATGTTCAAGATATCTCTCAATGCTGGAAAACTCCGAATGCTGCTTCACCTGCATATCGTTGTGAACCTGCAACGGCAATAAAAAGTACTTTTCCTTCCCCGATAATAAGTAGTTTCCCAACTTACGCTCGGTGAAACGGTAGGCAAGTTTTCTTAACCCGGATCTTGCCCAATACAACCCCTCGGTCAAAATATTCAAACTGCGGTGGTGTTCGTAGTGTCTGAACATGCCACTCAAAACTGAAGCAGCAAGATAATACTGCACACAATGCAGGGCAGCACGACGAAATACGTTTGCAACCGGCTCCGATGGCACATCATCGCTTTCAATCTCTGCGTTCTCTAACCGCTTGTGAAAACCTTCCTTTTTACATGCACCGGTGAAACCATTGACGCCGTCTTTTTCCAGAGTGACGTAGTTAGGGCGTACATAACCTTCTTCGAAAACATAAACCTCAACGCCCAATCTTCGCGCTATCTCAATCGCTTGTCGATGGTATCTACGGCAATCGCCAAAGAGATACACCCGATCAATTTTTCGACCAACCATCACACTTTCAATCCACGCAGGCCATATATTTGCGTTTGAATTGAAATTTAAATATCTACCACTATGAAAATAGTAGAAATCACCACCATTGAGATTTACTTTGAGAACATTGTGACCACAGCTTTCGAGTTGACGAGAGAACTTTTTAAAGAAAGGTCCCACTGGCCCTTGTAGCATAAGAACATTACGCGGCATATGTTAGACCTTTTCTTATATTGCGAACAATGTTCACGTATTTTTTTAGTCCTTTCGCAGTGATGGATCCACTATTCAATTCACGCTCTTTAACCAACGCATCAATAGTTTTCTCAACACTGGTCATCTCACCAGATTCAATATCAAGGTAACTCGGATAATCGATGTAACAAATGTACACCAGCTCGGCCAGAGTTCGCTTGCGGGTACGTCTTTCGAACTCACACCAATCATCTGTCAACCCCCAACCAGCATAAAACGGCTTACCATATGTAACGACCTTTTTGCCGCAAAGTAGCGCTTCCAGACCTGCAAGAGAGGTCAATGTGTGCACTTGTTCACACAGATTGAGTGTGACTTCTATCGCAAGATCAGTTTCGACGTGATCGCACAATTCACATATGTCACTATAGTTATCAATCCCGTCAGAACGGTTGCCACTCACAACATCAGGATGCGGCTTGTACACCACCACAGCCGTTGGGTTATTCTCTCTGACCTTTTGCAAGAGCTTGTAATTACTATCGATCTCTTCGGTTCCATAGCGCAGAGACGCATCACCCTGCACCTGACCTATCACCAAAAGCACACGCTTATCGACATAGAAGGACAGATCCCCTTCATCGGTATCAGAATGGGTGTATTTGCTGATTCGATTTTTAAGCAACAACTCAATGAGTGAGTCAGCGCGTTTTATTTCATCAACACTACAGTCACGGTGCTGCAGCAACTGTTCAACCCTGGACGGCCGGGTAGCGTCAAAATAGATTCCAAGATCATCCACAATCAATGAACGGGGTGCTGTGTAATTACTGCCCAGTCCGACAGATCGCACAAAGCCATCCTCCATTCGTGCCACACGATGACGACCGAGAATCTGCTCTGCCTCACTTTCAGGAGCCGATCGTCCCCACACTAATACCGTAGGCGCGTCATTTGCCGCGGTTGCCGGCATGCCCTCCAAATCATTAATCGCGATATGCTGATGATTATATTCATCTGCCATGACATAGCGATTAACATATCTTCGCTTCCAAGGTGTAAAACCAACAAGTTGATAATCAGTTGCCACGCGATCAAGCTGGCGTCTCTGATCTGCGACGTGATTAATAATATCTGCCAGTGTGCAATCCCTGCCAGTGACAGGATCAATGTACCTGGGGTACAACAAATAGGCGGCTATAAAAAGCTCAAGTAGTGTGCGTTTTTGCTTGCGCCTGGAGACCGGCTTTACATCTTCAGTTACCCCCCAGCTCGAATAGAACGGTTGACCAAAGCACATTACCGACACTCCTCTCATCAACAGTTCTAAACCGTACAATGACGTACCTACATAGGCTTTTTTGCACAGGGAGAGCTGATGCGGAGAAAGGTCTCCGGAGATAAGCTTCACGCCACGGTCTTTGGCTTGTTGTGACAAATAGCCTTCTTTTTTTCCGGCCAAAACATCGGGGTGCACTTTCACAAGCACCTCATCGGCCGCATGCGCAGACAACGCTTGTTCCAACATGCCATCAAAATCAGCCTGCAGCATACCGCCATAGCGAACAGATTGATCGCCAACTGTCTGGTCAATCACCAGTATATAGGGCGTTGCGTCGTTGGCAGCCATTGCAGTGTCTGCCGCAATATTGTATTTGCTGATATTTTCTTTAACCAGCCTCTGCATTAAACGCTTTGCATCAGACATGACAACCGCATCGGTCAGTTGCCATGACTCAGCGTCAAGTTCATTTAAGATATTTTCTAAACGCGAGGCTGCAGTAGCATCATAATAGATACCGACAGAATCACTGACGATAGAATACTTTGTGTTACGTGTGCCACGTCCACAGGAACACACAAATCCGTCTTCAAGCCGAATGTGCTGATGACCAAAAATACCAGCCAGACGAGCAGATAATTTACTGTAAGGCTTATGCCCCCATGAATATACGGCCTTGCAGTTGCTGCCAATCATCTGCAGAGGGTTTCGACTCAGTCTCTCAACACCAATAAAGCGTTCAATATGGAGAATGTTTCCGATACCAGACGATAATGTGAATCCCTTCAATGAACTGTCGTCGGTCAGTTGATCAAACTAATGGCAATACATGCAGCCACCATACAGGCACCGGCATCAACAAGCAGGGGTTGCCACTGCTCACCCATCACCTGAGTTATTTTCTGCAAACCCGTGAGCCGCTCGAAGTCCAGTCGATCTATGTCATTGGCGGCTACTTCATCAAGCACAATGTCAGGCGCTTCAGCATCAGGCTTCCCGGAAGTTTTTTCGTTAGCTCCACTCTCATCAGCCGAACCGGAGGGTGAAGTCGTGTCGGCATCGTCGTCTGCTACCAATTCACTCAATTGCCTCAATACAGATGCACCGTTATCACCAGGGCTTTGAGACGCCGCTTGACCGATGATCGTCAACAACCCGGCACTAATGCCACTTTCGCGTGCCGTCTTTTGTAAAACCACCACCTCTTCCTGCAGAGAAACAAGCCGCTTCAAAGCCTGCTTGCAATGATCAAGACTTTCCTGCTCGCCCTCTGCCTGTGCCACTTTACCTGGATCGATACCTTGAAGCACCGGCTGCGGGTCGCATTCGCTGGTGGAACCGGCCGCATCGACCACATATCGGTTCAAAACGACAGGTTCTGCGCCCCATTGAATCATCTCCCTCTTCCCAGCTTGCAAAGTGGTGAAGGCTTGACTGTAATCTTGAATCAAAGATGAGTTTTGCAGCGACGCCATATTCGCGCGTCCAATTGACAGGTTGATAGTGCAATATTGCAGAAAACAAGCCAAGGATTGCCCGGATAAGGATGTCTTATCCCGTCACCGTATCGCCCGGCCAATGGCGCCCTGTCATGGCGATCTGCGTGCGACCCTCCGGACCTTAAACGTCGCCATATACATCAGTATCAGGCCAAATAGAGCGAGGCAAAAAAGCAAAATCATGAGCGCGTTATAGCCACCTGCAGCCCACACCAGAGAGCCTGCATACGGCGCAGCCGCCGATCCGATCAGATAGAAAAACGCCAGTAATCCTGACTTCGCGCCAAAGTCATCATCACCTAAAAGATCCCTGGCGATTACCGGTCGAATGATACTGACAATCCCATAACCACCACCGAACACCACGGCGAAAAGAATCGCGAAAAGCAAGCCAAAGCGTGCCAGGTACAAGAACGCCATTGCAGACCCGATAAATAGAAAACAGCCACAGGCTATCTTCATATGGCTCAACTTGTTTTGCAGCACTGTGATAACCACTCTGCCAAACACCTGCATTGGACCTATCAAACTGGCAACCAGCACCGATGAACCAAGGGGCAAGCCACGATCCCCGAGAATGTGTAATAGATGGTGAAGAGTTGCACCGTGAACCAGAGCCAGCATTGCGAATGCAATCGCCAAATAGCGAAACACCGGCTGGCTTAAGTAAGCTCTGGTGTTGTTTTTTACTACACGCTTAGCAGCAGATTCAGTACGCGCCTGCAGACCCACCGCAACACCATGGCGTTCAACTGCGGAAGCACCGAAATACAACAACGGTGCACCGGTTAATATCACCGCCAAACCAAACAATTGAGTCACTACTGGCCAACCCCAATGGTTGGCCACGTGGTGGGCTGCAGGAAAACTGATGGTACTGGCAAAGCCTGCCGCAAGTGTCACGATTATAATTCTGCGCTTAGCCTCCTTTCCGAATGCACGTGTGAGCAGTGCAAAGCAAGGCTCGTATAAACAAGCGGCCAAACAAGCACCGATCACTGCCCACAGAACATATAAATGCCATAGCGCAGACATATAGGATATTAAAAATACACAGACTCCACCGAGTGCTGCACCAAGCGTCATAATAGTCGGCCCTAATCCACGATCAATCAACCTGCCAAACAATGGTGAGCAGATCGCAGATATAAGCAGCGCGAGCGTAATTGCTCCTGTGAGTTGTATTTTTGACCATGAAAATGCAATCTCCCAGCGCAACAGTAGCGCAGGAAAGACATAGAACAAGCAGGCCCACACAATCGTCTCGCCTGCAGCAAGCATTGCAAGCGCATAATTTTGATTGATGAGACGA
>CALGJU010000225.1 GCA_937928685.1 uncultured Granulosicoccaceae bacterium
GGCCAGCCGTAGTTTTGCCCGACGACAATCCGGTTGAGTTCATCGCCGCCTTTAGGGCCATGTTCGTGAGCCCAGATCTCACCGGTGACGGGATGCCTCTCCATGCCTTGAGGATTGCGATGCCCCCACGACCAGGTTTCAGGAGTCGCACCAACGGTATTGACGAAAGGGTTGTCACCCGGCACACGGCCGTCATCGTGCAGTCGAAATATCTTGCCCCGGTAGTTGTCAAGTGACTGTACTTCATCGCGACCACCGCGGTCTCCCACAGTTAGATAGACATAGTGGTCATTATCAAATGTGATCCTGCCACCGTAGTGTCGTCCGGCTCGATAGTTTGGCAGTGCCTTGAACAAGTGTTGCTGATCAACCAGTTGATGATTTGTTATCTTTGCTCGCATCAACGCTGTGTTAGCACCTTTGCCTGGTTCTTGCGCAGCTGCCGGGGAGGAATAGGAAAGGTAGATCCAGCCATTGCTTTGATAGTCAGGGTGAATCGCCACGTCAAGCAGGCCGCCTTGTCCGCCTGTAGCGACATCCGGTACTCCTGTGATTGGTTCCGGGTGAAGGTTGCCATCTGCCTGCAGTAACCTGAGCGATCCACTTCGTTCGGTGATAAGCATTCCTCCGCCAGGCAGGGCGGCAAGACCCCAGGGAGTACTTAAGCCGCTGGTGATTGTTTCTATCTCATAAGTCAGTTTTTCTGATCGTTCTATGTCTGCAGAAACGTGGGATACGCCAGTGGCTAGAAACAGGTAAAAGAGCAGGGTGAGTAGACGCTTCATAGTGTGAGTGCCGGGTTGGTTTAGCAGTGGTAGATTGAAGATATTACCGTTGATTAAACACGCTTCGGAAGGTTCCGGCAATATTATTATCGATGTGTTGAACTTCGGGTTTCCTGACGTGTGGGGACTTGATCCGCTCGCTGACGCGTCGGTTTCCAGCTCTGTCAGATGGGTACTGTCGCTGATTGCCAAAGTGAACGGTTGATAAGGTAGACTCTCAGCTACTCTATCACCCACTGGAAAATTCTATGAGCCATCCGATCAGTCGCTTCCCGGTACCTGAAATTAGCTCACTGCCAAAAGACATGCAGGAGCGGATTCTGGCGGTGCAGGAGAAAGCCGGCTTTGTTCCCAATGTATTTTTAGCATTGGCGCACCGGCCTGCTGAGTTTCGGGCGTTCTTTGCCTACCATGATGCATTGATGGAAAAGGAGAGTGGATTGAGTCTTGCTGAGCGCGAGATGATAGTGGTGGCTACTTCAGGGGCTAATCAGTGTTTGTACTGTGTGGTCGCACATGGTGCGGTGCTTCGGATCAGAGCTAAAAACCCATTGATAGCGGATCAAGTGGCAATCAACTATCGTAAAGCGGATATCACTGACCGTGAACGTGCGATGCTTGATTTTGCCATGAAGGTTTGTGACAGCGGTGCGCGTGTGGATGCTACCGACTATGAAACGCTGGCCACACACGGGTTTTCTGAGGAAGACGTGTGGGACATTGGGGCGATTACCGGTTTTTTCGGTCTTTCAAATCGAATGGTCAACGTGATGGGTATGCGACCGAACGATGAGTTTTATTCAATGGCTCGATAGGCTTGCAGTTCTTAACTGCGCTCTTAGAAAATAGTCGTTGGTTTAAGTTTTTGAGGTAGCAGATTCAGGGGTAGAAAGTTCATCTATGAGGTGGCTATACAATAAGATTTATATCTTATGTTTAGAGCGTTCACTTATTTTTCACTCGGCAATCACTGCCGGAACACTCTTTGTTCACGGCATGTAGTTGAGCTTGAGTTGATCATGGGCGTAGCATTTGTCGTTGGCAAATGGCTGATCAAACAACAGTGTCGAAAGTCTATGGATAGAGGCGCTTGTTGGCATTCAACCTCGTGAACATAAGGAACTCTCATGATAACTAAAGGCTCGAAGCGCACGCTCATTGCAGCTTTCTCTTGTATAGCACTTTCAACATTGGCACTAAACAGCACTGCTGTTGCACAAACGGTTACTGTTAACACGTCAGTGTGTATCGATACCGATGGTGACGGCTGGGGGTGGGACGGTGTTAAGTCCTGTCGTATTGATACGTTCATACCAGTGAAAGGTGAATGTATAGACATCGACGGTGATGGCTGGGGATGGAATGGTCTTGACTCTTGCCGGCCTGCTGCCGTAACACCGGTGCATCCGGCCCCCGCCGCTGGTAATCTGGTGCAAACAGCTGTAGCTGCAAACAATTTTTCAATACTCGCTACCGCTCTTCAGCTCACTGGTCTGGATTCAGTGTTGAGTGACGATAGTACTGATTTCACAGTATTTGCACCCAATGACCAGGCATTCGAGCAGCTTGGAACTGATGCAATTAATGCGTTAATTGCTGATCCGTCGGCACTGCAGCAGATATTGCTGAATCATGTTTTGCCTGGCCGTATTGATTCCGCCACAGCATTAAGTGCAGTGGGTTCTGCAGTTGATAATGCCGGTGGCGCAAAGCTGGCGCTATCTATAAATGACGGTTCGCTGTACGTGAATGCCTCAAAGGTGATAGCGACAGACATAAATGCCAGTAACGGGGTAATACATGTGCTTGACCGTGTAATACTTCCACGTCCACTCACAGTCGCCAGTGGCACTATCGTTGATGTCGCGATTGCCAATGGGAGTTTCAATACATTGGTAGCTGCTTTGCAGGCGACCGGGCTAGACGCGGTGCTTGCTGATGCGCAAGCGGAATTCACGGTGTTCGCACCGACAGATGATGCCTTTGCCGCACTGGGCTCCGATACCATTGCTGCACTGTTGTCGGATACTGATACTCTATCTGACATATTGCTCACGCATGTAATCGCGGGTGCGTCTGTTGATTCAACGACAGCGTTGTCACTTACCGGCGGATCAGTAGACACTGCCAGCGGGGCGACAGTCAGCCTATCGGTTCGAGGTCATGAGTTGTACGTGAATAATTCGCAGGTGATTATTGCGGATATTGTTACGGATAACGGGATTGTCCATGTGATTGATGCTGTTATTCAGTAGTCAGGTCACAATGTAGTAAAAGTGGCAGGGCCGCGAATGCTGGCTCTGCCACTACCGTTTTTTACTACGCTTCAGCGGTTTCGCTAAGTTTTACCAGCAGATCTTTAGCATCAATCTGATCGCCAGTTTTAACTAACAGCTCGCTCACTACGCCAGATGCTTCGGCATAGATTGCGGTTTCCATCTTCATTGCCTCGATCGACAATAGCACATCACCCGCTTCAACCTTCTGACCGGCGCTGACGTTCACAGTTGAGATAACACCGGGCATGGGCGCACCCACCTGAAGTTTGTCTTCAAGGTCAGCTTTGGCTCGTGTGACATTGCCACCAGGTGCACCGTGGATACGATCAGGTACCTGGATTGAGCGCGGTTGGCCGTTCATTTCAAAGAACACTCTGACCAGACCCTTCTCATTTGTTTCACCAATGGCTACACATCGCACCACCAGTGTTTTGCCTTTTTCAATTTCAATTAGCAGTTCATCAGCTACTTTGATGCCATAGAAGTAAACCCGGGTAGGTAATACACTGGTGGGACCATACTCATTCTGCGCCCCGATAAAATCGGTGAACACTTTCGGGTACATATTGTACGAGGCCAATTGCTGTTCAGTGATGTCCTGCTGTAGCGTTTCTTCAAGTTCCTTTTTGGTCACTGGCAGATCAACCGGTGGGATCGAGGCACCGGCGCGTTCAGTCAACGGTGCTTCGCCTTTCAGCACTTTGTTTTGCAGTGTTTCCGGCCAGCCTTCAGGGATCTGGCTTAGTTCACCTTTCATTAGAGAGACAACGGAATCGGGAAACGCAATTTCTTTGTCAGGATGCTCTACATCTTCAACCGTTAAGTCTTGACTCACCATCATCAACGCTAAGTCCCCCACGACCTTTGAAGAGGGGGTTACTTTGACAATATCGCCAAGCATTTTGTTAACGTCTGCATAGGTTTGTGCTACTTCATGCCAGCGGGGGGCAAGTCCAAGTGAGCGTGCTTGTTCTTTAAGATTGGTAAATTGACCACCTGGCATTTCGTGCAAATAAACTTCAGAGGCCGGGCTTTTCAGGTCGCTTTCGAATGCCGCGTACTGCGCTCTTACAGACTCCCAGTAGAACGAGATTTTTTGAATCGCGTTTTGATCAAGCTGAGGGTCTCGTTCATTGCCCTCAAGTGCTGCGACTATAGAGCCAAGACAAGGCTGCGATGTACCACCCGATAAGGCGTCCATGGCGGCATCTACCGCATCAACACCGGCTGATATCGCTGCGAGTACGGTGGCTGCCGAAATGCCAGAGGTGTCGTGTGTATGAAAGTGCACCGGTAAGCTTACCTCCTGACGCAACTCTTTAAACAACACCTGTGCAGCAGCCGGTTTCATTAAACCGCCCATGTCTTTAATACACAGAATATGTGCGCCCGCTTTTTCAAGCTCTTTGGCCATATCGATGTAGTACTTGAGATGATACTTGGGCTTGGCATCGTTCAGCATGTCACCGGTATAGCAAATGGCTGCCTCGCACAGTTTGTCTTCCTCAAGCACGGCGTCCATTGAGACACGCATGTTGTCTATCCAGTTAAAACAGTCAAACACACGGAACAGATCAACGCCGCCCGCGGCAGCTTGTTTAACAAAGTGCTTAACCACATTGTCTGCATAGTTGGTATAACCCACACCATTTGCGCCGCGTATTAATGCCTGTAATAAAATGTTAGGCGCGCGTTCTCTTATAAGTTCCAATCGTTCCCACGGATCTTCGGTTAAAAAGCGCATGCTCACATCAAATGTGGCGCCGCCCCAGCACTCAAGTGAAAGCAGCTGTGGCAGTGATTTAGAATAAGCTGCTGCTACATTGACAATGTCATACGTTCGCATGCGTGTGGCAAGCAACGATTGCGGTGCGTCACGCATGGTGGTGTCGGTGATTAATACTTGTTTTTGCTCTCGCATCCACTTAGCAAAAGCCACAGGCCCGTCTTTGTCTAATCGTTGTTTGGTGCCGTCAATGACAGGCAAGTCAAACCATGGCGCTTCCATCAGTTTGTCATCGCTACGAGGTTTTACCCGATCGCGTGCATCCGGATGGCCATTGACGGTGACATCGGCAATGTAGTGCAATAATTTGGTTGCCCTGTCTTTGCGTTTTACCTGCTCAAAAAGCTCGGGCGTGGTGTCTATAAACTTAGTGGTATAGGTGTTATCGAGAAACTTCGGGTGAGTGATAATGTTTTCAAGGAAAGTTAAGTTGGTAGCGACACCGCGAATTCTGAATTCGCGCAAAGCACGATCCATACGTTTGATAGTCTCTTGCGGCGTAGGCGACCAGGCAGTGACCTTTTCAAGTAATGGATCATAAAAGCGATTTATCACCGCACCGGAGTAGGCGGTACCGCCATCGAGTCGAATACCAAACCCCTGCGCACCACGATAAGCTGTGATGCGACCATAGTCCGGAATGAAATTCTGTTCCGGGTCTTCTGTGGTAATGCGGCACTGCATTGCATGGCCGTTCAGCTTGATGTCTTTTTGGGGTGGCACACCGGATTCCGGCGTACCAATGACTTCGCCACTTAACAAATGTATTTGCGCTTTGATGATATCAATGCCGGTCACTTCTTCGGTGACGGTATGTTCTACCTGTACCCGCGGGTTCACTTCAATAAAGTAAAACTCTTCGGTTTCAATATCCATCAGAAATTCGACGGTACCAGCACCCTTGTAGTTACTGGTAGCACCAATCTTTAGTGCGTAGTCTGCGATTTCCTGACGTTTGGCATCGCTTAGGTACGGTGCCGGTGCGCGTTCAACCACTTTCTGGTTGCGTCGTTGTACCGAGCAATCCCGCTCAAACAAATGCACAATATTGCCGTGGGTATCGCCGAGTATTTGGGCTTCGACATGGCGGGCGTTTTCTACCAGCTTTTCAAGATAGATCTCATCCTTGCCAAATGCAGCCCGCGCTTCGCGTTTGGCTTCTTCTACTTCTGTATCCAGATCGGCTTCAGAACGAATAACCCGCATGCCGCGACCGCCGCCACCCCATGATGCTTTCAGCATAATCGGGTAGCCTACTTCTGCAGCCATCTTTTTGATGGTGGGTAAATCATCGGGAAGTGGGGCTGTGGCGGGTACCACCGGCACTCCTGCCTTTATGGCCAGGTTGCGAGCGGCTACTTTATTGCCCAATGAGCGCATTGTGTCAGCGCTCGGGCCGATAAACAGAATGCCAGCCTCATCGCAGGCATCAACAAATTCCGGGCTCTCTGACAGCAAACCATAGCCTGGATGAATCGCGTCAGCGCCCGAGAGTTTGGCGACGCGCAGCACTTCTTCAATGGACAGATACGATTCGATCGGACCCATGTCTTTTTCAAGGTGCGGGCCGCGGCCAACGCAATAGGCTTCATCTGACTTGAATCGGTGCAGCGCGAGTTTGTCTTCTTCCGCCCAGATGGCGACAGTTTTGATGTCGAGCTCATTAGCGGCGCGAAAAACGCGGATAGCGATTTCCGAGCGGTTGGCGACGAGTATCTTATTTATGGCCAAAGCGTGGGGTTCCGGTTTTGAGGAGGCAGTATTCTACCGCGTTTGGCTTGTGTTTGTCCGTCGGTGCTGAGCGTGGGGCAGTTGTTGTTTGCTTGCCTCGTTTTAAGGTATGGCATTTTGCTGTGCCCAACGGGAGCGGCGCGCCATCCATGGCGTTTTCCATGCGCAGTCGGGGTTGGCGGAGGGCTTTTTCTATCGCAAAAACTAACGAAAAAGTGTTTTCACGGCATTAGCGTCGATCGCGTGTCTACGCCTTTTTTTGAAATAATCTGCCGCATGGCCAGACATCACTAAAAATCAAATTCACTCCAGACCGGAGCATGATCAGAGGGTTTTTCCATTCCCCGGATATCGTAATCCATGCCGCTGTCCACCAGGCAGTCTGTGAGTGGTTTGGTTGTAAGCAAGTGGTCAATCCTGAGTCCGCTCTTCGGTTCACGATCAAAGCCGCGTGTGCGGTAGTCAAACCAACTTAAAAACTCTTTCGAATCGGGATACTTCACCCGGTAGGTATCGTCTAAACCAAACGCGCTTAGTGTTTCGAACCATTCGCGTTCTTCTGGTAGGAAGCTTACATGGCCTGTGCGAAGCCATGTTTTTACACTGTTTGCGCTGATGCCGATGTCTTCATCGACCGGTGCTATATTGAAGTCACCAATTACAGCGAGGGGTTGATCGTTTTTATACTCTGCATGCAGAAGCTTGGTTAGGCCTTTGTAGAAATTTTCTTTGTCGGGAAACTTGGTGGGGTGATCACGCTTTTCGCCATTGGGGAAGTAGCCGTTCATGACGGTGATTTTTTTGCCACTGTTGGTGGTAGTTGTGCCTGTGATTAAACGACGTTGTGAATCATCGGTATCACCAGGCAGGCCTTTGACGACGGATTCGAATGGGGTTTGTGACATTAGTGCCACGCCGTAGTGCGTTTTTTGACCGTGGTATTCTACGCTGTAGCCAAAATCCTGGATGATCTCCAACGGAAACTCTTCGTCGGTGACTTTGGTTTCCTGTAGGCCAATGATGTCTGGCTGGTGTTTCTCTATCAGTGCTTCCAGCTGATGAAAGCGCAGGCGTAGACTGTTGACATTAAATGATACGATTTTCATTGGCTAGGCCTAATTTCCGGGTGCTGACACGATGTGGTGTATTTTACCTTGCTTGTGGCTGGAAAACAGGTCAGTTTGTTTTACTGCCTTGAATAACCTGCCGGATACCTGATGCTTCGTGCTTTGCTTCCTCAAGGTGAATCTGTGAGGTTTTACGTATGGCTCGAGCAGAGATCAATGATCTGACCAGCTGTTCTTGATCCACTCGCTGACGCGTCGGGCTTCCTTGATCGCGGCACGTCGTAGGGCTGTAGCGAAGAGCCCCTGTGCCGCGGAATGACATACTTAAAGTATCTTGCAAAAGTATCTAAGGTGCGACCCTATGCGCTTTCAGCGCTGCAAGCGAAGCGGCGTGAATAACAAATCGATTCCTATGCGATACCAAATACTCGTACCGCATCTAACACACAGCGCAGTTGGGCCAGTGCTTTTACAGACCCTTGCATGCGGGCTTTGAGGCCTTCAAGCTCTTCTTCACGCACTGAGTCATTGCGTTTGGCAAGTTGCGTCAAACGGCTGAGTTCCGCGCCTAGCTGCGCGTTTGCCTGTTCAATAGCCTGCGTTTTTAGTGTTTCAAGCTCACTGTTGGCGATGCTCTCGGCCGATGTAATCATTGTTTGAAGATCCTGGCGCTTTGCATCAACCAGCTGTTTGGCCAATGGTCGTTTTATCGCGTGGAAGGCTTCATTCAATTCTTCGTGGTCGAATTCTTCTGTCAGGTTGCTGCCGTCGCTCGATAGCACGACGCGTAGTAGATCACCGCTTAGAAATTGTTCCAGATTGAGAGATTTGGGGGCAGGGCAGTCAAATACGTAGTGGGCTTCCAGCAGCACACTGCCTCGCTTCAATTTTTCATTCTGCATGGCACCAACGGATACCTGGCCGAATCCGCCAGAGATGATCTGTTCCATGGCAGTTTCTACCAGCGGGTGTTCCCAGGTGAGAAACTGGACATCTTCGCGGGCCAGCGCAACGTGCCTTCTAAAAGTTACCGTGGCGCCGTCTTCGTTGAGCCCGGGAAATTCAGTGACTGCCATGTGCTCACCGGGCTTAATGATATAGGCATGGGTGGATTGATCTTCGACATCGACACCCAGGTTGTCGAGCGCCTGATCCATGTATTTTTGTAATATATTTTCTGTATCGAACTGGTCTATTTCTGAAATCAGTTCACTTGATACGGCTTCTTTGTGGGAGCTTAGTTCCAATAGTCTGTCACGACCGGACTCTATTTTTTCACGATGCTTCTGAGCAATTACATTGGCATCGTCAACCAGTTTGTTGATGTCTTCATCGCCATTGAGGGCGTTGTCAAAACGTTCTTTTAGTTCTGCTTTAACCAGCTCACCGACCTGACAGGTTTGTTCGAATGCGTTCAGACCTTCGTGATACCAGTGTTGTAAAAAGTCATCACGGCTTGCCTTTACATAGGGCACCAGCACTTTTATTTCCTGGCTTTGGCCGATGCGATCAAGGCGACCAATACGTTGTTCTAACAGGTCGGCATTGTCTGGAAGGTCAACCAGAATCATCTGGTGTAAAAATTGGAAGTTTCTGCCTTCACTGCCTATTTCTGAGCACAGAAGAATGGGGCTGCCGGATTCGTCATCTGCGAAGAATTCGGCCGCTCGGTCACGTTCAACGATAGACATTTCTTCATGGAAGACGGCAGCATGAATGCCGAAGCGTGTTCTGAGGGTTTCGTTTAACATTTCTACGTGGCTGACTGATTTACAGATCAGGAGTAGCTTTTCCGGAGTAATCTCGGAGATTTTATCTGCCAGCCAATCTACTAATCCGTCGGCGTCATTTAGCATGTAGGGTTCGAACTTGCGTTCAGGGAATCCAGTCACGGCACGGCGGGTGTTGCGAAACATGACACGACCAGTGCCGTGATAGTCAATCAGTGCATTGATGGTTTGATCGGTGGCGCTTAGACCTTGCTCGTCTGCGTCAGAATCCGGCGTATCGGTTGGAGCTGGTAAGTCCAGAGAGTCGACCAGCGCCTGTTGTTCGCTATTGAGTGCCTTGCCGTTTTCAATCGCGGTGGCAACATCTGCCAGAGATCGGTAATTGGCTTCCTCAGCGGTGAATTGGTCAAGCGATACAAATCTGTGTGGGTCGAGCAGTTGTAGTCGTGCGAAGTGACCTTTGTGGCCCATCTGTTCTGGGGTAGCAGTGAGTAGCATCAGTGAAGGCACGGCGGCTGCCAATGCGGCTATGCAGTCGTAGCCTGGTGTTTCGGCGGCTTCATCCGGTGTTTCAAGGTGATGTGCTTCATCGACAATGAGGGTGTCCCAGCCGGCGTCAATCGCGTGGTCGGTGATTTTATCGTCAGATAGCAAGACCGGTAGGGTGGTAAGTACCAGTTGCCGATCAAGAAAAGGGTTGCCGTCAGTGGCGGATGGCAGTGATTCTTCATACATTACTTCATCAATGATGCTGAATCTAAGGTTGAAGCGGCGCTTCATTTCAACCAGCCACTGATGCAATAGTGGTTCTGGAACCACTATTAATACTCTGGATATCGCATCACGAACCAACTGGCTGTGGATGATCATACCGGATTCAATGGTTTTACCCAGGCCCACTTCGTCCGCCAACAGCACCCTGGGGTGGAGTCTTGACGATACTTCGTTGGCAATATAGAGCTGGTGCGGAATCAGATCGACGCGGGCGCCGCACAAACCGTGCACCGGGGAGCGGGCAAGTCGCTGTTGGATTTCGCGAGTGGTCAGGCGAATGTGATAGCGGCGCTCTTTATCAAATTGGCCGTTGAACAATTTGTCAGAAGGTCGATTGAACTGCATGAAATTATCAAGCTGGGTCTCACTCAGGGTGGCATTTGACCCGTCATCGCTTACGCCGTGATAGGCCAGCAGACCGTCAATTTCCTCTACTTCGTTGACAATGAGAGTTGTCTCGTCGGCGGCGCGAATGCGATCACCGGCACCAAATTGAACTCTGGTCAGTGGTGCGGTTTCAGTGGCGTAAGTTCTGATTTCGCCACTTGCCATGTATACGATCGTGACGAGACGGTGTTCGGTTTTTAGGATGGTGCCGAGGCCAAGATCACTTTCGGTGTCGCTGATCCAGCGTTGTCCGGGTATAAAACTGTGCATTTATATTTTAGTTTTTTTTGCTGGGGGAGAGTGGTTCAATCTGAGCCTCAAGTCTAATCGTTAACGCGCTAGCTTTCCATTTGCAATACAGAATTTACCCGTCGATGTACGGTAACTAAAGACGTTGAATTAGCAGAGAATGCCGTAGGTGATCACTGCTACCAGCCGGAACGCATTGAAATTCCTCCCGGTTTGCCCGGCCTAAAGAGCGTCCCTGCTTTTTATCATCGGCCAGGTGGATTTTTCGATTTTTTGTCCGCTCCTCCCATTCCATAGATCGCCCTGAAAAAATCGGCAACTTGTTGCCGGGTGAATTAAGAAAAACTGTCTGCGACCTGATCTCTGAGAACGTTTTTCTGTACCTTGCCCATGGTGTTGCGAGGCAACTTTTCCAGAACAATGTACTTCTTAGGTTGTTTGAATTTAGCCAGGGTGGTGGCTACTTCGATTTTCACGGCTTCAATATCGATTGTTTGTCCGTTGTGGGCGACGAGAATAGCTACCACGCCTTCTCCGAAGTCCGGATGTGGGGCTGCGACAACCGCTGATTCTACTACTCCTGCCTGCTCATCCAGCACCAGTTCAATCTCTTTGGGGTAAATATTGAATCCACCTGAAATAATTAAGTCTTTGTCTCGACCCACAATATGAATGTAGCCGTCGGCATCCTGCTTGGCGAGATCACCGGTGATGAAGAAACCATCGGGGGTAAATTCCAGAGCGGTTTTTTCTGGCATCTGCCAATAGCCATTGAAGACATTTTCTCCACGGACTTGCAGCACGCCAATGTCATCGGTGCCTGTCATGGCGCCGCTTTCCGGGTCGACAATTCGTGTTTCGACTCCGGGAAGTGCAAAGCCGACGGTGCCTGCTCGCCGTTCACCGCTGTATGGATTCGAGGTATTCATATTGGTTTCTGTCATGCCGTAGCGCTCCAGGATGCGCTGTCCGGTGAGTGACTCAAACGATTCGTGGGTTTCTGCAAGCAATGGCGCGCTGCCGGAAATAAACAACCGCATGTGGCTCACCAGCTCCTTTGTCAATCGACCGTCTGCCAACAATCGCGTGTAAAAAGTTGGTACGCCCATCATCATGGTCGACTGTGGCAGGTAATTGACAAAGTCATCAGTATTAAACGACGGCAGAAAGATACAACTTGCCCCCGCCAACAGGGTGGTATTGGTAGCGACGAACAGACCGTGCGTGTGATAGATCGGCAATCCGTGGAGCAACACGTCAGAGTCGCTTATCTGCCAATAATCCACCAGAGTGACAGTGTTTGACAGTAGGTTCCGGTGTGTCAGCATCGCGCCTTTTGAGCGGCCAGTGGTGCCGGAGGTATAGAGAATAGCGGCAAGATCATCCGCACCACGGGGTTCTATATGTTTTGTCGGTGCCAGCGCGCTCGCTTGCTGATGAAAACTGCCGCTACCGTCGGCATTTAATGTAGCCAGTTGACAGCTATTGGCGTCGGCGATGGGTTGTAGAGCGTCTCTGTTGGCGTCATCACATACCAGAATCACGGGTTTTGCATCAGTAACGAAATATTCCACTTCTGAAGCGGTGTAGGCGGTATTCAAGGGAAGAAAAATGCAGCCGCGCTGTAGACACCCGGCGTACAGCGCGATGGCCTCAGCAGACTTGTGTACCTGCACGGCGACCCTGTCTCCGGCTTTTGCCCCTATCGCAGAAAGCTGTGCGGCATATTGTGCTGCCAGTTTGATCAGATCCTGATAGCGCAGAGCTTCCTGATCTTTGAGTAGCAGTAATGGCTTATCGTTTGTTTGGTGCGGCGCGAGCAGCGCGTCGTAGAGCACATTGGCCATAGGGTGAGTCAGCCTCGCAAAGTCTTTTGACAGCGTAGTGGTGGAAGTTTGAGGCTTAGGAAGGTAACAGGCTTTTGCAGTGGGTTGAAGTACTGAGTGCCGGTTTTTTGGCTGCGGAAGCTCAGCCGTCGGGATGAGAGCTTCCGGTATTCAGGTGAATTGAATGCGCCGTTAGGAGTTTATCGTGCTGAAGCAAAGTAACAAATGAGAGTGCCCAATTAGATTGATGATCTTCTTGAGATAATGGCTAAGCACAACATTGAAACGGTAACACAGGCTAGTACGGTCATGAAAATCTCCAGATTGAATAAGAACGCTTGCTAAGTGGGCGAACTATAAACCATTGGACTTCTCAAGGTCCGTGCAATGGGCGCTAAGTTGCTGTTGTTTGCATTTCCAGTTTTGGTTTCAATGCAAGTAGACGTTGGCTTCATTATATTGAATACCACGTCTCACTTTCTTGCCCATATCGATCAAGTTGTGCTCTATTTCGATGCGTAGTTTTCCGCTTTTTACCAAGACAGTGTTACACGGTTCTCAAGCGTTGGTATTTACCTGTCGTTATGTGAGTATCAGCGTGGCATTTGGTCTGCGAACTGCAATGTAGACGCTGTCAGTCGGGAGCTATAGCCGGCTATCGATACGTTCCAACACACATTAATAGGTAACAACATGCACGCACGATTGACTGTTAATCAAAGACACAAGATTGAAAAAGATGTATCCACACTGGTAGCTAGCCTGAGTGAAGCGATCAGTTGCGGTGATGGTCGAATTAGCGATCTCGAAAAACAGCTTGAAGCAAGTAAATCTGCATTGGCCGATTCAAAGGTTGAAGCGACCCGTGCCGAGCAGGCAAACAAAGACTTAGAAGCGCGTTTGGCTGCTGCACGTGATGAATTGAATACTCGTGATACTGATCTTAAAGTTCAGCGTCTTGAGATGAAAAATCTGGCATCTGAAAATCAGGAGCTGCAAAAGCGATTGGCAGGCACTGACGCTGAAATTAAAAAGCTTCAAGAGCAACTGGCAGCGGCTAAGTCAGAATCAGAAGCAGGACGTCGTGATGGTGATGCGCAGCAGCGTGAAATTGTAGAGCTACATGAAGTCATCACTACGTATGAAATGAGTGATGCTGAGCTTCGTGAGCGAATCATAGCACTTGAGAAGTCACTGGTGACTGAGCGTCAGAGAGCTGGCCAGGAACTGATGAGCCGTATTCTTGAGCTTGAGTCAATGCTTGAAGTTGAGCGCCGTCGGGTCGAAGATCTTCCGGAAATGACATCTGTCTCAACTATCCGTACTACAGCGAAAGCCGCAAACTCTGTAACAAAGACTAAGCGCACGCTAAATAAGAAACTTGGCTAGCATGTAGTCTGTTACTTAAATGTGTTGATAAATATCCCGCAGTCTGCGGGATATTTTTACTTTAACTAACATAAGTAAGTGCAAATAATATGAGTAAGTGCGCCTGCCAGGACAGGAGTGCAATGTTCCTGACTGTATGTTATTCGCCATTTTTTTTGCAACTTACCTAACGAGTCGAGCACTGCCGACAAGCTGTTTACTTTATTGAAGTTGCTTTTTTGAAGTTGCTTTTTTTGAAGTCGATAGTCTGGTGGTGACTAAAAATTCTGGCATTGGTTGTACATTGTTGTAACGAGCAGCTGCCTGTTCGAATGCCAGCTGTGCAATGCGGTTATTTGAACAAAAAAATAGCCGGCACAGTGGCCGGCTATAACTATTACCTGGGTAGTGGTCTTTTAGCGACTCTGGGTAATAGTCCAGTCGTAGATATTGATGTTACCGGCACCCCAGAAGATCTCTGTTCCAACGATGATGTTGGCAACACACCAGTTGTCCTGGATCTGAACTGAATTGCTGCGTGCGCCAAATCTTTCACGAACTACGTGTGCATTTTCACGTGCCCAATCGGTGAAATCGTTCCAGTAGATCGTGCCTGTGGTCTGTGGATTTTGCGCGACGAATGCGATGTAGCGGGGGTCTGCACCTTTGGTATAAACCTTAAACGCTTCACCACGGATATTGAGGTCGGCAACAAAATCATTGGGACCAGCTGGCAGCCTTTCCGCACCGGCGTCAAGCCATACCATCACTTCGTAGACGTGATTTGAACCACCGTTGCGAGTCACAATGCCTTCTGAACAGTTGCCTGCGGCATCGGCGTTGTATAGGAAAGATTCGATAGCAACATTACGCTCACCGGAGATGGTTGTACCATTCGGGAATCGAGCATTGTTCGAAGCATCAACCGTGCGGGAGTCGCCGTACTGTGGGCCATCGTATGAGTAGTCAATGCGAATGTTAGGCATGGTATCCATACGAACCGGAAAGCCAGTGACTGATTTTGGCGCGCTTGTGCGGAATTCATCTTTTACACCGTAGATCAATTCCGGGTATGAGCGTACATAGTAGTCACCTGAAGGGTTCGGGTTGCCGTTGATACCGGTGCGACCAGGACCCCAATCGTATGTCCAGCCGGCTAGTGAGCCGTTGGTGTTCGTGTTTATGCACTGTTCCCATTCATAACCTTCAAAAGCACGCCATGGACGCCATGCGTTGTTGTGTAGTATGAAGTCACCTACCCGGGTATCACCAAAGTTGTTTTGGTTACTCGCGGTAGTACAAAGGCTGCGAGTAGAATCTGATGCAAGTGACGATACTCGTAGAATGTCTCCACCTGCATTGTCAGAGGCAAAGTCTCCAGCGTCAGTATTCACAGCGCCTTGAGTGCTTTCACCGCCATCTGAAGTTCCACTGGCTGCATCGTCTGCTATCTGGCCACCATCTGAGCTACCACTGGCCGCATCGTCAGCTACCTGACCACCGTCTGAAGTACCGCTTGCTGCGTCGTCTGCTACCTGACCGCCATCTGAAGTGCCACTTGCTGCGTCGTCAGCTACCTGGCCACCATCTGAAGTGCCACTTGCTGCGTCATCTGCAATTGGTGTGTTATCTGAGTTATCGTTGCCTGTGTCTTCATTGACCTGGCCACCGTCGGATGTGCTGCTGCCGGCGTCGTCACTTATTACGTTTTCAACGGGCTTTGCATCGTCACCTGGCTTTACATCGTCATTGGTGTCATCAAGTTCGTCGGAGTCGAAGTCGTACTTATCTCCGTTCTCGTTGCTTGTGCCATCGGTGGTATCAGTACCGTTGTTGACGACAACAGTCATTGTTTCACCACCGTCCGAAGAGCTGCTTCCAGCATCGTCACTTATGGGTGTTTGTACGTTGACAGGGGTGTCGTTTGATACAGGTGTTTCACTAACGCCTGACGTGTTAGTTTCGACGACTGAAGTATCGTTGTCTGCCGCTGTGTCGATGCTGTTGTCATCATTCAGAGTGAGTGACTTTCCGTCACATGCGCTCAACGACAAGATGATAACGCTCGCCAGTAATGTTCTTTGCATTGCAGTCGTCCTTATTTAATTCTTGACAGGTTTGTGAAATCGCCAAGACGTTTAAGATGGCGGGTTCATATGGTGTGGCCGAGTGTACTAATTTGGTCTCTGTGATGATGTGTATTACGTATCAGTCTTGATACAAATGGGCGTGAATATCGGGAGTGTTATCGGGTTTTGTGATCGGGGTCTAGTTTTTTTTGTGAAATGGATTTCACAAACTGGGTTCTTGTTTGGTCTTATCTGAAATTACCCGCGGCGGTTGCGATAAAACGCTGAAATCAAGAGATTGCATTGACTGATCAGTCAATGGCGTCTCCACTAGCCTGCATTATTCACAAGGCGACCAGTGAAATAGGCGCTAAGTCTTTATATGCAGTGTATTAAGGCGATAAACGAATTATTTCGATTTAGCAGTGTGTCTATTCGACACCAGAGAAAATCTCGAGTCACATCTCAGCCGATCCGCATCGCTAGTGGTGGGCCACTCTTCTCAGGCGAGCAGCTGACCGGTTTAGCGAGATTTCCTCTGACTGCTGAATCCTCATGAATAATGCAGGCTGATATTTGCGAGGTGCTAGCCAGGAGCCAGGCAGAATTGCCAGAAGTGATTAGCGATGGAGCAGCAAGACCAGACAAGCCTTTAATAAGAGTAAGCTTGTTGGTGGGTTAGAGAGTAAATCACCGGGGTGAGTTGAAACACCCCGGTACTTACTTTTTTTCAGTGAAATGCCCATTGAGAGCAAGTAATTTACGCCGCGTTTTTAGCGGTTTTGTTTTCAGTGGTTTTAGAATCAGCTGGATCATAGGCAAGATTGGTTGCCATCCATTTTTCTGCCACTTGTATGTCTATGTCTCGCCGTGATGCGTAGTCATGGATCTGATCCTTGCCGATCTTACCGACACCGAAGTAACGTGATTCTGGATGTGCGTAGTACCAACCGCTGACCGATGATGCGGGCCACATGGCGAGTGATTCTGTGAGAGATATGCCGGTATGTTTTTCTACTTCAAGCAAATCCCATAGAATGGGTTTTTGTGTGTGATCAGGGCAGGCCGGGTAGCCGCTGGCGGGTCGTATACCACGATACTTCTCTGCTATCACTTCGTCTTGCGTTAGCTGCTCATCTTTTGCATAACCCCAGTAGTCGGTTCTGACTTCCCTGTGTAAGTACTCGGCAAAGGCTTCTGCGAAACGATCACCGATGGCTTTGGCCATAATGCTGGAGTACGTATCATGTGTTTCATCGTACTCTGCGATTAACTGATCAAGGCCCATACCCGTGGTTACCGCAAAGCATCCGATGTAGTCAGTCACCCCCGTGGATGAAGGAGCGATAAAGTCTGCCAATGCAATATTGGGTTTGCCTTTCGGCATAGGCGATTGCTGTCGTAAGCCTGGTAGTGTTGCCAGTACGGATTGGGGCTGTTCGTGATGGTATATTTCTATGTCATCGGCATTGACTGAGTTGGCTGGGAATAGGCCTACTACCCCACGGGCTTTAATCTCTGGTCGATCAATGAAGGTTTGAATCATTTTTTGAGCGTCAGCAAATAACTCTGTGGCTTGCTCACCAAGTTTTTTGTCAGTGAGTATTCGAGGGTATTTTCCTTTTAGCTGCCAGGTATGAAAGAACGGTGTCCAATCGATATATGGCTTGAGCGTTTCAAATGAAATATCTTTAATGACCTGTATACCGGGTTTTGCCGGAGGGGTAGGTGGATTTTCCGCCCAGTCTGTCTTTAAAGAATTGGCTCTCGCCTGATCAATTTTTAATAGCTTGCGCTCTTCGTTCTGAGTTTTATAACGAGTGCAAACCTTGGCATAGTCTTCTTTTAGTTCTGAGAAGAAAGCGTCTCGGTGCTCATGGCTGATTAACTTGCCTGCCACACCGACACTTCGGGATGCATCTGCAACATAAACCACCGGGTGCTGGTAGTGAGGTGCGATTTTTACCGCAGTGTGCATTTTAGAGGTAGTGGCGCCGCCTATCATTATCGGGATATCAAGTTCGAGACGTTGCATCTCCTGTGAAAAGTGAGACATCTCTTCAAGGGAGGGGGTGATAAGGCCTGATAATCCTATAATGTCTACATTCTCAGCCTTGGCAGTTTCGATGATTTTGTCCGCAGCAACCATCACACCCAGGTCTATCACTTCATAACCATTGCATTGCAGTACCACGCCGACAATATTTTTACCGATGTCATGCACATCACCTTTAACGGTTGCCATTAGGATCTTCCCGTTGCTGCGAGATTCCTTTCCTTCTTTTTCTTTGTCCATATATGGTAGCAGCCATGCAACTGCACGCTTCATTACACGCGCAGATTTAACAACCTGTGGCAAAAACATTTTACCTTCGCCGAAGAGATCGCCAACGATGTTCATACCGTCCATCAATGGACCTTCAATAACATGTAGAGGCCGGTCAAATTGCAGTCGTGCTTCTTCGGTATCTTCTTCGATGTAGTCGGCTATGCCTTTGACCAGCGCATGCGATAACCTTTCGGTCACCGGTAGTTCACGCCATTCCTGGTTTTGAACTTCTGCCTCCATTGCATCACCACGATATTTTTCTGCGGTTTCCAGCAGTCGATCTGTGGCATCGTCTCTGCGGTTTAGTACTACATCTTCCACGCGTTCTTTTAACTCTGCAGGAATGTCTTCATAGATGGCCAGCTGACCGGCGTTAACAATTCCCATTTTCATGCCGGCTTTAATCGCGTGGTACAAAAACACCGAGTGAATTGCTTCGCGGACAAAGTTGTTACCGCGGAATGAAAACGACACATTAGAAACTCCGCCGCTTACCATGATGTGTGGCAACGTTTGAGATAGCTGTCTCGTGGCTTCTATAAATGCCATCCCGTAGTCGTTGTGTTCTTCAATACCAGTAGCGACAGCGAAGATGTTGGGATCGAATATGATGTCTTGTGGCTGAAAACCTACTTCATTAACAAGAATGTTATAGGCTCGGGTACAAATGCGAACTTTACTTTCGGTGCTGTCTGCCTGGCCTTGTTCGTCAAAAGCCATCACCACCACCGCAGCGCCGTGCTTTTGGCAAAGCTTCGCGTGGCGAATGAATTCTTCCTCACCTTCCTTCATGCTAATGGAATTGACAATACACTTGCCTTGAGCGCACTTAAGGCCAGCCTCAATCACATTCCATTTAGAGCTGTCGATCATCAAGGGTACTTTGGAAATGTCCGGTTCACCGGCAATCAGTTTTACAAACTGTTCCATGGCGGCTTCGGAGTCCAGTAAGCCCTCATCCATATTGATGTCAATGATCTGTGCGCCGTTTTCAACCTGCTGTCTTGCCACCTCCAGTGCTTTGTCCAGATCTCCATCGATAATCAGGCGCTTAAATACCGCTGAACCTGTGACATTGGTGCGTTCTCCAACATTTACGAATAAGCTGTCAGTATCAATGGTGCAGGGCTCTAGGCCGGATAACCGGCAGGCAATATCGATCTCTGGTGCCACTCTGGGTGAGATGTCTTCAAGCGCTTGTGCAAATGCGGTGATATGTTCAGGTGTGGTGCCACAGCAGCCGCCCACAATATTGAGAAAACCAGAGTCAGCCCATTCCTTAATGTGCTCCACCATTTGTTCCGGTGTTTCATCGTATTCACCGAAGGCATTGGGTAGTCCGGCATTAGGATGAGCAGACACGCCTACATCGGCAATGCGAGAAAGTTCTGCCACGTACTGCCGTAATTCCTGTGGCCCCAGTGCGCAGTTTAATCCGATGGATATCGGCTTGGCGTGTCTTACCGAGTTCCAGAAAGCCTCTGTGGTTTGTCCACTGAGTGTCCTACCGGAGGCATCGGTGATGGTGCCGGAGATCATGATAGGTGTTTCTACCCCGGTATCTTCAAACAACTGCAACAGTGCGTAGATAGCGGCTTTTGCATTCAGCGTATCGAAGATTGTTTCGATCATTAATATGTCTGCACCGCCTTCGAGCAGGGCAATAGCCGCCTCGGTATAAGTCTCAACTAACTCGTCAAAGGTCACGTTTCGAAAGCCCGGATCATTCACATCGGGGGAGATGGAGCCTGTCCGATTGGTCGGGCCGATGACCCCGGCTACAAAGCGCGGTTTGTCCGGAGTGCTGTATTTGTCAGCGGCTGCTCTTGCGAGCTGCGCCGATTCGCGGTTGATGCGAGGCACCTGATCTTCCATGTCATAGTCTGCCATGGCGATACGGGTCGCGTTAAATGTGTTGGTCTCGATAATGTCAGCACCGGCGGCCAGGTAGTCCTCATGGATTTGCGTGATGATGTGCGGTCGGGTGAGAGACAAAAGATCATTGTTTCCGCGTAAATCGCTGCCGTGTTCGCTGAATTCCTTGCCACGATAGTCCTCCTCCACCAGCTTGTACTGCTGAATCATGGTGCCCATAGCGCCATCAAGAATGAGTATTCTCTTGTTTAACTCGTTGAATAAATTTGAATTTTTCATCGATTGAGTGCCTAAGGTGCGGTTTTTCTATTGATATATGGGAAATATAGCAAGAAATATACATATAAGGATATCTTTATGTAATATTATTCTTTCAAAGGTGGGCTCTGTAGCTATTTTTAATACAGAGTTGATCACTCAGAAATCCAGGGAAGCCCGACGCGTGAGCGAGTGGATCAAGTCCAGCATGTCGGTGAAGCCAGAACGCGTTAGCGAGTGGTACGCCACGTTCAGCGCTGGTTGTACAGGGGCTGGTTGTAAATATCGTGTTTTTAAATATCGTGTTTTAATGAGCCCGAAAACATCATTCTCGTATTACTCAGGGTTCGGACGAACTTGTGCTGGGTGGTTGATGGTTTCATGCTTGAGCTGTTAGTAGATACCGCATATGGTTGCAGCTTTATTGCTCATTTATCATTTATAGGAATATTTTGAACATAATAGTATGTGGCGGCAGTGGTGGCATTGGCAAAGCGATTGTTCATCAGTGTATAAAGCGGTTTCCGGGTGCAACAGTAGTTGCGACATGGAATTCGTCACCGCCTACCAATGATTCAGTGTTAAACAGCGTGCGTTGGTCACAAGTGAATTTAACTTCTGAGCAGAGCGTGCAGTCTTTTTCCAAACAATTCGACAAAGTACATTGGTTGATTAACGCTGCAGGGGTGTTACATACGGAAGCCACTCAGGGTAGCCCACAGTTACCAGAGAAATCCATACGGCAGCTTGACCCGGATTTTTTTCTTCGAAATATACAAGTAAACACTCTGCCTACGCTGTTGCTTGCAAAGCATTTTGAGTCAGTCTTGAAGCATGATGAGCGCGCTCACTTTGCCACCATCTCTGCAAAAGTCGGCAGCATTGAAGATAATCGACTGGGAGGCTGGCATAGCTATCGATGTTCTAAGTCTGCTCTGAACATGGCCCTGAAGAATATCAGTATTGAATGGCGTCGGCGGTTAGCGAACGTGTGTGTCACCGCACTGCACCCCGGTACCACAGATACTGATCTGTCAGCACCTTTTCAGCGCAATGTGCCAGAGGGAAAACTATTTACCGCGGACTATACGGCAGCCTGTCTTGTGGAATTGCTGTCATCCCTGACTGCTGCTGACAGTGGGAAATTTCTTGCTTACGATGGACGGGAAATACCTTGGTAAAAGACAATAAGGAAAGATAATTTACCCTTAAAAGTCTGCGTCGTGTGCAAGCGGCCATGTGGTTGGTGATTACATGTGGTTGGTGATTAATAGTCGGCGGCTAATAGTTGGCGAAAAAAATGAAGTCGCTGTTGGGGCGAGCGGCGTTGCGGTTCTAAGAAATTTTCAAGTAGGAAGAAGTAAGTTCAGAATCGCTGAGTAATACCTTCGAGTCCCCCCGTATTCCAGTACCAAGCTGTTCAAAGCTCTGGTACGCATTGTTTACATTGTCTAGCGATATTGTTCACATGTTTATACTTCCTGGCTGTCCTCACACACCGTTAAAATACTCTTGTCGACTTAGATGTTGTGGATCTTGTCGGCACTCTCTTGACCCTTGTTGCTGAAATAGGAGTCGTTGGCTTCATCAATTAGGAAGCGCGAAGTAATCATGCGGAACACCGGTATATAAACTATATGAGCATAAAACCAATGTTGGCTAATAACCAGAAACTTCGAGTCGCAGTGCTCGAAGATGATGTCGATCAGGCAAACAGGGCCAGCAGCTGGGTCAGGGGGCATGGTCATGTATGTGAGGTCTTTCAAAGACCGGTAGATTTTCAGCGTGCCTTTAGAAAGAGCAGTTATGACGTGATTACGCTTGACTGGAATCTTCCTGATACGACGGGCTTTGAGATTCTTAAATGGATCAGGCAAAGTCTTGTGAGTGATGTGCCAGTAATATTTATCACCGCACGTCAGGGTGAGTCAGATATCGTTTCAGCCCTTGAAGCAGGTGCTGATGACTTTCTTGCTAAACCGATAAGACAATTTGAACTGCTTGCCAGAATAGGTGCGCTAGCGAGGCGGGCGCAGCCGGAAACGGATATCCGCGAATATGGAATTTACTTGTTTGACACAATTAACCGACACGTAGCGGTAGATGGCGAGCAAGTCAGGTTGACTGAAAAAGAATATGACCTGGCCTTGTTTTTATTTCGTAACCGAGGGCGGGTGTTATCGCGGCAGCATTTACTTGCCTCTGTGTGGGGTACATCGGCTGAGTTAAATACGCGCACCGTAGATACTCACATCAGTAGGTTGCGCCGGAAGCTGAAGTTACCCACCACGGATAAATGGCAACTCAATTCCATATACCAGCACGGGTACCGATTGGAAGAGCGCACGATCACCAGCAAGGTTGATCCAAAGCACATTGATCAAGCGGTTGTCAGTGCTGTATAGATCAGATTGAGGGTTCTCTGTTGTTGGTTTTTCGGTTTACTCCCCGGCAGTATTTTTCTTTCGTCGTTGACGAAGAAAAACTGAATGCTCAGTCGCTTTCTCTTCCTTAATTCTGCCCTCATTCGGTCTCCTCCATAACCAACGTGTGTGTAAAAGGATCCGTAAGTATACGGCGGGTGTTGATTACTTTGTGCAACGAGATCGATTCCAAATATATTGCATAGCTAGGTAGCTTACGGATATCAGGCGATGGCCGTCGCTGATATTATGAGTGGCTTATGTTTAAATTCGTAAAAAATGCAAAGGCTGTTCGTAGCAATTTTTAAATTCGGATCTCTTTTAGACAAGGAGCAGTAAGCAATGCTTTATATAATTATCGCTATAGTTTTTTTCGTTCTTACTTTTGATCAAATATAGATGTAATCATGACTGTATTGAACTGTATTGCTATCTCAATTATATGCCTTGTTATTATGTTCCAGTACACTAGCGTCAACCAGGACCCATCTTTGAATTAGCGTTTTGAATTAGCGTGGAACCTTAATCGGTGGGGTAAACAGGGCATTGTGTTTCGGGAGCGCTGTTGTTCAAAAGGCATCGCTTACTCGGACATCCCATTCCATGTAAACTCGCTGCTGGAAAAAACCTCTACGGTGAGTTTATGAGTGACCACGAAAAAATCGATTACGTTGAGCTACCCGCAAATGACCTCAATGCCAACAAGCTTTTCTTTGAAAAAGCTTTTGGATGGGAATTTGAAGATTTCGGGGAGGAGTACACCGCGTTTTCAAATCAGGGGGTTGACGGTGGGTTTTATCAATCTGATCTAAAATCGTCAACCGGTAATGGTGCGGCGCTTGTGGTGTTTTTTAGCGATGACCTTACGGCTACACAAAAGAAAGTGACCGACAGTGGTGGCACGATCCTGCGACCCATATTCTCGTTTCCGGGGGGTGAAAGATTTCACTTTTCTGATCCGTGCGGCAATGAATATGCCGTCTGGGCTAAACCGGCCTCTTCACAGTGAACACTATAGCTCTATGTGTGTGCCGTTGATGGTTCGGGCTTCGTCGCTTAGTAGGTAAAGATAAGCGGGTACTTTCTCTTGCGGGGCAGAGACTGAATTCGGGTCTTCACCCGGGTAGGCTGAGCTGCGGATGCCAGTACGCATAGGGCCCGGGTTAATCGCATTGCAGGTGACTGGAAACTGCTCGTTTGCGTCTTTCAACGTATCGAGCTCGTCCGCAATTATCTTCATTGTCGGTACGATAGACGCCTTGCTAATTCCATACGCTCCCCAATAGGCCGAGCTTTTATCATCTGCTGTAAATACAATGCTTGCATTGCCACTACTGCACATTAGCGGCACCAGTGCTTTGGTTAAGAACAGTGGTCCATGCAAATTGATGGAAAAAGTTTCATGCCAGTTTTTAGCATCAATGGACTCAATAGGGCTGACTTGGCCAAGTGTTGCTGCGCAATGTATGAGTCCGTGTAGTCCGTTAAAAACATCCGCGACGGTTTCTGCCAGTTTCTGGTAGTCATCTTGTGTGGCGCCGCGAAGGTCAAGTGGATACAAGCCTGGTTGTTTGCCGACGTCGCTCTCTATTGTATCGTGCAGTTGATTTAACTTTTTTTCGTTGTTATCCAACAAGATCAGATCAGCGCCTAACCGGGCTGCAGCCAGCGCAATAGCACTACCCAGTCCGCCGGCTGCGCCGGTGATCAGAAGCGTTTTGCCTGCCAGGGCATTGTCTTGCGGCTGGTAGTTGTTTATCAGTTCTGGCACAGCGAGTATCCTTTGGATAAAATTAAAACTAGTTTTTAATGGCTGTTTTTATTCTAGTAAATCGATCCAGAGCTTCAATCCGGGAAGATTTTAAATCGACAATCGGGTGTGGGTAGGTCTCGCCGAGTATTATAGCCGCGTGCTCTAATTCCGCCGCACTTGCTGTCCATGGGCTGTGTATGTGTTTGTCCGGTAGACTGGCTATCTCGGGTACCCATTGGCGAACATAGTCGCCCTTCGGGTCAAATCGCTCACCCTGTCTTACCGGGTTGAATACCCGAAAGTAGGGCGCGGCGTCTGCGCCACTGCCTGCCACCCACTGCCAGCCCATGGTGTTGCTGGCCAGATCTGCGTCTACCAGGGTATCCCAGAACCAACGGGCGCCTTGCAGCCAGTGATAACCCATATTTTTGATCAGCAATGAGCCCACCACCATTCGTACTCTGTTGTGCATCCAGCCGGTCTGCCACAGCTGGCGCATGCCTGCATCAACCAATGGAATGCCAGTGTTTCCATGCTGCCAACGCGCAATTTCTTTGGTTTTGGGTGTTTTCCATGGAAATTTCTTAAAGCGGGCATCCAGAGGCTGGTCGATGGTATGCGGGTAGTGGTACATCAAATGATAGGCGAACTCCCGCCAGCCAATTTCTTTTAAAAACGTCTCGACGTTATCGTCTGCGATCAGTGTTTTGTTTTTAAGTTTTGTCGCAACCGAGGCGTTTATCTGCCGTGGTGAAATTTCACCGAACGCCAGATGTGGTGAGAGTTGTGAGGTGCCGGGCGCGGACGGTATATCTCGCGCTTGATCGTAGGCGGTGATCCGACTCTTAAGTAGTGCCTTCAGATTCTTTGCGGCACCTGCTTCACCGGGTGTCCAGTGCGACGGAAATTCGCGGGCCCAAGGCAGTGTGGGGAGTAGGTGAAGGGCGTCCAGGCTCTGTTCGTTGGGTAGCTTTTTGCCGATAGTGGCGATGGTTTTTGGCGTCGGGGTCACTGGCAAGCTGTCGTGTTTCAAGGAGGCACGCCAATAGGCGGTAAACACTCTGTACGGGTCTTTGTTTTCTTTTGTTACCTGCCAGGGTTCGTGGCAAAGATTGCCAGCGGCCGAGTGCACTTCGATGCCTTGTTGCTGGTAGCGAGCCTTTATGCGCTTGTCCATTTCTATCGCATGTGGCTCGTAACGGCGGTTCCAGGCAATTGATTTTGCGCCGGTATCACTCATGACCTGGTCAATGATGGTCTCGGTATCGCCCGCGAATAACCTCAATTGATTGCCAGCCAATTTTAAATCCGCTGCAAGTGATTGTAGTGAGTGATGCAGCCACCAAAGCGATGCTTCGCCGAGCGGCCATTCGCTGTGTTCGTCAAAAATGAAGACGCAAATAACCGGTTGTTTCTGTCTTGACGCCCAGTGCAGCGCTGGATTATCGCGCAGACGTAAGTCCCGTCGGTGCCAAAAAATGATGGGCGAGGTGTCAATGGCCATAGAAAGGTGGGTTGAGGGCAAAGAACCGGGATGTTACGGCAAATTTGTGGCGCTGGCGACAGCAATACTGTCTACAAAAAGCTGGAAATCTGTGAGCCTCTTCAAGTATTCGAAGTGTTAATACCTATTTAACAGTTTGCGGGGATTTCTGGCTCTACGTGAGGAATGGGACTTGCTCTGTCTGTTCTTACCGCGTCATTTAACAGGAAACCCTATGCGAAATGTAATTCTTGCTTCTCTGATGTTGATCCCGTTTATCGGCATGTCGATCGGCCATGCGGATGCTCCGATCCAAGGAACAATGCAAGCGTTTATTGTTGAGATTCAAGACGATAAAGAATCCCTCAAAGCAGCGACTGATGTTGAGCCTGATCAGCTGGTTGAATATCAGCTTACCTACGTCAACAAAGGCGCTTCCAATATTAATGGTTTGTCAGTCGTTGGACCGGTTCCGGAAGGTACTTCGTACGTTTCCGATACAGCTAATGCTGATGTCGCTGCGTCGCTGCTGGTGAGTATCGATGGTGGAAAGACGTTTGAATCTGAGCCAGTAGTAAGAACAGAGACCAAAAGTTCGGGGGAGGTAGTGGAAAAAATTATCCCACCGGCTGAATACACACATATCAAATGGAATGCAGAGAGTGCTATCAAATCTGATGGCGGAACTCAGTTCTATACGTACCGCGTTCGAGTTAAGTAGTCCCTATTCACATTTTATAACCCAACCAATTTAAAAACAGGCACATCGTATACGACCTGTTGAAAAAATTATGGTGAGAGCAACAAAGGTAATTGAGAAAGATGAAATTTAGGAAAATGAAAGATCCAGCATGGCTGTTATTGCCACTGACGGCTGCGATGATCGCAGCCGGTGCCAGTTCTAATGTATATGCTGCGACTGCGGCGGGCACCGAAATTAAAAACCTCGCGACCGTGAGCTATGAAGATGCGACTGGTAACTCTTATACAGCGCAATCGAATGAGGCCGTAGTCACTGTTGCGCAGGTATACTCTGCTACCGTTAACTCAACAGACACGACATTGACCGCATCACCCGGTCAGCCTGTTGATATTTCCTATACCTTGGAAAACACGGGTAACGGTGCCGATATCTTCTTACTTTCTGCGGCAGATGACATTGTCGGTGGCGATGTACTGGATGCAGACAGCATCACTATTTTCGACGATCTCAATAACAATGGACAGGCTGATTCCGGTGAGCCTGTTATCAGTAGTCTGACGCTAAACGCTGGTGAAATAAAAAGCATAGTAGTTCGAGCCGAAGTGCCCACTACAGCGTTATCTGGTGAAGATCTCGGTATCACTCTGACGGCCCAGGCGGAAGAGGGCACCGGCGCGGCAGTAGCGGCGAGTGTGACTGATCTAACTGCAGCTAAAGGCCCTGATACTTTTGATAGCACGGTTGAAACGTTGATCACTGTCACGGGTGATGCCGTTGTGATAGCAACGAAAAGCTCGGTACATAATCCTGCGACATCAGAAATAACCTATACCGTGGAAATCAAAAATAACGGTAATGCAAATGCAACCAATGTGTTGTTGAGAGATGCGATTCCGTTGAACACCACTTACGTGACTGGCAGTGCAACCACCAGCGGCTTGATTACCAGTAACGGTGATACTTTGCCAGCGGAGCTTCTACTGGACGAAGTCGCTGACAATATCGACTACAACGGAGATGGCAATACGCTTGATACCGCAGTTGACGGGTTGGGTGCGGTTGATGCGAGTCTGCCTGCTAATGCCACTGTAACCATTACCTACACCGTTGCTTATGATCCCGCTCTGGTGGCAGGTGGCACGGTGATTTCAAACATCGCGCATGTTATTGCTGATCTCGACGGTGATGGAAATGCAGATCTGCCTGAGTCTACAAACCAGGTGAATGACATAGTGGGTGACACTTTATTGGTGTCTATCACTGATACTGATGAAGCCACAGGTGGTGACGGAGTCAATGACGGTCAGGATGATGACGGCGACAACGAAATTCAATTGGTTGATCAGGTTACCGCCGGTGAAACGGTAGTATTCAAAAACCTTGTGACCAATAGCGGTAACGTCGCTGATGTGCTGGAACTCTCGGTCAACAGTGGCAACTTCCCTGCAGGCACGGTATTCACCTTCTGGAACGACGCTGGCACGGTTCAGTTGAGTGATTCGAATGGTTTATTCGGTGTTGATGCCGGGCTAATTCCAGCCGGCGGGTCTGAGACCATTACGGTCCTTGCGCAATTGCCAGCAGCCGTAAATGGCCCTGGAAACTATGATGCGGTGGTCACTGTTACTTCTGCCACAGATCCGACAGCGACGGATACCGTGACGGAAAGGCTTGCTCTGATCGATGCATCGACTATTGATATACACAACGCTTCCGGTGGTACTTTAGGCACTAATGAAAATCCAATTGGTGCTCCTGACTATACTGCGGTAAATACAATCCCTGCTGATATTAATACTTCGGTAAATATCCCGTTGTTTATTGATAACGATGGCGACTCCGGCAACTCTTTCCAGTTGTCTTCCGGTAGCGTTTACGACGCCGCAACTGAAACCGTCAACGGTCTGCCGAATGGCTGGACAGTCGAGTTCTTCTTATCTGATGGTGCAGGCAACCCGACGGGTGGGCCGATCACGACAACCCCGGTTATTGCCGGTCAGACAACAGACTTTGAGATCATCGCTGTAGTTACCATACCTGCTGACCAAACTCAGGCCGTAGGTGACTTCGTGCTTGATAATGACGCGGATGGAATCGATGAAACACTTGATGGAAATGGCGATGGTGATGGTGACTATCCCTTATATTTTCAGATAAGCTCAACCAATACAGGTGCAAGCGATGTAACGCTTGAGGCGATTGACGTCGGTGCCGTAGTGGCAGCGTCATTGACACCAAATGGTTCCGCCCAAGTTGATCCGGGTGGTACTGAAGCGTATCAAAACACCTTGACCAACAACGGTAATGCGACAGAGACCTATGAAGTTGTTTCTGCCAATAGTCAGCCTGGCTGGACCAGCACATTGTCGATAGACACCGATGGTGATGGGGTTGCTGATACTGAATTAGGTAACCTGACACCAGGTACCATTCAGGTACAACAACCGGACGGTACTGTTGCCTCTGTAGAGATTACAATAGGTGCATCGGGTCCAGAGTTCACACTGGACGCTGGTGAGGCATTGCCGATTACAGCCACAGTATTTGCTCCTGCCAACGCTCCTGACGGACAGGTAGATGTGTTGTCTATTGATGCTACCAATGTCGCTTCTTCCGATGTCGTTAGTGCACAGAATCAGTCGCAGGTTGTTACTGGTAAGGTTCGAATAGATAAGCTGGCGGCAGTTGATTCAGACTGTGACGGTACTGAAGACGCTACTGGTTTCGCTGCGATTCAACCGGCCACTGTTGAGCCGGGTCAGTGCATTATCTGGCGCATCGTGGCCGAGAACCAAGGTGCTGCAGATGCTTTTAATGTTCAGGTACGTGATGCGGCCCCGGCCTTCACAACCTATGTCGCGGGAAGTATGAACTACTGCTTGAACCAGAACTGTGCACTCGGGTCTGTCAGTGACCTGGCTGGTGATGATGCAGGCGAAGAGAGTGCTGGTGAGGTCGTGTTCTACGTCGGCTTAGGTGCAACACCTGCTTCTGGACTTGGCGGCGAATTGGTTTCAGGAAACCAGGCCACTGTGCAGTTCTCAGTGCTCGTCGACTAAAGCTAAAGCGTAATAGGGCGCCGGATCTCTCCGGCGCCCGTTGTTATTGCGATACAGTCTCTAGACAGTGTTACGACTAAGAACCTTTTTTACCAAAGCTCAGCTACTTGTGTTGCTGAGTTTTGGTTTATGCGTGGGTGCCTTAGCGATAACCGCTCCAGGTACCATTATTTTTAACCGCGCGGTGTTGTCTTATGAAGACGCCGTTACTGAAGAAAAGGTACTCAGAACCAGCAATGAAACCAGTGTGGCGGTCGGCCACATGTACAGCTTTGCCGTTGAGAATACGCACGAGCTTGAAGTTGATGCGGGTACTGTAGCGCGCTTCCCGCATCGTATTGTTAATCAGGGAAACAGCGAAGACAGCTATCGATTCTCATATGCGAGTCTTGATGTCGAGGCATTTGATACCCCGGTAATATTTTTAGATGTAAATCGTAACGGGGAGATTGATCCGGATGAACCTGCGATCGATCAAACGCCATTGCTTCAAGCAGAGCAGACGATCGACGTTATCGTTACCGCTCGTGTTTCGCACCTGCTTATAAACGGCCAGCAGAGGAATTTTGACTTTGCGGTTGAGTCAGATAAATCTGACAAGACTAAACCGGTTAGTGACACTATTACAGTGGGGCGCCCGGGCACGCTCGATATTTCACTCAGTACTTTTCCTGTGTGCGATGCGACAGTATTCCCCGGTGACATAATTACCCATCGAGTGAACTTACAGCACAGTGGAACGCGTTCGATTGGTTTGGCGAATCATGTACTTGATGGTGAGCCGAGTGGCGGAATGATTGTTGAGGTGCTGGTATCGGATAATAATAATTACTTTGGTTTTTCGGATCCGGTCAATAGCACCGTATCAGGTACCAATGTGGTAAAGCTTGAAGGCTTTGCTGACAATGAATGGATTAGTGAGAGTAGGTTTAGCGATCCTGCATATGCTGGCGGCCGTGTGATCAGTACCGGCTATTTTGTTGAGCCCGGAGTATTGCAGGAGGAAGAATTAGCCTCATTCTCGGTGCAACATATTGTAAGAGACACCGTCTTCACAAGTCAGTCGGTTTTAACAACCGCTTTTATTGACTCCGATTCAGACCGGGTGGCGGATTTTGTTAGTAATTCAACGTGCAACACCTTCTCATCATTTGCGGCGGCCAAGCGTGGTGACCTTCAGTTTATGGAGCCGGTAAGCGCGCTGAGAGATGCGGGTGAGGCACCGCAGTTTAACTCTGACAAAGATTTTTCCAATGCGGCGCAATACACACTAAAGCGCAAAGACACGGACCCTTATTCAACCATGCGCGACGGTATGTATCTTCAGTTGACGCTTGAAGATATTGACCATGAAAATATTCGTACTGACAGTGCTGGAAACAGATATGTGATAGCCAGTGTAACCTCTGAGCTGACCGGTGATGTGGTTAATGTGGTGATGCTTGAAACGCACAATTCAACTGTGTACCGAAGCGTAGCGCCAATTGAGCTTTCCACTCAGGTGCGGTCAGCCGGTGGGACTTGTCCGATATTTCAAAATGCAGAGAATGTAAGCCCGCGTTATGAACAGTCAAATCCATCCTGTATCTTACAAAGCGCTGATAACGACCAGTTGCGCGGCAGGTTTGGCAATTCGGAGGCTGGTTTTATTCTGGCTAAGGTGGCCTTTGTTCACCGCCAGAGTGTGGTGTTCGACTCCAAGACGCTGTTGCCAGTACAAGGCGCGGTAGTTCAGATCAGGCGCGTAGATACTGATCAAATAGAAATGGATTCGGTAACGGGTGTGCTTTATGAGTTTGTCACCGGCGCTGATGGGGAGTTTACTTTTCCCAAGGTGGAGGAAGACACAGAATACTATTTACATGTGAATCCACCAGTGCAATATAGTTTTGCATCCGTGGTACCTGCCTATTTGCTGACAGACTATAACGTGCATGGATTTTCTTATGGGCGCGCAGGTATTGCAGGTCCGGCAACGTCGACTCCATCGCAACCCGTAGGCAGTGATTCGTGGGATTCGGGTGTTTTTAAAGGTGCCAGTCTTAATTCTCAGGAGTCCATAGATATACCGCTTGACCCTAAGGTAGCAGAGAGGCTGCTGGCTGTTGATAAGGTCGCCTCACAGACCATTGTTGATATCGGACAGTCGGTGTCTTACACGATAGCGATTAAGAATTCATCTGCTGAAGATCTCAATCGCGTGGCGGTGGAAGACACGCTTCCGTTTGGGTTTCGATATGTGCCCGGGACGGCGATGTTGGCGGGTGTCTCCATGGCAGATCCGGTTCGTTCAGAGGCAGGCGCGCTCGTTTTCACTGTCGGTGAGCTGGCTGCCAAGCAATCGATTATGTTGTCCTACACACTGCGTGCCTCGGCTGCCGCCATTGACGGAGACGGAATTAATACGGCTATCGCAACTGGCTTAACTGTATCGCGGCATAAGGCCGTGTCCCTGCCCGGCAAGGCCAAAGTGACGTTACGTCGAGGCGGCGTGTTCTCGAACAAAGCGGCACTGTTTGGTAAGGTTTACGTTGATCAAAACTGTGATGGTCTGCAAAATCATAAAGAGTGGCCTATAGGCGGTGTACGTCTATATTTGCAGGATGGTAGTTATGCGGTAACAGACGCAGATGGGCTGTTTAGCTTGTACGGGTTGAATCCAGATCAGTACGTGATCAAGCTCGATCGTCATACCATGCCTGCAGGCTTAGAGCTTAAGCTGCTTTCGGTAGAGCAGGCAGCCGATGCCAGTAGCCGATTTGTTGATCTCTCGGAAGGGGATTTTCACCGGGCAGACTTTGCTGCGGGTTGCCCGAAGCAAGACAGTGCCAGAATTTTTAGTGAACTTAAGCAACGCAATCAATCTATAGACAACAGCTGGAACCTGCAGCACGCTGAAAAGTTAAGCCAGCTTGATCAACGCGAAGGTAATAACAATCGATCGCGTGTGAGAGCTACTGATGGTGACTTATCGAATGGCGTCCTCGACGGGCCGGAAGATTTCGATGCAGGTGCGATCACAGGTGATTTTGGAGCCCGTGATGATGACTCACTTGATATCGATAGTGATACTGCTGCCAACGGCGAGAATGACAAGAATAAAGAGCAAATGGCCAATGCGAAAGAAATTGTGGCCGATATCACTAAAGCGCAGGCAAAGAAGGGGACCTGGTTATGGCCGCGCGGTGAGCTGAGTGTTAACGGACGATTTATGGCCGTGGTCAGAGCGGGTATCGAGCCTACTTTATATGTAAATGATAAAGCGGTGCCGGCATCTCAGATCGGTGAGCGCATGGTTAATCGGCGTGAAAAAGCACAGGTGATTGCCTGGTACGGTGTTGAACTTAATGCCGGTGAAAATACTGTAGAGATAAAAGGCACGGGGCCGTTTGGCAACCAACGTGTATTGGCTGAAGGGGTATTTAAAAGGCCATCTTCAGGAACACAAATAAAATTAGAGGTTGAGACGCTGACGGTTCCTGCCGATGGCGGCCGGTCCGTGTTGCCAATAACAGTCAGTATTCTGGATGAAAATGGTTACCCGGCGCTTGGGGTTTACTACATCACCGTAGACAGCAGCGATGGCAGTTGGGCTGAGCCTGATATTCAGGATACTGAGCCGGGTCGACAAGTGCGTATTGAAAACGGAGTGCGGACTCTGCACTACAAACCATCCGCTGTGACCGGTGAGGTGCGGGTCGACGTGAGCACGGGTAAGTTTTCAGAACAACTCATGCTTCATCAGGTGGCAGAAAGCAGGCCGCTGGTAGTATCCGGTTTTATCCAGGCGGGAGGGTATTTTTCTACCCGCAGTATGGGGCAGTTTTCGGCCTCTACTGATCTTGGAAACCTTGATACACAGGGTCGTTTTGAAAGCCGTGCAGCGCTGTTCGTGAAAGGTACCGTCAAAGATAAATACAATTTAACTCTGTCCTACGATTCAGATAAGAAAAGTAATCAGCAGCTGTTACGCGACCTCAACCCTGTGTTGCATTACCCGATTCATGGTGATGCCTCTATACGTGGGTTTGAGGCGCAAAGTCGAAGCAAACTGTATGTACGCGTTGAGCATGATAAGGACAGCGTCATGTGGGGTGATTTTATGACAGACGCGGGATCTGACAGAAGAGATCTTGCGCGAATCAATAGAACTTTAACTGGCTTGAATAGCCTGTTCCAGGATGGCAAGAATACGCTCCGTGTATTTGCAGCACAGGAAGAAAACCGGAACCTTGTAGAGGAGATTCCGGGTAATGGAAGCGCGTTGCTGTATCGCCTGCAGCAGTATCCGATAGTGCCTAACAGCGAAACAGTGGATCTGATTACTCGAAGTAGAGAAAACCCCGGCCTGGTACTTGACTCGGTGCGCCTCAGTAGATTGGGTGATTACACTATCGATGATGAATTGGGGTATTTGTCATTTGCCTCGGCCATACCGACTCTCGATAGCGAGCAGAACCCAGTATTTGTTCGCGTCACCTATGATGTTGAAAGTGACGGTACAAACTATATGGTGTCCGGTGTTCGTTTTGATCGTGCTGTTAATGATCGTCTGTCGTTTGGCACCAGCGTAACGTACGACGGTCACTCTTCAGAAGGCCGACAACTCGTTGGTTTTTATGGTGACTACAAGCTTGGTAAAAAGACCAGCATATCGGTAAGTGTGGCGAATTCGAATTCAAAGCGGCAGGGGTCCGGTTCTGCTCACCGTGTTTCCATTGACCATCAGTGGTCACAAAAGAATGCAGCCACTACCACCCTGACAAGAATGTATGCGGATGAGAACTTTGACAACAGCGGAGCGGCGACAGCGTCTGGTCGAACTGAAACCAGACTTCAACATAGTCAAAAATTGAAAGGCAGCACGCGTCTGTTACTCGATGTGAATCGAAGCAGTTCTTCGATTACCCGGGACGATCGTCATACGGCAAGTGCGATTATTGAAACACAGATTAAAGACTGGCAGGTTCGCGCGGGATTGCGTCAGATTGAACAAAAGTCCGATAGCAATAACGAAGACATTTTAACAACGGTGCTCGGCCTTCGACGTAAATTTAATTGGTTAGGAAAGAGCGGGCAAACGAACATAGAGTATGAACAGGATACCAGCCAGGCAGAACGCAGGCGTATTGCGGTGGGCGCCAAGGTTAATTTACACAAAGATGTAACTACTTATTCCAATTACGAGATGACTAACACGCTGCTCGCCGTGGGGGGATTGTCTGCGGATCATGAGTCTGAATCATTCACACTTGGCGTTGAATCGAAAGTACTGCCTTCTACCCGCCTTTATTCTGAATACAGGATGCGCGGCGCGTTTGAATCCCGTGATTACGAAACCGCCAGCGGTGTACGTGGTGACTATGAGATTACCGAGGGTCTTCGCATTAGCCCACAGTTTGAATTTATTAAAAGGCTGGGGGCAGCCAATTCAGATTCAATTGCTGCATCATTGGGAATTGTCGATACGCGTAATCCGAATAGCCGAAGACTGATTAGGTTGGAAACCCGACATACACACGACAGTGATCATTACGGATTACGCGCCAGTATTGCATCGCGAATAAACAGAGACTGGACAGCTATCGTCTCAGACAATTACAGCCATCAGAAAAGTACTGGCACTGACCCGGTGCTTAGGCATTCTTTTACTGCCGCAGTTGCCAGGCGCCCGAAATACAATAATAAACACCACATGCTGTTTATGTACAAGTTGAAGCAGGAAAAAGGTGTGACGAGTGGCGTTGAAAGAACCGCGCATGTGTTGTCCACACATCAGAATTTGCAGGTCGATGAGAGCACCACACTATCGGGTCGGGTAGGACTTAAGCACGATACCAGTCAATACGATCAGATAATGGTGACTGACTTTTCGATGCTGGCTGACGCCAGACTGAGCTTTGATCTGAGTCGAAGGTTGAATATCGATACCGGGGTCGGTGCTCTTTCTACCAATAGTTTTGCGGAGGTCAGATACTCGATGGGTATGGGGGTTAACTACACATTGAATAAAAACCTGCGTCTCAGCCTGGGTTATAACCTGGTGGGTTTTAAAGATGAAGAGCTCGACGCTGAAAAATACAACGCTGAAGGCGGACGCATCGGCTTGCAGTACAAACTCGATGAGGAGTTATTTCAATGGTTGAAGTAAAAAATCCAGTAAAGAGTGCATTGCTGAGATCAGCGCTGTGTATTGCGGTTCTGATTCTCAGTGCTTGTGCCAGCACTGAGGAACTGTTTGCAGAATACGATGACAAGTTTTGTGTGGTGCCTGAATATCCGGCGCAGTCATTTCGTTGGGAGCCTGCCGTGTATTTTAAGTCTGATTCTGATGAACTATCTTCGCAGGCAATCGACGCTTTGAAAGTAAATGTCGCCACCTTAAAGCGCCTACCAGCGGGATACAAAATTTCGTTGAAAGGGTTTGCTGATCATCAAGCGTCCAGTGACTACAATCAGGCATTGTCAACCAACCGGGTTAACTCAGTTCGTAGCTACCTGAACAAAACACTTGGATTAGATGTGGCGCTGATCGTCGGGTCGGCACACGGTGAGGATTCTCCATTGACAGAAATTACCTCTGGACCGGTTGATGTTGATCGGCGGGTTGAGATGCTGTTGATGCGTTCTGATCTCACACCGGTTGCCAATCAACCCTTGATCAGGCTTACAGAGAACTAATCGCTTTGACCTATCTGCAGCCAAACAGCAGGTGTGCCAGCGGTCCGGATGGCATCATCCTGGCCATGCTGGTTGTGCTTGTGTTCTGCAGTCTGGTTGCTACTGCTTCTATTGCGGCGACCAAAGCCGGCACGGTGATTGTTAATCAGGCCAGCGCCTCCTACCGCGATACACAGGGCGTTCGTCGTATAGCAACTTCCAATGTGGTAGAGACGGTAATTCAACAAGTGGCGGCGTTTGAACTAACCAGTAATCAAAGTAAGCCGGGTGCTGCTGGTCAGAAATTGTACTTTACACACACCTTGATCAATACTGGCAACGGACCCGATAGTTTCGCGCTTGCTGCTGTGAACGGGGCAGCCGATAGCTATGATCTCAACAATATTGTCATTTATAAAGACGACGACAGAGACGGACTGCCAGATGCTTATCTGCCGATCAGCACCAGTTACCTGTTGGAACCCGGTGAATCGCAGAGCATAGTTATCAGTGGCGGGATTCCAGTGGGCACAGCCAATGGTGCGGCGGCGCTGGTGGAGGTCACTGCATACAGCCTGTTTAACAATGCGGTGACGGCGCTGAATACGGACACAGTGACAGTCACTGACTCTGCTGTTATCGAGCTGACAAAAAGTATCAGCTCGTTGCAGGGAGCCTCACCCGGTGGGCCTTTTACTGTCACCATTAATTACCGCAACACCAGTACGGTGGATGCCACTGACGTCACGCTTATTGACGCATTGCCGCAAGGGATGACCTATCTGCCAGCAAGCGGACGCTGGAGTGAGAGTGGTATTGTTGTTTTAACAGATGCTGATCCAAACGATGCGCAGCTAGGGCTAAGGTACTGTGCGTATGACAGTAGCTGTACAGCTTTGCCAGAGGCAAACACTGATAGTGATGCTCTTTCAAGTAATCAAGTCACGGCAATTATTGCCAACGTTGCGGCAGGCGGGAGTGGATACGTTGAATTTCAGGTATCCGTAGATAGCGGTCTGCTTTCATCGGTGCTTTTTAATGTCGCAGAGATCGAATACACCACCGCTGGTGCGTTGATTGGGCGCATCAATAGCAACCCGGTGCCGTTCAAAGTGATGCAGGGTGCAGCGGTAGTCATTAACGGCTCGAACGTTACCAGTGTTGATGGTGCGGATGAGCCGCGGGAAATACTCGATAGCGTGTTCGGCGCAGGCAGTAATCTGCCAGAATGTCAATTGAGTAATCCTGATCCGGATGGGGATGGTTATGGGTGGGAGAACTCTGCTCAGTGTATTGTGTTGAATCTGCAGTCCGGCAACTCGGTCTACTTTAAAAATACAGTGTGGAATCTGGGTAACGCAACAGACACTTTTGATATCACTACTGCAATATCTACTTTTCCGGCCGGCACATTGTTTAGCGTGCTGCAATCTGATGGGCAAACTCCGTTACTTGATACCACTGGCAACGGCATAGTAGATACCGGCCCGCTGGCCGTGGGTGCGTCCTACGAGATTGTCCTGCAAGTGGTGTTGCCAGCTGGCACTACGGGTAATAACAGTGGCGCTTTTTTTGACGTGTCGACCATTGCGAGCTCCACTGATAATGCCGGTGTGTCTAATGCTATGTTGAACCGACTGCGTAATATCACCGCGGGTTCGATAGATATTACCAATGTGGCTGAAGTCGGTAGCGCGCAAGCCATAGGTGTTGGCACCGGGCCGGAAGCCGCACCCGTATCGTCCGTGAGTGTAGCGCCCGGCGAGACTGCGGTGGTAGACCTTTATATCAACAACACCAGCGATTTTCCGATGGATTTTGATCTGTCAGCCAGTGTTTATAGTGATTTTTCAAGTATTGAATTACCAGCGCAATGGCAGCTTCAATTTAGCCTGACGGACAACAGCGTAGTCACTAGCACCGGCGTGGTTGCACCGGGTGAATATGTTCTGGTGCAGGCCAGCCTTACCGTGCCGGCTCAAGCCACTCCACTGGCTGTCAGTATCTATTTTAAGGCGGAAAATGATAGATACACAGTGACCGACATCAAACACGACCAGGTCATAGTTACCGGTCAGGAATCAGTGTTGTTGGGAATCAACCAGGAAGCTCAAACCCAGGCTGGTGGATCGCATGTCTATAGTCATTCTCTGGTAAACAGCGGTAATACCGATGTGAACAACATTGCCCTGACGGTGACAGACAGCCTTGCCAGTGAGGGTTGGAGCTCTCTTATTTACGAGGATATTGATGGCGATGGAGTATTGAGTGCTGCTGATGTAACGGTCAGTGTTACTCAGTTGTTCGCAGGTGAATCGAAAACTCTGTTTGTAAAAGTATTCGCACCCGGAACGGCAGTTGATAGTCAATTTAACTTTTCACAGCTTTCGGCAACCTGGGGGGCTGAGTCGTTGTCAGTGACGGATATTACGAATATCAGCTCGGGTGAACTATCAGTCACCAAGGAACAGGCGCTGGATAATGGTTGTGACGGTATTCTTGATAGTGGCTATACAATGAGCGCTTTCTCGGTTGAGCCCGGTAACAATTGTGTCCGATATCGACTGACGGCAATAAATTCAGGAAGCCAGGCGGTACTGAATGTAGTGGTGGCGGATGCGACTCCAACCTTTACCTCTTACTATGGCGGCGCTGGCTGCTCGCAATTAAATTGTACGCTTGCTGAACCATTGACTGGTGCTCAAGGTGACATTGTTGCCTCACTACCTACGCTTGCGGCGGGTGCGTCGGTCGTTGTTGAGTTTATGGTAAGGATTGATTGATATGCCTTACTTAACTGCATCTTGGCCAAGCATTCGCCAGTGTTTTTTTACCTTTGTGGCGTTGCTTTTCTTTTGTATACCTTTTAAGGGCTTACAGGCCGAGGGCTCCTGGCAGATGGGTCTGTTCGAAGGGTTGTCCTATCGGCAGCCATTGTACGAAACTAATGTAGGCGCGAATCGTAGCGTGCTACGTGTGGATATTCTGGCTGCCGGTGAAGTCATTAATATACTTGCCTGTGGAACAAGTAATACCAGTAACCTGCGAATAAGAATATTTGATCCATCTGGCACCCGTGTATATAACACGTCAACAACGGACTCCAATGTCAATTGTAACGATGACTTTACCGGTACCTTTGATCCGGTGGCGAGCAATGCACATCAACACACCACCACCACCACGGGTACCTATGAAGTTCATTTAACCAACTTTAACGGTACGATCTTTAATCGCTTCGACGTCACAGTGACTGACAATGTCACTGATCAAATAGATCCGAAGGAAAATGGTGGTCGCCTATGGTCTGATTACTGGTACTTCTGGGCGGGTTCCTTTGCAGAATCAGCCTCGACTGATGCAGATCTGTACGTGGTAGCAGATGGAGGTTTTGTCGATACATACTACATTTGGAAACTTGATCTGAATAACTTTGCGGGGTTCGGCTATGGCTTGAAAGCGAATAATCTTGGTGTGGTCAGTCCCAACGCTGCGGGTGATGTGGTAGCTGGAATGAGTGTACCAAGCTCAGGTAATTCTATTGTAGAGCAGTTTCCGATCTATCTGAGCTATCCGGAAAAGATCTACCCGGCGCCGAGTAGCAGTTTTAATGTATCCCCGTTGGAGTTTCTCGATAGCGATAATGTTGATAACGCGATTACCTCTGGAGGCAATGGTTCGTTTTATTATACGACCGATTATATATCATCTGCTGTGTATGAGATTATCATCGATACCAGCAGTCCCACTGGTGGAGGACCAGACGGGATTTACGGACAGGGAGATATATTCCTGCGTGGTATAGCGCTGCCCGGTGCGAATGTGGTGCCATGGGATGGCAGAGACAATAATGGAGATGTCGTACCACTTGGGGCGTATACAGCAGAGCTCAGTGTGCGAATCGGGGAGTTTCATTTTTCTGCAGATGATGTAGAAACTTCCGGTGGCCCCAATGATGTTGGATTAAAAATGTATCTTGCAAACCCGAATGGAATTGATACTCCTGCCACTATTTATTGGGATGATTCCACTGTTTTAAACAGCACCGCACCGAATGCCTTTAATCAGCTGGGTATTTATGATGGTGATCACAACTGGGGTGTGTTTAACTCTGGTGGAATCGGTAATGTCGCATTAATTGATACTTATACCTATGGGTTGAGCGTCAGCCCGAATCCGACGGGCGTTGCGATTGTGCCGAATGATCGACCTCTGGCCACCATTCGTAAGAGCTTTGTACCGGCGATCATACCCCATGGTGGCACCAGTAATATGCAGTTTGAGATTTCTAACAATGGCACCACGACGCTGACGGGAGTCAACCTCACCGATACCATGCCCTTCGGTATGACGCTGGTGACTGATCCGTCTGCCATCACAGTGACAGGGGCGGGTTGTAGCGGTTTTGCGTTTAGTACCGACACAGTGATTGGGGGCGATGTTTTAAATATTACTGATGGCACAATGACTGGAAACGCCACTTGTGTCGTCGCCGCTGATGTGACGGCTGTGATGCCCGGTGATCTGGTAAACACCACCTCTGGTGTCACCACCAATGAACTTCCTTTTGGTGTTATCAGTAATGGTGCCTCACTTCTGGTTCAGCCTGAACTGTCCGGAACACCGTTTGCCTGTGATGCAAGCTTGTATGAGCTGGAAGAGGCGGGTAGTTCGACGCGACTCTATAAAGTAAATACTGATGTGTCGCCGTTCACGCGTACGGAGTTCACAGGCATCAGCTATGGACCTTCTGTCGATTACAGTTATACCGGTTTGGCTTACCATCCTACTGATCACTATCTATATGCCATCGTCACTGCATCTAACAATGGGCTCGGTGTGCCTGAGATCGGATCTGTGGTTCGCATAGATGCTGACGGCAAGGTGGTTGATCTTGGTGTGCCGGAGCGTGGTCCTAACACGATGACCATGCCAGTTGTGTCAGATCAATTTGTCGGTGGTACTTTTACCGCCAGCGGAAATTATGTGGTAGTCACCGATACCAGCGCAACGGCTTCGAGCGGTACAACCATACCGGTCGGTGAACGTGGCCTGGTGCTGGAGATAGACGTCAGCACCAATCCGCCGCAAGTGTTATTTAATCGTGTGCATGGACGTGATGTTGGCGATATAGTGGCTCACCCAAATGGTAGTCTGTTAAGTCATACCGCCGCTGAAGGTCTTATTGCTATTGACAGTCAGACAGGAGCGGTAACATCCATCGGCGGGAATGTCAGTGCTCGTATCAGCAGTTTGATGGCAGATAATTGGGGGCAGTTGTACGCCCACACTGAAAATACAAATGAACTATTTAAGATAGATGCCAGCACAGGGGTCGGCACGTTGCTTAGTACTCTGCCGGGTGCGGTGTCTGCAGACGGTGCCTCCTGTGCCTACGGTGTAAGTATACAGAAGACGGTGTCCGCATTAGAGATTGAGCCCGGTAATTCGGTGACTTATACGTTATCACTGGTTAACGCGGGGGCCTCACCGGTTAGCTTTGATCTGTTGGATAATTTGCAGGACACAAGAACTTATGTTGCCGGTTCATTGCTTAATCCGATCGGAGGGTCCGCGAACAGTTATGCCGATACCAACCTTCTTACGGTTACCGGTGCAACGCTGGCCGCGAATAGCACGGCAACCGTGCAATATGATGTGATGTATCCCCCGAGTGTCGGTGTGGGCACCCGCACTAATCAAGCGGTGGCACAAATAGCCGGTGAGCCACCGGTGTTATCTGATTTTCCGACCACCGCTGCAATAGGGGACGCGACCCCGATAGAGGTGTTGGCAAGTCCGGGGATAGGTATAAGTAAGCGTGCAATCGCCTCCGGTTCTGTAGTGTCGTATTGGTTTAATGTAGTCAATACCGGTTCTTCGAATCTTGATGACCTGTCTCTGGTCGATGACCTTGATGCTGTGTTCGGTGCGGGCAACTATAGTGTGTTGGTGCCACCTGTGTTGGAGATCGATCCGGGAACTATTGTATTGAATAATGCCTTTACTGGTAGTGGATTCGGCTCAACTTTAATTGACGCAGCAAGTAATAGCAGTCTTAGTGAAGGAGGCCGGGCTGTGATTCGTATCACTGTGGAGGTCAGCACCCTGTCCAATACGGGGTCAGGCTATGGTGTGTATTCGAATCAGGTAGATATATTTGCGTTAACACCAACGGGAAATGTATTGTCGGATCAATCTGTAGATGGATACGATGTAGATCCGGATGGGAATGGTGTCGCGGATGAACAGTCTCCGACAATAGTCTCCTTGCAAGCTGCGTTCGCTGTTACGGGAGTGGTGTTTGAAGATAACGGTGCTACCGGTGTAGCACATGACGGGCAGAAAAGTGGTGGTGAGAGGCCTCTTGGTGGCGTGGTGGTTGCACTACGCGACAATAACGGTGTGGTTGTTGATACCGCGGTAACCAACACTGATGGTAGTTATGAAATATCAATCCCCGTGGCGCTGGCGGGTACGCAGGTACAGGTGATTGCAGTGGCAACACCCGGCTATCAGTCTATTTCTGAAGCGTTTTCCAATGGTGCTACCGGCAGTGTCATTGACAGTACCGTGCTTTTCAACCCTGATTTATCCGTCGGTAGTGCTTACCAGATAGATTTCGGTAGAGTGAAACAAGCGACATGGCTCAGTAACAGTGTGGCGGAAAATAATCCGGATACTGTTGTATTTCATGCCCATCAGTATCAGCCGAAGAGCAATGGTGATCTGACGTTTTCCTACGCCGATCAATCCAGTTCGCCCAACAACCCGAGCTTTAGTGCGGTGTTGTATCTCGATACCAACTGCAACGGTATGATCGATGGTGGAGAGGTGGTTGTGAGCGGATCAATTCCGGTTACCTATAACTCATCTATATGTGTGGTAAACAAAGTGTTCATTCCGGGGAACGCAGGTAACGATGATACTTATTCAACTACTGTCGCGGCCAGTCTGAATTACTCGGACCCGATAGCAAGTGGTCATGGAGTTTCAAGTTATCTTGAGCTCACAGACATCACCCGTGTGGTAGCGTTGGGTGAGGGCGTTCTGGTACTTTCCAAAACAGTGCAAAATGTCAGCAACGGTGCGGCGGTGACCACGCGAAACACAGCGCTGCCTGGTGATGTGCTGCGCTACGCCATTGATTTCAACAACAATGGCACGGGCTCGGTGACAGAAGTTCTGGTCACTGATAGTACGCCGGCATACTCCATTTTGGAGACGCCGGTGCAGTGCCCTGCAACGCTGCCAGACGGTATTGTCGGCTGTCAGGTGATGGAGCCATCAGGCGCAAGCAATGTTTCAGGGTATGACGGGGCGGTGCGCTGGCAATTCCATGGTGCGCTTACAGCCGGTGCCGGCGGCACGGTGTGGTTTGAAGTAAGGATCGAATAATCCGACTAATTTAGTTGGTCTTTAAGCTCACTAAACAAAGCTTGTAGACGGTTTGAAGCATTACTGTGGTGGCCGTCTGTGGTGTACAATTAGGTTCCCCGCTTACTCTGGAATGCGACTTGAGCAAGTTACTCGACAGATCCCCTCTTAGTCCGACGGCTGATCTCAAGCGTGCCGGTCTTAAAGTCACGCTGCCACGCCTTAAGATACTTGAAATACTGGAAAATGCCGTAGAGCACCACATGAGTGCTGAAGACGTATACAAGGCATTGCTGGCTGAGGATACCGAGATTGGTCTGGCCACAGTTTACAGGGTGCTGACCCAGTTTGAGTCGGCAGGCCTGGTGACCCGGCACCGTTTTGACAGCGGCCAGGCACTATTTGAACTTGATACCGGTGACAGCCACGATCACATTGTCTGTATCAAAAGCGGGCAGGTGGCAGAATTCAAAGACGAGAAACTTGAAGAGCGTCTGCGTGAAATTGCCAGTGAGTTGGGCTATCAGCTTCAGGATCACAGTATTGTGCTGTATGGAGTCCTGAAGGAGTAGGCAGCGAACTGTCAGCTTTTTTTGGCCACTCTCTCGAATTGTCTCGCGGCTTGTAGTGCGTGCCAGTAGTTGCGGATGGGGGTGAGACGAATTTCTTTCTCCAGCAGCTCCGCACCGTCTTTCCTGATTGCCTGCAACAACTTTGTTTGCAGCGATAGATAGACGAATATCGATTTGTATTTTTTTCGCTCTTCAAATTGAGTTTCTGTCACGTGTTGCTGCATTGCAAGCAGGGACTGGTGCATGTCGACTTCAAGCTCGCTCAGCGCAGTTTTTAAAAATTCTGACACCTTTTTGTTGCCACTGTCGGGGGTCAGGTCTGCAGGGCTGAGGTTGGCCGACTCAAGTGATGACATCGGCAGGCATAACAAACCGTTTTCGACATGTAATCGCAGATGCCGATAACACCTTAGGCGTGACAGGACTGTGCCAGCGTCATTTAACGCCGCAATTTCTCCGTCGGCGTCACAGAGAAGGTGGCAGGCACCAGCGCCGGTATGCAGGTGAAAGTGTTTATTCTCGTTATCCGTAGATGGGCTGCCGCTTTGAAGCAACATGCTATACGACACTAACAACACCTGCAGCATCTGGCGTGTTTGAGGACTTGGGTTGGCGTTATCGAGTGCCACCATGACAGGATGCTGGAACGTTTCTTTCTCAAGCTCGCACCGCCACCACTCAAGTTTGTGTTTGGCGACTTCGATTTCCCGACTTTGGAATCCGATCTTGCTGAAGATCGAAATTAATGTGCTGACAAGCCTTTGCTTTTGCTGCAGTTCAGGATCACTGTGCAACAGAGCATAGTATCTGCCACTGCCGGGCGGTACTGCTTGTTCGATCCACTCATCTGCGCCACTCATGATACGGAGTATGCTTTTGCCATGCGCGTAGCACGTTGGTGACAGAGGGTAACGTATTGAATTTTTTGCATTGGTGGCAACAGGTGTAAGTTGCCGGGTGGGTTAGTGAATGCTAACCGGGTATCGGCTCCTCATTGGTCATTGGCAGATCTGGCAACCGGGCGAGCAGCATCTCTCTTTTGCGGTTGGCGAGGATCAGAAATTTTTCACAATCAAGTGATTCGATGATTGTATCAATTCTTGTCGCCAGATAGTGCTTTCTGTCGATGCTCAACACGTCCAGCGCGGCCTTATAGGCTTTGTCAGATTCAGAAAGCAGTGCAGCGGTAAGCTGGCCCTGCGGAATAGGGCTGACGGAGCGAAGCAGATCACAAACAATGGGATGCTCAAGGCGACTGAGTTTGGCCATGCGCCTGCCTTCGTCTTTGATGAGTCGCAGGCGTAAAGCTTCATCTTCGCCTGTCAGTGCGCGGCGCATTGCTGTGGTAATGACTTCATTAAGGGTTGCGATCGCTGTTTTTTGCTCTGTCAGATCTGCAGCAAGGCTGAACGCTGTGTCATGGCAGCTATCAAGGTCTTTCTTGATTGCGGTAATGGTGGCAATACTGGTCTCGGTGTTCAGGTCTGTGCAGCGGCTGATCAGTGCTTTTAAGCTAAGGTGAAATTGACCCAGCTCTTGTTGATCTCTCGATTGTGCCTCGGTGATATCTTGCGCTGAAGGAGGTGTACAAGAGGAAAAAAAATGCGGGTGTTTGTAGCGTCTGATCAGGTGGCGCTCCCATGCGCCGGGCCAATTTGAAAACGTATATTTCACCGTGGGCACTCCTCACAATTGCTTGGGTTGTGCGGTGAGTATAGAACGCATGGGTGAATTGTATTTTTAAGTGATGGATACGTTCACGAGAAAGCGCAGTGATGGTGGCCGATGGTGTCAATACTCAGGCATTTTGCAGGTGTTCGAGCAGCTCAATGGGGGAATTCAGGTGAAAATCAGCGCCCCATGCCGTCGTATCATCTGTTTCAGCGTCTATATAGCCCCATTCGGCCACAAAAGTTTGCATTTCAACGACCCGTCCCGCTTCGATATCTCGTGCGGCATCGCCCACGTAGAAGCAGTTGGAAGCGTCCACCGATGCTCGGTTGCAAGCCAGCTTCATGGGCGCTGCATGTGGTTTAGCGTGAGTGGTGGTATCGGCCGCCACTATGCTACAACAGCGCCTGGTCATATCCAGTGCATCAAGGAGTTTCAAGGTAAGTGCTTCTGGTTTGTTGGTCACTATTCCCCACGGTATGCTGCGTGATTCGAGGGTGTTAAGGACCGTGTCTACGCCATCAAATAACACGCTGTCGCGAGCAATATCCTGCTCGTAGGTGGCAAGAAACTCCAGTCGCAGATCATGCATTTCTGTTTTTGGATCGAGCTCAGGGAAGCCCAGTGTCAGCAGAGCAATTGAGCCATGCGATACGCTGGAACGATAATCCGCTTCCGCCACGACTGGTCGTGAGTACTTAACAAGCATTCTGTTAAGCGCGCCGCCCATATCGGGAGCGGTATCGATCAGTGTGCCATCAAGATCAAAAAATACTGCTTGTGGATAGCTCATGCCAATGGCTTACGTTTAAAAGGAGGGGAAGTTGCTGTGGGTTTAGGAGTCAGAGTTGGTGGTATACATGAGGTAGTTAACATCAACGTTTTCACCCGTAGAATAAGTCTTGCTGAGCGGTTGATAATGCATGCCGGTGACATCTTCCGTTCGCAGGTTGTTGTGCCGACACCAGCTGGCAAGTTCGGAAGGTTTGATAAAGCGGTTCCAGTCATGGGTGCCACGGGGAATTAAATTCAGGATGTATTCAGCACCGACAATCGCCATTAACCAGGACTTTCCATTGCGGTTAAGGGTTGAGAAAAAAGCTGCGCCTCCGGGCTTTAATAATTGTTGGCAGGCCTGCACAATCTGCTCTGGTTCCGGTACGTGCTCAAGCATTTCCATGCAGGTAACAATATCAAATGTTCCGGCGTTTTCAGCCGCATAGTCTTCAGTGCTACAGCACTCATAATTGATGTTTTCAACACCGGCTTCCATTGCGTGCAGACGCGCAACATCAATGGCTGCATCTGATAAATCAAGGCCGGTAACTGTCGCACCCAGCAGCGCCATTGACTCAGACAATATGCCGCCGCCGCAGCCGACATCAAGCACGCGCTGATCTTTAAGTGGTGAGTGTTTATTGATGTATTCGAGGCGCAGCGGGTTGATGTCATGCAGGGGTTTAAACTCGCTTTCCTTATCCCACCATCGGCTCGCAATTTCACTGAATTTGTCTATTTCTTTTGCGTCGACTGTGTTCATGAATTGCTACCGCGAATTTTTTGTGACCATTCTTTTGCGTTGTTAATTAATGCCGCGCTATCGATGTTGGTCAGCTCGCCGTTGTTGAGTAAGCGCTCGCCCGCGACCCAGGTGTTTTTTATGTCATTGCGGCTTGCGCTATAGATTAAATGCGACACCGGGTCATATACCGGCTGCATTGAAATGCGGTTAAAATCTATGCTGATCAGGTCGGCTTGTTTACCGACTTCAAGTGACCCGGTAATACTATCGAGGCCAAGTGCTTTTGCACCATTAATAGTCGCCATACGCAGCAGTTGCTCTGCCGGCAGGGCCGCGGCATTTTGCGCTTCGCACTTGCCAATGAATCCGGCAGTACGAGTTTCACCGAGAAGGTCAAGATCATTGTTAGAGGCGGCACCATCGGTGCCCATGGCAATGTTGATTCCTGCATCCATCATTTTTGCGATCGGTGCTATGCCGCTGGCCAGCTTCAGGTTTGACTCAGGGCAGTGGAGTACATGGCATTGTTGCTTTGCCAGTGATTCAATTTCATCGTCGCTGGCTTGCGTGACATGAACCGCACAAAGTCTGTCGTTAAGTAAGCCGAGTTGATCAAGTTTTGCCATCGGGCGCATGCCATGTTGTTGCTGAAACTGTTCAACTTCAGCTGCGGTTTCATGGATGTGCATGTGTATCCCGATGCCGAGTTCTTCTCGTAGTTGCACAATCTTTTTTAAAGGTGCTTCAGAGACGGTGTAGGGCGCGTGCGGGGCAAGCATGGTCGTGACTAGCTTGCTTGATAGTAGTTGCTTATGCAGTGCCACCCCTTTGCTCAGGTACTCGTCCGGGCCTTGGGCCCAGACGGTTGGAAAGTCCAGTGCGATTAAGCCGATGCTTGCACGTATGCCGATCTCTTCGGCCACTTCTGCCGCCACGTCGGGAAAGAAGTACATATCGTTAAAACAGGTCACGCCGCTTTGCAGTGATTCTGCAATTGCCAGTCGGGTGCCGTCTGCAACGAATTGCCGATCAACATGAGCGCCTTCAGCCGGCCAGATGTGGTCGGTGAGCCATGTCATCAGGGGCAGGTCGTCGGCGTAGCCGCGCAGCAGACTCATGGCCTGGTGGGTGTGTGAATTCACGAGCCCCGGCAGCAGTGCCTGATGCGGCAATTCGATCATTTCGATGTTGCTGTAGCGATCACTGGCTTCGGGCCAGGGGGCGATATCTGATATCACATCGTTGTCGATGATCAGCGCGTGGTTTTCCAGTACGCGATTGTCACCGTCAACGCATATGATCCAGCGTGGGAGCAGGGCAATGGGCTTTTTATTCATGCCGCGAACCATAGCGCTGTGCTCAGCAGGCAGCAAGTGGTGATTGTTTTCGCCCGGCGTCCACGAGGGCTCGCTGGTCGTCAGTTATTTAGCAATTCGGCCTCAATTTTTATCAATCCTGGTGGCGCTAAAACTGGCCTATTAATAAGGAGTGTGTGGTACAATTCGGGATTAACGAACTGCCCCTCCAAATTTGCTTTCCTGCAACGGTAACCCCGAGTCAACACTGAGTAAAAATGTCTGATTTTGCAAAAGAAATCTTACCGGTAAATCTCGAAGACGAAATGCGCCAGTCGTATCTCGATTACGCCATGAGCGTCATCGTGGGTCGTGCACTGCCAGATGTAAGAGACGGTTTGAAGCCTGTTCACCGGCGCGTTTTATACGCCATGAGCGAGCTCGGTAACGATTGGAACAAGTCCTATAAAAAGTCTGCCCGTGTCGTCGGTGACGTCATCGGTAAATACCATCCGCATGGTGACACCGCCGTCTACGACACCATTGTTCGAATGGCGCAGCCGTTTTCTATGCGCTACATGCTGGTGGATGGGCAGGGTAACTTTGGCTCGATTGACGGTGACTCACCGGCGGCCATGAGATACACCGAAGTTCGCATGTCACGTATCGCCCATGAGCTACTGGCCGATCTGGACAAGGGCACGGTCAATTTCACCGCGAACTACGACGGGCAGGAATCAGAACCTGCAGTGTTGCCTGCACGCATACCGAATTTACTGATCAACGGCTCCTCCGGTATTGCCGTCGGTATGGCAACCAACATTCCGCCGCACAATATTACCGAGGTCATTAACGCCACACTGGCCATGCTGGATAATCCAGAGATCACCCTGCCTGAGCTGATGGAGCATATGCCGGGGCCTGACTTTCCGACCCATGGCATCATCAATGGCGCGCGCGGCATTCGTGAGGCCTATGAGACTGGTCGCGGACGGGTGCACGTAAGAGCGGTGGCAAACGTTGAGCACAACGAAAAGACCGGCAAAGACACCATCATTGTTACCGAGCTGCCGTATCAGGTGAACAAGGCGCGGTTGCTTGAAAAGATTGCAGAGCTGGTAAAAGACAAAAAGATTGAAGGCATCACAGAGCTGCGTGATGAATCTGATAAAGACGGCATGCGCATGGTCATTGAGCTGCGCCGCGGTGAGGCCGGTGATGTGCTGCTGAATCAGCTGTACAAGCAAACCCAGCTGCAAACCGTATTTGGTATCAATATGGTGGCACTGATAGAAGGTCAGCCGCGCTTATTGAATCTGACCGAGATCCTTAATGCCTTTATCAGGCATCGTCGTGAAGTGGTGACGCGTCGTACTATTTTTGACTTGAGAAAGGCTCGTGAGCGCGCCCATATTCTTGAGGGCTGGACTGTCGCACTGGCCAACATCGATCCAATTATCGAGCTGATCAAAAGTTCCCCCAGTCCACCAGTCGCCAAAGAGAAGCTTGTTGCCGGTGTCTGGAAGCCGGGCAGTGTGGTAGACATGCTTGAAAGAGCAGGAGCCGCTGCTTCCAAGCCTGATGATCTGGGTGAAGAATTCGGCTTACTTGAAGACGGTTACCATCTGTCCCCGGCTCAGGCACAGGCCATTCTAGATCTGCGTTTGCATCGCTTAACCGGTCTTGAGCAGGATAAAATCATTGCAGAGTATCGTGAGATACTCACTCGCATTGAAGAGTTCATGGAAATTCTTGAAAATCCTGATCGCCTGCGTGAAGTGATTCGCGATGAACTCCAGGAAGTGCTCGAGCAATATGGTGATGAGCGCCGTACCAAAATCATGATTGATTACTCAGAGATGACGGTCGAAGACTTAATCTCTGATGAAGATGTGGTAGTCACGCTGTCACATGCAGGGTATGCCAAGGCGCAGCCATTGTCTGACTACACAGCACAAAAGCGCGGCGGCAAGGGTAAGTCTGCCACCTCAATGAAAGACGAAGACTTCATAGATAAACTGTTTGTCGCCAGCATGCATGACACCGTGCTGTTCTTTACCAGTGTTGGTAAAGTTTACTGGAAGCGGGTATATGAGCTTCCGATTGCCAGTCGTGGAGCGCGCGGTCGACCTATCGTTAATTTACTGCCGCTCGAAGAAAATGAAAGAGTCAGTGCGGTACTAACCGTTCGTGAATATACAGAAGATCAATTTGTATTCTTCGCAACCCGCAATGGTGTGGTTAAGAAAACCTCACTGGCAGATTTTTCACGGCCTCGCGCAAACGGCATTATTGCTATTGATTTACGGGTGGATGATGAGCTGATCAACGTCGCGCTTACCGATGGCGGTCAAGACATCATACTTATTTCAAGCAGCGGTCGGGCAATGCGTTTCATGGAAGACGCGGTACGCAAGATGGGTCGAACAGCGGCGGGTGTGCGTGGTATACGAATTGAAGAAGGCGAAAAAGTCATCTCCCTTATTGTTGTAGAGCAAGAGGGTGAAATTCTTACTGCCACCGAAAATGGTTATGGCAAACGTAGCTCAACTGACCAGTACCCTGCTAAAGGTCGTGGCGGTAAAGGGGTTATTGATATAAAAACCACAGAGCGCAACGGCGCTGTTGTGGGTGCAACGCAGGTGCAGGAAAGTGACGAAGTAATGCTGATCACCAACAACGGCACGTTAATTCGGACCGCCGTGGAAGGCATCAGTGTGCTCGGTCGTAACACGCAAGGCGTCCGGCTGATCAGAGTTGGTGATGATGAAAAGCTTGTGCAGCTTGTCAGGGTAGTAAATGAAGATGATGATGACGTCATTGATGCTGAAGACGGTGAACCCGTTGATGGCGATACTGCAAAAGATGCAGAGTCGGACGAAAAGCCTTCAG